>NZ_BAABJZ010000006.1:0-333673 GCF_039543565.1 Ferrimonas pelagia | reverse complement strand
TACTCAAGCAGTGTGATTGCGGCTCACCCAGTCAGCGCAACAAGCTTAAACGGGCAGGCTGGGATGACGATTACAGGGCGAAAGTGTTCTTTGGGTGAATTGTGATCAAAGTATGCTCCCGCCCTGGACGAGTGTATTTAAAGTAATCCTTGGAGTAATATTAAAGTAAAGTGACCGCAAGTAGATTGATAAAATGGGTTAGTGGTTTTCTATTGTATTGTATTGTTCGTGAGTGAAGTTCGTTATTTTAGCTTGACTTTACGGCTATTGGATCCTGCATAATAGGCTTCGAAGGAAAGGTCTTGTGGAGTCGGGGGGTATATATTGACTGGTAAAGTTTCATCTGTTCTCAAGTGGATTTATATGACCAAATTGAAAATAATGATGCCGCATTTATTTGCGCTTGCGACTTTTGTTCATTGAGTGCGTTCGCATCGACTGGCAGCTGTAGCGATGTTCGCTGTGTAGGCGTCGGCGCTGAAGTGATTACGAGTGTATATCCCGTATCAAATGGTGATGTGTACCTTGGCGCACCGAAATCATCGGGTAACTTAAACTGTGAACTTGTAGAAGGAGCATACTTGACATTAGAAAGAGGGCATTCAAATTTCACACAAACATATTCACTTATTTTGACTGCTATATCTACTGAAAAGAGAATGAATATCAGAATTGTTCCAGGCTCGACAGACTGTCGGATTAGTTATGTAATGATGTCAATAGACTAGTATAAGAGATACGATTATACATAGGGTTGCTGAAGCGATATTGATGTTAACACCTTTAAATGATTTTAGTTTTGACGGGTGGTCTGGACTTACAGGAATAATTTAGGCTCGGGTTTACCAAAATGAGTTTACTTTTTACAATTGGACACGACGTCAAATATAAGTGAGTTCGAGACAAGCCAGGATCTAAAGTTGGATATAGGAGATGACATCTCTAAGGATAGGCAGTTCAGCAACATTTCTGAGCACCTATATGACAGGGAAAAAAGTTACTTTAGCTCTGACGGAATGCTCCAGAGGGGGGAACAGGATTACTACTCAGTAGTTGAGCAGTTTCAGCTCAAGTGACAAAAATGTAGGCTATGCCCGATTGTTTTACATTATCTGTGATTTCGTTTCCTTCAGTGGCAGAAACAAGCCTGTGCACAATACTCTGGCAGCCACTAGGTAATCGATTCTATCTTCATTAAGAATGAGAAATATCAATGACTAAAAAATTAAACACACTTGCGCTTGCGATCTTTGCTGTCTCTGTGACGCCGTTTACTGTTTTAGCTGGCACGACCATTTGCGTCTGTGAGCCACGGGAAATAACAGTTGGTTTTACTGGTCAAAACGATAAATACATGAAAGTGAACTGTATTGATGGTAGCTCATACCCATTGGGGAGAGTTGATGATCTCAAATCCAATATGTACTTATCTTTAGTTTCTAGTGCACTAGTTGCGGATAAAAGAGTACGAGTAACATTTTGGGATGCAGCAGACCGCAGTTGCGAAGACTATAGCGAGCAGTGGAGAGAAGCCCCAGTCGGAATTGGGTTAATAAAGTGATGAAAAAGTTTATAATTGCAATGCTTACTTACTTTTGTGCTACTGCTTCACAAGCGACTACTATTAGTCAGCATAATGTCGAAATAAATCGAATTTATACCGGATATAAAACAGGGGAGGATTATTTCTCGATAATAAATGAAGTCGTCAACCCGAGTGGATGCCAAAATACGGTCGGAAGCCACCGACTATATTCTTTAAATCCCGACGATAACGACATGTCTTCAGCCTTAACCTCTCTTGTAGCTGCAAAGTCTCTTGGGGTAACTATTGATCTTCAGCTCTTTAAAGACTCTTGTTATAGCGGTTATGTCAAAGTGCGTAGAATCGCATTTTAGCAATTGGGTGTATTTATGAGAATAATGAAAACCATAATAGTCGGGCTTGCATCTGCAACATTAGCATTATCACTTTCAGATTTTATTGGTGTAGACAAGGGGAATATAGATAGGGAATCAACTGACGAGCTAGTCGTGAATACTGTAGAGCAAAACTCTCCAAATATACTTAGAGCAAAAATATTAACCATGGGAAAAGAGATATCGGAGTCTACAGTAGCTAGTGTTGATATTGATACTGATGAATATAGTGAAGGAAACGGCGTTAGACTTGCAAGTGCAATGAGGCAAATACAACACTTAAAGGACTTGGTAGGTGAGTGATTGTGGAAAGTAATTTAATAAAAAAATCAATAGGAATGCCATTTCTGCTTTTCTCAATGAGTTGCGCCTTAGCGAATGATAATTCAATTGGTAGTATAGCATCAGAATTTAATGTCGTTGATGGAACGGCAGTATATACCGTGCCAATTTTGAGTGTACCAGGAGTTGGTGGAATGGCTCCTGATATCTCGCTCAGGTACAGTCATAATAGTGGGCCAGGATATTTAGGTATGGGGTGGTCTATCGATGGGCCAAAAATGTTCCATCGATGCGAAAAAATTGAAGCCATTGATGGATATAATCAGAATTTTCAATATGAATCTACCGATGCGTACTGCTTAGACGGTCAAAGAGTGTTGCTAGTTAGTGGAGAACCAGGTCAAACTGGATCCGAGTATAGATTGCAGTTGAATGGAGTCGATCGCATTACAATTTTAGATTCTGATGATAATGGTCCATTATCTATTCAGATGCGGTCTAAAGGAGGAGTTCATCACGTCTTCGATGTTACGCAATACGGCAAATATGCAAGCAAGGCTCCTATTCAATTAAAACTATCTAGATCCTGGGATGGTCTAGGAGGACCTGATTCTGGTATATATTATCACTATTCAGAAGTAGGTGATACTAATCAATTTCGACTGTTAGAGAAAATTACCTATAATGATGGTAATGCATCAGTTGTGTTTGATTGGAAGCCGGATTCAGATGCAGAGACTGGATGGTTTAATGGTAGGAAGCAGGAAGATAACTTTTATCTTGATCAGGTGGATGTAGTAGATAGCTCTACAGGTGTTGTTTGGAATTACGCTTTAGTATATAAAGATGATCAATTTGGTGACCGGTACTTGACTGAAGTCCGGCAGTGTGATGCAGACAAGGTATATAGTCATGACAATTCATTTTGTCTTCCTCCTTTAGTATTTGAGTATCAGTGGCAGTCACGAAGCACTGATGAAGTGTCTTATACTAAAAACCCCACAGAAATCCTTGGTGGAGGGCCAGATATTGAGAATAGAATGGCATTTCTTGACTTAAATAGAAATGGAGTCAGGGACCAAGTAAGGTTTGGTAGCCTTGGGACAATGTTTATCAACTTTGAAATTATACTAGGTAAAATACAGAGTGTGAATGGAAAGGTAATCCCTGTTTGGGATTACAGAAATGAAGAGCAATATATTAATGGCCTTATAAGCGAAGAATCTGGCTTTTCCGTTATTAATAATGCAGATAATATTGAACTGATAGACATCAATGGAGATGGGTATGAAGATATTGTATTAAAGAAAGGTGCAGATGTTGCAGTTGTTTTTTCTTCTGACTTGTACCAGGCCATTCAACAGGGTGGAAGTTGGTGGCCGACTTACAATGTTCGTGGTTGTACAGCAAGTGGTTTTTCAAATAAGAGTGCCTATTTCGCAGATTTGACTGGAAATGGGGTGATGGAATATGTTTGTGAAGGTGTAAGAGAAGACAGTTGGGGCCATATCATTCAGGAGTATAGGGAATGGACAGGTGATGAGTTCGGGCCCCCGAATCGGATAGTGTCTCCAGGAAGCTACATCATATCGGATAGGCCAATTATCAGCCAGTTAGTTGATTTGACTGGTAATGGAGTGCCAGAGTTAATTTCTCATTATAAGAGGCGTGGTTCAAAGTATGAGAGCACCGGTGTTAGGGTATATAGATATGTTCCAACACGCAGTGAATATGAGTCTCAAGGGAAGTGGGTACTGCAATATCGGTATGATGATGAAGAGGCTTTGGCCGCTTTTTCGGTAGACTTCAATCGTGATGGCACTCCGGATATTTTATATAAACACTACGATGGAAATGCACGTTATAAGGTTCTATTTGGGAAGGGAGATGGGACATTTATTTCTCCGGGAAAGACGGTGGCACTCTTTATAGATAAAGACAAAGAGAACGTTCGAATTGGTAGCCATTTTGGTAGAGGTATATCAGATGTGGCTTATACATTTGATGGTTATGCCCCACTTAGTTTTTATTCTCATCGTAATGATAGTAAAAAACACAAGTTGAATTTATATGGTGATGAAGACGAGTTCATCAATAGAATAAAACGGATGGATATAGCCGATTTAAACGGGAATGGGGTCGGAGATATTTATGTTCTCCGGAGAAAAAATAGTAGCTCTAGTAGTCCTTATCGTACTTCTTATGTGTTTCACTCTGACAGAGGAATAGATGAAACGTTTTTGAAAAAAGTTTCAAGTCGAGATGTTAACTCGACTGAAATTTCATATGAGTCTATCGCTGGCTTCAAAGCGTTTTATGACAACGAGTTTATTTATGCTAGATCAGACAAGCAAAGGGAATTCCTAGATAAAAATACAGTGCCGGTTCACAGTGGGTCGTTTCTTGTCAGTAACGTAAAAGTACGGGGTAAAGCCACAGGTAACGTAATATCTCACTTGGAGTATCAATATGGAGGATTGAGAAACAGCCTTAATGGTCGAGGCAACTTAGGTTTAGGAAAAGTAGTAGTTACAGACCATTTTACAAATAGAGAAACGGTAGAGCATCGTAGTGTGATGTATCCATTTACTGGAAAGCAAATGGAAGCATGGGAATATATCATTAAAAACAATGGCTCTAGGCAACTATTGAACCATTCTGAGAATGAGTATTGTTATACTGGCAGTATGGTTTTACCTGATGTTTCTGTATGTAATTCGTCGAGTTTATTGAAAGTAGAGTCTTCGTCAGATAAGCCATTGCTGTTTGCTCACCTGTCCAAAAGCAAACAGACAGGGTATGAACTCGATGGAACCAAAGTTAATGAAGTAACTGTAACGAACAGTAACTTCGATAAATACATGAACGTCGGACGAATTGTTTCTAGCGCCGACAACCTTGTATCTAATGAATCGTATACAACGGATACTGTAAGTACGTATTATCCAGCGAACGAGTCTGAATGGATAGTTGACCGCGTCGAGTCAACAAGAGTAACACATGCTCTAACAGGTCAATCCCCGATAACGAAGAAAGCAAGCTTTGGCTACTTTGACAATGGCCTTCTTCAATGGGAGCTAAGCGGTGATAGACAGTCGGAGTGGAGTGAAGTTAGATATGCCTATGATGGGGTTGGTAATATTACGTCTACAACGACAAATGGTAGTGACTTGCCTTCCCCGCGCGTCGAAACATATGTCTATGATCCCTCAGGACGTTTTATTGAAGAAACATTGATTACGGCGACTAGCCACAGTGTCAATGGAGGCAAAAAATCCTTCACTCAAAAGTCTACTGCAACTTACGATCCCGTAACCGGCTTTACGAAAAGCGTTACTTCGCCCGCGTTGCAAGACAAAACGGATGGAGCAATCAGATATGAGCATAATTGGTTTGGCGAAGTTATTGAGGAATGGCGACCGGGCGTTAAAGAGCCAATTCAGTTTAGTAAGCATCGGGGTGCAACGAAGTGTCAATCTGAAGGAATATCTGATTTTGCTTGGTGTCAAGTTACCCAAGAGCCGGATGGGCCACAGAGCATTCAGTCTTATAATCGTCAAGGACAATTGTTAAGAGAAGCAAAAGAATCATTATTGCCGAATCATTCTGGCAACACACCTAACCAAAAGATACGCTGGGTTTATACCGACTTTAAATATGATGCAAGAGGAAACATAGCAAAAAGCTCTCGGCCTTATTATAAAGGGGCTATCGGTCAGCATTGGGTTGAGAGTAGCTACGACGATGTAAATCGTGTCACAAAGATGCTAGACCCCTGGAAGCCGGGAGCTAGTCGCTCTCAGGCAACAACCGTTTATTCGGCAAATAAACAGACTTTGGTTGATAGGAACGGAGTGAAAACCGAACGATATACCAATGTACTCGGTGAGATGTCTAGAGTGATTCAAGATGGCCGTGCGGAGGTGAGGCATGAATACTATGCAGACGGACTACTTAAGCAGACCACTCAACTTGATGCAGGTAAAAGTTACGTCACTAGTTTCACTTACGACATACTGGGCAATAAATCAACACAGAAAGACCCAGCAATGGGAACTTGGAGTTACACCCATAATGGTGTAGGCGAGGTGATCGAACAGGTTGACGCAAGGGGAACGACGACAACGTCCTTCTACGATGAATCAGGTCGATTGTATCGCTCTTTAAAGGTTTCGAAAGATGGTAAACGGCAAGAAGAATCTCTTTGGGAATATGATACGCAGCTAGTGGGCCTTCTGTCCGCTGAAAGGCATCGAGTTAAGGTCGATAATGTCTGGTTACCAGAACAGGACGTAACAATTCGCCATCAATACGACAAGTTTGCCCGGCCAGAGATCACAACGCAAAGCTTTGATGATGATGTTGACGGCTCCTTGACGACTGTCGAATTGACGTCGAGTGTCGGTTATGACGACTTCGGCAGAGTCGTTAAGGAAGTAAGACCTGACGGCTTCGTGCTTTACAACGAATACCAAAATGGTTACTTACACGCGATTAAAGGGCCCTCTGAGCAGCACAACCTAGAGCTTACGAAAGAGGAAATCGATAATCTGATCCGTGATGCTGTCGAAATGGCAGAGGCATATACTAACAAAGCCAAAGAAGCACTATCACAGGCAGAAAAGTTCGCATCCTGGGCGATGGAAACGCTAAAAGTTGCTGATTCTGTGGTTAGCACTGACAACGTCAACCCAGACACCGTCGGTCGTTATGGTGATAGACCTCATGCGGTATGGCGCAGTGACAGTGGTTATTTGGTGTTTGAAACACCCGTTATTATGGTTCCTATACACGGTGAAATTTTATTTATTGTGCCAGTAAAGCCTGAATTTCACTATTTGTATAACCCCAACGGTGGTGAACTATTGCAGATCTCTGCTGATGAGTGGAATGCCGTTCTTGCAGGCGAAAATACAGACTACGGAGAGTTTATTAAGTCAAATGACAACGCTTGGTTTGGTGACTTCAATGGCGACGGGCGAACTGACTTTGTGGTTCTTGATGGTGCAAAATACACCAGTAATCCGTTTGTTCAGCCGGGATGGCAAAGTGAACTCAATAAGCTAGCTGCTGATTACTTAGCGGCCTATCAACTGTTGATGGCTGATTATGAACGATACATGGATGCCGTCGAAGACTTGATCTTGCTTACCGAGGACGTAGCCTTGATGTCCGGACACTATGAGCTGCAGTCCGATATTGAACTAGAGCGGGCTGATTTGTGGTCGAAACTGCAAGAAGCGGACAACGATGGTAAAGGTTACCTCTATTACTGGAAAGCCCAAGAGATGGATGCGTCTGGACGAGTGCGTGCTGAAGTGTTTGGTAACGGTGTAAGCAGTGACTACTACTACTTTGAAGGCAGCGGTCAGTTGATGCATATCGACAGTCGAGGACCCAGTGGAGCAAGTGATGCTTTCAATATCAATGGTCAAAATTGGCTACGTCAGATGCGTTATGGTTACGACAGAGAAAACAACGTAACGAACAGAGAAAATCTGACGGCCGGTATTACCGAAACGTTCAAGTATGACCGACTCGGCCAACTGCGAGAGGCTACCTATTATTCTATGAATCATGCCGTCGCTGGCAAAGGGAATCGATTTACTGAGAAGTTTGAATACGATAATCGTGGAAACTTCACTCAAAAGGACGGCGTAATTTATCACTATGGCAATAGAGCTTATGCGCCGGAACGTGTCGGTGATGACCAGCTCCATTACAATGAGAATGGTTCGGTGGAAACCATGGGCGATCGCCGTTTCGAGTGGGATCTGGCTGAGAGAGCGGAAGTTCTGCATCGCGGTCAAGACTGGGCACAATACAGCTACATAGGTAATGGTAGTCGTTATCGTAAGGTGTCCAGCAGTGGCGAGCGGCTTTACTACTTTGGGAAATCCTATGAACGTCGATTGAGTGAGGGGCCAGAAGGCGCCCAAGTGGAGCATCATAACTTTATCAATGTCGGGGGACGCTCTGTTGCTGTCAGCATGGATGTACGACGCAAAGAAGGCGGTGCCATCAGCAAAGAGATCCACTACTTCCATAATGACGCGCTAAATTCGGTTGATTTAATCACCAATGCGCGCGGCCAGGTCGTCAGTCAACGTCTGTTCGACCCTTGGGGGAAAGCGCGGGCAATCGATTGGCAAAGCACCGGAATGCGCACGCAATCGCTGTTTGCCAGTATAACCAACCGTGGCTTCACCGGTCATGAGCACATTGCAGAAGTCGGGCTCATTCACATGAACGCAAGGGTGTACGATCCGACACTCGGCATATTCCTCAGTGCCGACCCAGTTTTGCAAGACCCTGAAAATCCGCTGAACTACAACCGCTACACCTACGTATGGAACAATCCGATGAAGTATCACGATCCCAGTGGTAACTTCATCACCCTGATAGGTGCCATAGTGGTTGGAGCAATGGCTTCGTCTGGCTACGCTTTAGCAGCTCAGATGGCGGTGGCATTTGCTTTTGGCTATGTAGGCGGCAAGATTGCGGGACAAAGCGATAGGGATGCATTTTTCTCCGGACTCACCTCCGCCATATTTGTCGGAGTCGGGAGTGCCTTAGGCAGTGGGGGACTGACGGAGTCGTTTGCCGATACTTATATAGTTCCATCGGTCGTCCACGGTTTTGTAGGTGGTACGCTCAGTGCGGCTCAAGGTGGCGACTTCACTTCGGCGTTCTTGTCCAGTGCGATCGCTAAAGGGGTTACTCCCCATGCTAAAGGCTTGGCGGGAGAGAGTTTTAAAACCATGGGCGTCAACTTTGGCGAATTGGCGATTGCGACGATTGCCGGAGGGTTAACCGCAGAAGCTGGAGGAGGAAAATTCAAAAATGGTGCAAGAACTGCTGCA
Organism: Ferrimonas pelagia; assembly: GCF_039543565.1. Classification (NCBI taxonomy): domain Bacteria; kingdom Pseudomonadati; phylum Pseudomonadota; class Gammaproteobacteria; order Alteromonadales; family Ferrimonadaceae; genus Ferrimonas; species Ferrimonas pelagia. Next base: position 324,608 of record NZ_BAABJZ010000006.1, on the reverse strand, counting down.
TTGGCAAATTTGTTTAATGAGCAAAATGTAATGGGTAGGTTGTCAGAGTACATGGGGCATAAAGTCACATATAAAAAGTACTCTGAGACGGCAGCCTTGAGTAAAGAGTTCCCTGTTGGAAATTGGGAAGTCGTAAGCATCGGCAAGGGATTATTTAGCATTGATTTTAATACCACTATTGGCCCCAAGTTACCTGGTGTGGGTCAATTGAACTTTGGGAAGGTTGGACTTTATAGAGTAGATATGGCCGAATTTGAAATGATTGACAACTACTCTATTCCTGGATATTACTCAAGTGGAAAATTCAGAGAAATATCTGAAGGTAGGTCAATGTGGATTAATGAGGGGCAAACTAAAGGAAATATGTTGCACTTTAATAAATCGTGGTATGCTCCTGCAATGGAAAGACGAGATGGTAGCGTAAGATTCTGCTCTGCTTGTGATGGTTGGGACTTCAGGTTTTGATTAAAAACAATGTTATAAAAATCCTTTTTAGTGTAGTTGTTGCTATAACTTCTTGCGTTGTCTTCGTTAAAGGGCATGTTGCAAATGTTTCTGGCGCTTCTTTATCAGCGAAAAATGAATACCTTGAGATTGTAAGGTCAGGTCTGCCAGATGGGGTGCTAGTACAAGATATTATTAATTTTGAAGATGCTCGCTCTATAGGGGATAATGCTGCGTACAGTTATGTTTTATCAATCCAGAACGAATTGCTTGGTTTGGGAATGATTATTTATTGTGTTGTTGTACTATTATCTAGAAGTGCTTTTTATGGATTCGTGTCAACGATTCCTTTTTGGGGCTTTCTTTTCGTCTTTTCAAATTGGCCATTTTATGCGTTTATAATGATGGCGCTAGGTTTTAATTTCATTCATAAGCGATTTGTTTTTTGAAGTAGCATAGATATTGATGAGGCGTGCCTATATAAAGGTACGCTTTCATCGCCACTATAATACCCTAAGGGTAACTTATGTTCGGTACCGACAGCTCAATGTGTCTGATGATGTATAGCGTATATATACGCCTAATATATTTTGGCCAGTACCGTTATTGCCGAAAACACTAGGAATTAAAAATTATTTTTTTGCTAAATATAAAGATTGTTGGTACCCAATGAGTGCGGCGGCATGGCATCCGTCGGCAACGGTTAAGATAAGTAAGGTTTATGCTTATGGTGATGGGAAAATGCTTTTTTCAGGGCTCTATTTTTCGGATGCAAATTGCAATCATAAAGGGAAATTTACGATTCTCGGTTCACACCCTGTAACCGTTCACTAGAGTGGAGTTGACGCGCTATGAAGAAGCCAATCCGAAGACATCAGGGTACGGCTGCCGTGCCATCACAGCGGAGATGATTTGGCTAACGGTCTTCATCGGTGAGAGGCCCCGCTTCTTGCTGGTGTCCACTTTTACCGGATCGGATCACCACTTGTTGATCCATTTTTTGTCGTCATCGTTGTCACCATTGGAACAGTAAGTTACCAGACTTTTTACTGCAAACTTCTATATCTTTTTAGCAAAACGGTTCAATCCAGATGGTTCGCCCTTTGGTTTAGCCTGGTTGTTGTACTTATTCAGGTTTCAGTAATTTGCATACTTACAGTCGCAACATAGCCAGACACTAAAAGCGGGTCGCAATCGTTAGGTTGGCTATTGCTGACACCTCGCAACTCTTCACCAACCAAGCCGCTTCCGCTGAGCGGGGCATTATATGCAGTTCTGTTATCAGATAAGGAGATATGAATGAGATGGTTGGTTAACCTGGCTCACATGAACGGTTCAGGCGCGTCAGAATGGTACATCCGTCAGTTAATCATTAACTATGTTGTGCGGCCAGTACTCTATTGTCTAGGTGTACCTCTGCTATTTCTTGCGACTCTGGGCCGTTACCCCACAAAACAGCAACTGCGCAAAGGAAGTGGTTGGATATATTTTTCTGGAATGTTGACCTTTGTCTTGGTGATCGCAGCCATCGCGAAGTTCAATGCTATCAACGCAAGCATATAAAACATGCACGGCGAGCGCGTACTCTCACGACGCTCGTCTCCTGCTGAGGGCGCTAGTTCTCGTTAGGAGCTTGTATGAGACAACACATAGAATCTTTACACTATGGAATAGCACGAAAGTTCTCAGAGGCGAATGTTGTCAATCCACTGGAGCTTGCAAGCTGCACACTCTCGGCTCTGTTGACACTGACTCTATCTGGCCTTGTCTTGCTTATATCGTATTTCACCAACACTCGTGTGCCTTCCGGTGTTCTGCTCTTTGCACTATTAATAGCAAATATTGTTTCTCGCCAGTTTCTCTTCTCTCCCTCGGTGAATAATGTGACATACCGGCAGCGAGCCCGAGTTTATTTAAGTGAAAGCCAACGATATAAGTACAGACGCGTTGGTTACTCTGTCGCCGTTTTGCCATTGGTCGTTTATGCGTCATTACTGATATACATAACAACTTGTTGAGCCGCAGATCCACAACGACACACTACCGGCGACTCGCATTGCAATGCCCCACTCCACAGGCCGGTCACGTTCGCTGCACGGCGGGTCCCGCCGACTCTTAACCGCCAGAGCGGGGTGCTGAGCAACAAAAAGCCCGCACGCGGCGGGCTTTCATCTTGCCATTCGGCGGCGGCTTTAGGCCGGAATGCGCCTCTCTTGTAAGCGTCCGGCGAAACCCGTCTGGTATCTACTGACCTGATAGATAAGCTCATTCTCTGCGATCATATGAGGATGAGTTCATGTTTCCGGTTTCCAGCCAACTTACGGTCACGCTGGTTTGTGGCGTCACAGACATGCGCAAGGCCATCGACGGCTTGAGCAACATCGTCGCTTACGAACTCACTCAAGAGCCGTGCTCTGAGCAACTGTTTGTCTTTTGCGGCCGTCATCGCGACAAGCTCAAGATCCTTCAGTGGGCCAATAATGGTTTCTGGCTTCATTACAAACGGCTCGAAAAAGGCAAATTCAAGTGGCCCGGGATCGAGGACGAACAATTGAGTTTGACGATCTCAACTCGGCAGTTGAACTGGCTGTTGGAGGGCTTGCCGCTGCAAAATGACGGTGCGCATCCTAAGCTCCACTACCGCTATCATGACTGTTAAGCCTTATTCCGAATGATCATAAAAACAGCTCAACGACCACCTTTTAATCTAAGTAAAAACAAGCATTTAAGGCAATAACTTGGTAGCTTGGTTATATGCCGTTAGATATTCACGACTTGCCCGATGACCCCGAATTGCTCAAGCAAATGCTTGCGCAACAAGGTCGTGCGTTCGACGAATTAAAAGCCAATTACCACTCTTTGCTCGAACAGTTTCGCCTTGCTCAACAGCGCCAGTTTGGCAAGAGCAGTGAAGCCCATCCTGGACAAGGCGAACTGTTTGACGAAGCCGATGCCGAGGACACCACTGACGCTCAGTCAGAGCCTGAGGTTGAGGCGATAAGTTATACCCGCAGCAAGCCGAAGCGTAAGCCTTTACCTGCCGAACTCCCCCGAGAACAGGTGGTGCTGGATCTGGCCGACGAAGACAAGTTCTGTGATTGCTGCGCCAGCGAACTGCATCAAATCGGTCAAGACACCTCCGAAAAGCTCGAGTTTATTCCGGCGCAGCTCAAAGTCATCGAAACCATCCGGCCCAAGTATGCTTGCCGTCACTGCGAGCAACACAACGAGTCGGTTGAGGTAAAGCAAGCACCACCAGCCAAGAGTGTCATCCCAAAAGGGATCGCCACCCCCAGCCTGCTTAGCCAGATCGTTACCAGCAAGTACCAGTACGGCTTACCGCTGTATCGGCAGGAAGCGATGTTCAAGCAGTACGGCATCGATCTGAGCCGCAAGACCATGTCGGACTGGATGATGCGCAGTGCCGATGCGCTCCGACCGTTGTACGAACGACTGCGCCAGGAACTATTGAACGAGCCTATCCTGCAGGCGGACGAGACCACACTCCAGGTGGTAAAGAAGGACAAGTCTACCTGTTACATGTGGCTCTATTGCAGCGGTGCTGATTCCCCCACGGAGCACGGCCCACTCAATATCGTATTGTATGACTATCAGAACAGTCGTGCCGGACAGTGCCCGGTGAAATTCCTGGATGGGTTTTCCAGCTATCTCCAGGTGGACGGCTATGCCGGTTACGAGCAAACCGCGGCGACCTTAGTCGGTTGCTGGGCTCACGCGCGGCGCAAGTTCATTGAAGCCAAGAAAGTGCAGCCGAAAGGCAAGACCGGCAAAGCGGATATGGCGATCAACCATATCCAGAAACTGTACGCCATTGAGGCCTCAATCAAGGACCAAACGCCCGACTTCAAACGTGCCGCGCGACAAGAACGGGCAAAACCTCAGTTACAGGTTTTCCGGCAATGGTTGGAGAAGTCTGCAGTACACGCCCCGCCGAAAAGCGCCTTGGGTAAGGCCATCAGCTACTGCCTGAATCAGTGGCACAAACTCGAGCGCTACGTTGATGATGGTGAGCTCAACATCGATAACAATCGGGCCGAACGTGCCATCAAACCGTTTGTGATCGGTAGGAAGAATTGGCTGTTTAGCAACACCTCAAATGGTGCACAGGGCAGCGCTACGTTGTACAGCATCGTTGAAACGGCGAAGGCCAATGGATTGGTGCCGTACGACTATCTGACCCATCTGTTCGACCGGTTACCACACTTTGAACCGGACGCAGACCTCACCGAGCTCCTTCCTTGGAACGTTCAGATACCCTAATCAGCGGTTCACTGCCAAGTGCTGATCACCGGACGCTTACCCTCTCTTGCGCGTGCTCCGGCGTTTTGCGCAACCAGCCCATATCGCCCATGATGGCGTAGGCGCACGGGATCATAAACAGCACCAGCAAGGTCGAGGCAAAGATCCCAAAGACGATGGAAACCACCATCGGCTTCACCACCTGAGCTTGCAGGCTGGTCTCCAGCAGCAAGGGGAACAAGCCCGCGGCTGTGGTCACCGAGGTCAAGAATACGGCGCGAAAACGCTCGCGACTGGCCTCCACCACGGCATCCAGCACCTCGGCGCCACGCTCCATATGATGGCGGATATACTGCACCAGCAAGATGGAGTCATTGACCACCACCCCGGCCAGCGAAACAAACCCCATGATCGAAGGCATGGACAGATCATAGCCGGTCAGCCAGTGACCCCAGAGCACGCCGATCAACGCCAGTGGGATGGCGATCATCACCACCGCCGGCTCACGATAGCTGCGGAACTGCAGGCTGAGGATGGCGTAAATGCCAAACAGGCCCAGCAGGAAACCGCGTTTCATCGAATCGCCGGTCTCTTGGTTGTTCTTGGCCTCACCCTCAAACTCAAAACGCACATTGGGGTACTCGGCCATCAGATCCGGCAGCGCCTGCTCGATCAGCTGACGACGGATATCGCTACCGTTGGCGACTCGGCTGTCGACACTGCCAAACACGGTGACGGTACGCAGCCCTTCGTAGCGCTGAATGCGGACATAACCCCGCTGCCAGCTCAGCGTCGCCACGCTGGCCAGCGGCACCTGGCTGCCGTCATTGAGCATGATGGGGAAGCGCGATAGCGTATCGAGATCCGCCGCATCCGCTCGGTCCAGCTGCACCATCACCCGCAGGTTTTCCGGCCCCAGCTGGATCTCGTCCGCCAGTGATCCGTAGTAAGCGCTGCGTAACTGACTGGCCACCATCTGGCCGGATATCCCATAGCTCTCCGCGCCGGGACGCAGTTGAACCAACAGCTCCTCTTTACCTGGCCGCATATCATCCAGCAGGTTATGAACGCCATTAAACTGGCCCAGATACTGCTGCACCGCGACCGACACCTGCTTCAACTCCACGAGATCATCACCGCGTAGCCGCAGCTCAATGGCACGCCCACCGGGGCCATGCATCGGCTGGCTGAACACCAGTGAGATCGGCTCCGCCAGCTCGCCCACTTCAATGCGCCAGTCCGCCAGGAAATCCTCAATACGGCTGTTGCGGATCTCCGCGCTGCGCAGATCCAACCGCACCGTCGCCACATGGGGGCCGGATTCGCCGGCATCCATATTGAAATTAAACTGCTCCGCCCGGTGATGGATCAGCGGCTCGCCATTCTCATGTTCCAGGCTATAACGCTCGGCCACCCGCTCGGCGGCGGCGCTCAGCTTAGCGACTACCGCTTCGGTACGATGCAGCGGAGCGCCGGGCGGCAGGATAATGCGCGCCTCAGCCACATCACCATCGAGCTCGGGGAAACCGGTAAACTTCACCACGCCCCCCGCCACCAAGGCAATGGAGACAAACAGCAAGCCGATCACGCCACCGAAGAAGCCATAGCGTCGTGCCACCGCCCAGCGCACTGCGGGCACCAGTTTGTCGTTACGGAATCGATCGAAACCGGTATTAAACCGCGCCTTGCCCTGCTCGGCCTTGATCCGCCAGCGCGACTTGGCTTTGGGGCTGATCCCCTGCGCTAACTGCGCCTGAGCCGCCTTTTGTCGCGCCTGCTGCTTGTGCATCGAGTGAGCCAGGTGCGCGGGTAAGATCAAAAACGCTTCCAGCAACGAGATAGACAACACCAGCAACAGCACCCGCGGCACCGCGCCCAGCACCACGCCCATCTGACCATCGAGGAACAGCATGCCACCGAAGATACAGATGGTGGTCAGATAGCTGGACAGGACACCGGGAAACACCTTCTTGACCCCGGCGATCACCGCCTCGTCCACCGACATCCCCCGCTCCATATGGGCAGCAATGGATTCGGAGATCACGATGGCGTCGTCCATCAAAATGCCGATGGCCATCAAGAGCGCCACCAGCGACATGATGTTGATGGAGATCCCCAGCACCGACATCAAATAGAGGGCACCGAGGAACGAGACCGGCAGACCCGCGGCCACCCAGAAGGAGTAACGCAGCGAGAAGAACAGCCACATCACCAGGAACACCAGTACGATCCCCTGCGCGCCATTGTTGATCATCATACTGAGCCGATCCCACAGCAGCGACGACAGATCGTTGGAGAGCATCAGGGTGATCCCCTCCGGCGCGCGCTGTTGCTCCTGGGCGATAAACTCAGCGACCCGCTCCTTAACCCGCAGCGCATCCTCGGCCTTGTTCTTGCTCACCTTCAGCACTGCCGATGGCTTGCCGTCAAACAGGGTCTTGGACTCGTCCAGCTCAAAGGTATCGCTGATGGTGGCGATCTGATCCAGCCGTACCACGGCACCATTAGCATTGGCGGCCACGACCAACTGACCCAAGGCCTCTGGCGTCACCCGACGCTCATCAAAGCGCAGCATCAGATTGCGATCGGCGGTTTCAATGTTACCCGCAGGCATCATGGTATTTTGTTGCCGCACTGTGGTGGCGACATCGCCCACCGACAGGCCATGGCGGCGCAATGCGGACTCACTCAGCTCCACCCGCAGCAGGTGATTGGAGAACCCAGCCACATCCACCAGCGCCACGCCCGCGTCGATCTTCATCCGTCGCTTGAGATCTTCGGCGTAGGCCTTGATCTGCGGCAGTGGCAGCTCGGCGCTGATCGCCACATCGATCACCGGCTCGGTCCATTCCAGCTCCTGCACCACCGGCGGCTCGATCTCACTGGGGAAATCCTTGATAGCGCCGATCCGGGTCTGAACGTCCATCAACATGCGGGTCATGTCGGCTTTGTCGTCGATCTTCAGCCGCAGACTGGCCAGGCCCTCGCTGGCCTGACAGCTGGTTTCCGTGATGTTGGACAGGCCATCAACCGCGTCCTCCATCCGCAGACACAGGTTTTGCTCCGCCTGCAGCGCGGTCGCCCCCGGGTACACCACAGTGGCGCCGATGTAGTTGAACTTAAACTCCGGGAAGGTCTCCCGCTTAACGCTGCCCACGCTGAGCAGCCCCACCATCAACAGCAGGGCCATCAACAGATTGGCCGCAGTCGGGTGCCGTACAAACCAGCGGATCATGGCGCCAATACCTCATCGCTCTGAGACTGAGCCGTGCGCAGGCTCATGCCCGCGACCGCCGGCAGCAGATCGTTCAATATCACCTGCTCACCCTCGACAAACTCGCCATGGATAGCGACCTGATCGCCCTGACGAAAACGCACCTCAACCGGCACGATCCGCAGCTGTTGCGCGGCGGTCATCACATAAAGCTTATCGCCCCGCAGCGCGCGGGCGGGTACCACATACGCGCTCTGCTGAGGCGCACGGATCTGCGCGCTGACAAACAAACCGGCGATCAGCGGCGGCCGCGTGGCCAAGTCCAGCTCGCCATAGTCTTGCTCTATCGCCAGTACCACGCCGACGGTGGCCTGAGTTGGATCCACCGACTCTCGCACTCGGATCACCCGAGCCGGCCAGTTGGCCTGGAACCGCCCCGTGTCCAGCTGCACCGAAGCACTCAGGCCCAGCGCCGCAACATCAATATCACCGCCCACGGACCCAGATCCTGTCAGCAAGCTGCGCATGTCATGCAGAGACACCGCGGCTTCCACCTCCATCTGATCGATCCCATGCACCTCCACCAGCACCTGATTGGCGCTGATCACCTGATCGGTCTCGACGTTAACCGCGGCGATCCGGCCATCGAATGGCATCAGGATCCGGGTCTGACTCAGACGTCGGCGCGCATCCGCCACCGCCGCCTGCGCAACCTTTAGCTGAGCCTGCGCGACCTTGCGGTCGTCCGGCAGCAGTCGCAGCTGGTTCTCCAACTCCTGAACCAGCTTGCGCTGCGCCAACAGGCTTTGGCGCTGACTGTCCAGCTCAGAGCTCGACACCAAGCCCTGTGCTTTCAGACTGGCCTGACGCTCGGTCTCTGCCTGCGCCAACGACAGTCGGCCCTGCTCCAGCTCCAACGAGTCGCGCAGGTTACTGGCATTTTGATCCACCCGGGTCAGCTGTGCCCGCGCGGCATTGCCATCCGCTTCAGCCTGGGCCAGACGCAGCTCATACTCCAGCGGATCCACCTCCAGCAATACCGTGCCCTGTTTCAGCAGCCGGCCGGTTTCCAACTCCGGATGACGGGTCCGCACCGGGCCACCCAACTCCGCCACGGCCTGCCAAATCACCTTCGGCTGCACTCGACCAAAGCCGGTGATCTGCGGCGCCAGCTCGGCCTGTTGCAGCGCCGTCACCTCCACCAGACGGGCCCGATCATAGGCCTCATTGACCGGCGCACTGGGGCGCAGCACGACGGCGAGGATCAGCACCAGCAAGCCTGCCAGGATCCCGACCGGAAGCCATCGTTTCAGGGGTTTACGCTTCATATCGTTGTTCTCTTTGTGTAAGCAGGGAGTCCCGATCGGGCCTCCCATCATCTGGATCAGCTTGTGCTGAAAAAACAATCAAAGGATGGTTCACTCGCGCGGTAGGGCTTGAGTGAGGGCCAACCCAAGCCGATCAACAGCAACCAAGCTATCAGGGTGAGCCAACGCCAGCGGCGATTCATACGCTCTTTCCAATTAAAATGCCTTGTCGCAGTTGGTTTGCCTGATGCCGAGCCAAACGGGTTAACGTCGGCATATCCAGCTCTAACCCAACTAACTTTTTGATGCCGCTTGGAATGAGAAACGGAAACACCAGGGTGCTCATCAGGCTGATCTTGGCAAACTGCGGCTCAATGTCGTCGCGCAACAGGCCCGACTGACTCAAACAATTCCCCAACCGATTAACCGCCAATACCTCATCAAACACCCGCTCGGCGATCTGCCGTTGCGGTTCGCTGTCCGGCATCGACATCACCTGCTGCACCATACGAGGCAGCATCGGATGCCGATGAAGATGACGGTAATACGTCAGGATCGCCTGCTCTAAGTTGTCGCCGTCGCCATCACTGAACGACGCCACCAACTCGGCAAACAGCGGCTGAAACAACTCACTTATCATCGCCTCAAACAAGCCCGACTTGCTGCCAAAGTAGTAACGGATCATGCCGATGCTGGTCTTCGCCTGAGCGGCCAGCATCCGGGTCGAGACCCGGGCAAACGGCTGCACCGAAAACAGCTCGCGGGCCGCCATCAACAGCTGGCCACGCACGTCATGGGACGTATCCAGACTGGGACGCCCCACTTTGCTCGGATCCGAGTTAGGCTCTTGCTGTGGAAAGGCTTGGCTCATCGTGACAGAAAATTAATCAGTGATTGATATGATCATTCTATGCGTTAGATGGAGCCCAAAGCAGCGAATAAATTCCTCATTGAACCCAAGTTTGATTAATTATCCGCGCCACATCACACAATCACAGAATAAGTGAAACGCCCCTGAACAAATAACCCGCAGCGCTATCCTCTGTTCGGGCCTCTGCTCGAACGCCATCCCTCGCAACAACATGCCGTGTAATTAGATTCAATCTGACGGTTTATCATGAGTGCTCAACCCACGTCGCACTGGCCGTCGTGCCGGCGCATTGCCCCTAGAAAACGCAGGCAACAAAAAGGGCACCCGGAGGTGCCCAGAGCGTGCGCGTCGTATCCGCTTAGTCCAAGTCGACAGTGATCCCATCCAGATAACCCGATCCGGTATTGCTCGACTGCTTGAGCTTGATCATCAAGCGCAGATCATTGGGCGAGTCGGCGTGATGTAACGCATCGGCGTAGCTGATCTGATCCGAATCGTACAGATCGTACAGCGCCTGATCGAAGGTCTGCATGCCTTGCTCACGGCTGTTGGCCATGGTCTCCTTCAGCAGATGCAGATCGCCATTAGCAATGATATCCGACACCCGCGGGGTGTTGAGCAGCACCTCGATCGCCACCCGGCGGCCATGGCCATCGCGACGGGGGATCAACTGCTGTGCCATCACCGCTTTAAGATTGAGCGACAGGTCAAATTTGAGCTGATCGTGTTTCTCTTTGGGCACCAGGTGCATGATCCGATCCAGTGCCTGGTTGGCGTTATTGGCGTGCAGGGTGGCCATACACAGGTGACCGGTTTCGGCGAAGGAGAGGGCAAACTCCATGGTTTCCTGTGAGCGGATCTCGCCGATAAGGATCACGTCCGGCGCCTGGCGCAAGGAGCTTTTCAGCGCAGTGTCAAAGGAGTTGGTATCCAATCCCACCTCACGCTGGGTGACGATGCTTTGATCGTGTTCATGCACAAACTCGATCGGATCTTCGATGGTCAAGATATGGCCGCGCTGATTGCGGTTGCGGTGACCCACCATCGCCGCCAGCGAGGTGGACTTACCGGTACCGGTCGCCCCGACCATGATCACCAAGCCCCGCTTGGCCATGCAGATCTCCTTCATCACCTCAGGCAGAAACAGCTCCTCCATCGAGGGGATCCGTGCCTGGATCAGGCGCAGCACCATGCCGGGATTGTCTCTTTGCCAAAACGCCGAGACCCGAAAGCGGGCATGATCCTCTTCACCGGAATAGCCAAAGTTCGCCTCGCGCTGGCTTTCAAACTGCTGGCGCACATCCTCATTCATCACGCTGTCGACCAGCGCATCGACCTGGACGCGTTCCAACGGCTCAAAGCTGAGCTTCACCAGCTCACCGTCGATCTTAGCGCTGGGCGGAAAACCGACGGTGATGAACAGATCCGAGGCCTTGCGCTCGATCATCTGCCGCAACAAGGCGTGAATATCGTGAGTCTCACTCATGGCTCTATCCTTAGAAGGTCTTCTTGGTCATCTTGGCCAGCGCATCCTGGCGCGTCACCAAGCCCTTATTCATCAAGTTATCCAGCGACTGATCCAACGTCTGCATGCCGTGCGCCATGCCGGTCTGGATCGCGGAATACATCTGCGCCACCTTGTCCTCGCGGATCAGGTTACGGATCGCCGGCGTGCCGATCATGATCTCATGGCCCGCCACCCGGCCACCGCCGACCTTCTTCACCAACGTCTGAGAGATCACCGCCTGCAACGACTCCGACAGCATGGTTCGCACCATGTCCTTCTCGCCAGCTGGGAATACATCCACGACCCGATCGATGGTCTTCGCCGCCGAGGTGGTGTGCAGGGTACCAAACACCAGGTGACCGGTTTCCGCCGCGGTTAGCGCCAGTCGTATGGTTTCCAGATCCCGCAACTCCCCCACCAAGATCACGTCCGGATCTTCCCGCAGCGCGCTGCGCAAGGCCGCCGCAAAGCTGTGGGTATCCTTATGCACCTCGCGCTGGTTGATCAGGCTGTTCTTGGGCTCATGGACAAATTCGATGGGATCTTCGATGGTGAGGATATGATCGTGCCGACTGGCATTGATGTAATCCACCATCGCCGCCAGCGTCGTACTCTTACCCGAGCCGGTTGGCCCGGTGACCAGGATCAAGCCGCGAGGATAATCCGAGATATCCCGAAAGATATCCGGCGCATTGAGCTCCTCCAGCGTCAACACCTTACTGGGAATGGTACGAAATACCGCGCCCGCGCCACGACTCTGATTAAAGGCGTTCACACGAAAGCGGGCCAGGCCCGGCACCTCAAACGAGAAGTCGATCTCCAGATGCTCTTCGTAATCCTTACGCTGCTTGTCGTTCATAATGTCGTAGATCAGCGCATGGACCTCTTTATGGTCCATCGAAGGCAGATTTATCTTACGAACCTCGCCATCGACACGAATTAATGGCGGAACCCCGGCAGACAGGTGCAGATCAGACGCGTTGTGCTTTACACTAAAGGCAAGTAATTCCGTAATTTCCATATCAACCTACAAATCCCTTGTGAATCTATGACCACCTTAGCAGAGCGGGTAAAACAAGCCCAAGCCCGAATTGCCCACGCCGCACACCAAGCGGACCGGTCGGCCGACGAGATCCTGCTGCTGGCCGTCAGTAAAACCAAGCCGGCGGAGATGATCCGTCAGGCGCACGCGGCGGGACTGAACCACTTTGGCGAGAACTATCTGCAGGAGTCGGTTGAGAAGATCGAGCAACTTCGCGATCTGCCACTGATCTGGCACTTTATCGGCCCACTTCAGTCGAATAAGACCCGGCCGGTGGCCGAGCGTTTCGATTGGGTCCACAGCGTCGACCGACTGAAGATCGCCCAACGACTGAGTGAGCAGCGCCCGGCAGAGCTCCCCGCACTGAACGTCTGTCTGCAGATCAACATCTCCCGCGAGGCGAGCAAATCCGGCGTACTGCCTGAACAGCTCACCGAAGTGGCTGCGCAGATCGCCAAGCTGCCAAACCTGACGCTGCGCGGGCTGATGGCCATTCCCCAGGCCAGCGACGATCCCGCCCAGCAGCGCGCCGCTTTTGCCCAGATGCAGAGCCTGCTACACCAGCTCAAGGCGCTGCACCCCACGATGGACACCCTGTCGATGGGAATGAGCGGCGATCTGGAAGCGGCGATCGCACAAGGCAGCACCATTGTCCGGATCGGCACCGCCATCTTTGGTCGCCGTCCTCCCCTCAACAAGGAAACCAACCAACGTGGCTGACAATTCCCAACGTCGCATCGCCTTTATCGGTGCTGGCAACATGGCCCGCAGCATCATTAGCGGCCTGGTGAGCAACGGCTATCCGGCAGATCGGATCATCGCCGCCAACCCCAGTCAACCCAAGCTCGATGCGCTTGCCGCCGACTTTGCCATCCAAAGCACCAACGACAACCTGCTCGCTTGCCAACAGGCGGATGTCATCGTCCTCGGGGTGAAGCCGCAGCTAATGGCTCAGGTGTGCGAGCCGCTCAGTGCGCTGGATCTGTCCGGCAAGCTGGTGCTGTCCATCGCCGCTGGCGTCACCTGCGACAGCTTGCAGCGCTACCTCAAGCAAGCGATCAGCCTGGTTCGCACCATGCCCAATACCCCGTCTCTGCTCGGGCTGGGCATGACCGGACTGTACGCAGAGGCCAGCGTTGCGGAGGCAGACCGTGCCTTTGCCGGTCAGCTGATGGCCGCCGTCGGCGAGATCATCTGGCTGGCACAAGAATCGGATATCGACCAAGTTATTGCCTGCGCCGGCAGCAGCCCAGCCTATTTCTTCCTGTTTATGGAAGCGATGCAACAAGCGGCGGTAAAAATGGGGGTCACAACTGAGGATGCGCGCGCTATGATCCAGCAAGCGGCGATCGGCGCCGCCGCCATGGCCAAGCAAAACCCACAGTGGTCGCTGGCCGAGCTTCGTACTCAGGTCACCTCCAAGGGAGGCACGACCGCCAAGGCGATTGAAACCTTTGAACAACAAGATCTGCGCGCGAGCGTAGACGACGCCATGAATGCCGCGGTAAAGCGCGCGCAGGAAATGGCTAAACAGTTTTAACACGGACTCGAGATCTCTATGAACGCACTTACCTTTCTGATCACCACTGTCTTTAAGCTCTACCTGATGGTGGTCTTGCTGCGCCTGTGGTTACAGTTCGCCCGAGCGGATTTTTACAACCCCTTCAGCCAATTTATCGTCAAAGCAACCCACCCTATCCTTGCGCCGATGCGCCGGGTGCTCCCTCCTATGGGTCGACTGGATACCTCCAGCCTGGTGCTGGCCTATCTGGTCGCCATCTTCAGCTGGGTGAGCCTGTTCTTGCTACGCGGCGCCGAGATCAACCCTGGCCTCACCGCCCTATTGGCGGCGGTCACCGTACTCAAAGAAGCCGGCCTGCTGCTGTTTTGGATGCTGCTGATCCGCGCCATCCTTAGCTGGGTCTCTCAGGGGCACAACCCGGTTGAAGCAGTACTGCATCAGCTGACCGAACCGCTGCTGAGCCCAATTCGCCGCGTGCTGCCGCCCATGGGTGGACTGGATTTCTCCATGCTGGTGGTACTGATCGGCATGAACTTCCTCAATATCCTATTTGCCGATCTGATCCCCTTCTGGACCCAGGTGTGAGTCAAGCCGTGACGCAGCAGGGCGATGCCCTGCTGCTTCGTCTTTACATCCAACCCAAAGCCAGCCGCGACGCCATTGTCGGCTTGCATGGGGAGGAGTTGAAGGTCGCCATCACCGCCCCGCCGGTGGATGGCAAGGCCAATAGCCATTTGGTTAAGTACCTGTCAAAGCAATTTAAAGTGGCCAAAGGCCAGATCCAGATCGTCAAAGGCGAGCTGGGCCGACACAAACAACTACGGATAGAGCAGCCCAGACAGATCCCGTCCGCCGTGGCGCAAATACTGGCCGGTGAATGATAACCGGCCGATCCAGGGTCTATAGTTTCTGATCTGGGCAACGTACCCGGCCGATCGTCCGGGCGGCGCCAATGCAGCCACATTCGCGACCGCCCATCCTGGCAGGGTAAAAACAGGAGAACCCCATGTTTCGAGCCCTTATGTCGCTACTCATCGCCAGCCTGTTCCTGCTGGCGCCCGCCAGTGCCGAGCAAAAACTTCAGGTTGGCGATTACGCCATCCATTACGTTTCGTTTGGCAGCACCTTCCTCACCCCACAGATCGCCAAGAACTACGGCATTACCCGAAGCCGCTATACCGGGTTAGTGAATGTTTCGGTGATCGACACCAGCCAGCCTACCGACGAGACCCACGCGGTCCCAGTGGCGATCTCCGGCACCGCCAGAAATCTCCTCGGTAGCAGTAAAACGCTGGAGTTTAAAGAGATCCGTGAAGGGGACGCCATCTACTACATCGCTGAGTTATCGCACAGCAATGAAGAGACCTTTACCTTCAACATAGAGCTGAGCAACGGCTCCGATCTCAACACCAAACTGAGATTCGAGCAGAAGTTTTACGTCGATTGATGCCTGGGTAAGATCCCTGTTCATCGACCGCAGGCTTAGGTAAGATCGGCGCCCTGAATTTCAGGGGAGCGGCTGCACGCTCCCCCACCTAAGGAGCCGTCCATGACCGCCACCCAACGCCTTGTTCTGGCCACCGGTAACGCCGGAAAAGTGAAAGAGTTTGCCCAGTTACTGGCTGACTACCCGCTGGAGGTTGTGCCTCAGTCCCAATTCAATGTGGGCGATGTCAGTGAAGATGGCACCACCTTTATTGAAAACGCCATCATCAAGGCCCGTCATGCGGCGCAGATCACCGGCCTGCCCGCGGTAGCCGATGATTCCGGCATCGAAGTGGATGCCCTCAACGGTCGCCCAGGGATCTACTCCGCCCGCTATGCTGGCGAAGGCGCCAGCGCCGAAGCCAATTGGCAAAAACTGCTGGTGGAGATGGATGGCAAAACCCAGCGCAGCGCTCGCTTTCAATGTGTCTTGGTCTACATGCGCCACGCTGACGATCCGTCCCCGGTCATCGCTCAGGCCAGCTGGGAAGGCAGCATTACCGAACAGCCTCGCGGCGTCGAAGGCCACGGCTATGATCCCGTGTTCCAAGTTGCCGGTGACAGCCGCAGCGCCGCCGAGCTGACCAGCGACGAAAAGAACGCCGCCAGCCACCGTGGCAAAGCGATGGCCTTGCTGCTGGATGGCCTGAAAGCCAAAGGGATCCTCTAAGTGACTCAGTTGCCACCGCTGTCGCTCTACATCCACATCCCTTGGTGTGAGCAGAAATGTCCCTATTGCGACTTCAACTCCCACGCCCGCAAGGGCGTGATCCCAGAGGCGGAGTACATCGCGGCCTTGCTGGCCGATCTGGAACAGGATCTGCCGTTGGCTGCTGGCCGAACCCTGCGCAGCATCTTTATCGGCGGTGGCACCCCATCTTTGATCTCGCCAGATGGGATCAAAACCCTGCTCGACGGCGTCCACGCGCGCCTGCCGCTGCAACCGGGCTGCGAAGTCACCATGGAAGCCAACCCGGGCACGCTGGAAGCGGACCGATTCCAGCCCTACCGTGAAGCTGGGGTCAACCGCCTCTCGGTTGGGGTGCAGAGCTTTCAGCAGGACAAGCTCAATCTATTAGGCCGGATCCACGGTGCAGACGAGGCGCGCCGCGCCGCCACCGAGGCACGCAAGGCGGGATTTGAGCGCTTTAATCTGGATCTGATGCACACCCTGCCCGGCCAGAGCGTGGACGACGCCCTGTATGATCTGGCCCAAGCGATCGCACTGGCGCCACCGCACCTGTCCTGGTACCAGCTCACCATCGAGCCCAACACCCAGTTCGCCTCAAAGCCGCCCAAGCTGCCGGACGAAGACACTCAGTGGGCGATCTTCGAGCAGGGCAAAGCAATGCTCGAAGCCGCCGGCTATCGCCAGTATGAGATCTCCGCCTGGGCTCAACCCGGCTACCAGTGTGAACACAACCTCAACTACTGGCGTTTTGGCGACTACCTAGGCATCGGGTGTGGCGCCCACGGTAAGGTGACCCAACGCGATAACAGCCTGCTGCGCACGGTTAAGGTGCGCCACCCGAAAGGCTATCTGGAGCCGGGCCGAAACCCAATGGACAGCCAACACCTAGTGGAGAAAGAGGACCAGGCGCTGGAGTACTACATGAATCGCTTACGCCTGATGGAGCCGATGCCACTGGCGGAGCTATCGCAACGCACCCAGTTAACGTCACAAGAGGTCAAGCGCCCGCTGGACTGGGCCTTGCAACGTCAGCTGATCCGCGTTGATCCCCAGCAGATGCAATTGACGGACTTGGGTCATCGCTACCTCAACGAACTGCTCGGCCAGTTTCTGCCGGACTAAGATGGGCCCCCGCGCTATCAGCGCCAAACGTGCCGATAGGGGAGTCGCCCTTGGCGCGATGATCCGACGGCCGTGTGCACTTCGCACGGCCGTCAGTGCGGCGCGTCATCCATACCAAACCACGCCGCTTCAGCCCTCCCACCCGAAGTAAGATCTGCTAACAGTTTGCTTCTGCCCTCGTTGCGTACTTGTGACAAACTGGCGTCCATTCGAGCCTTATCATTCGTTCACTGCAAGGAGTGCACCGTGAAACCCTACCGCTCAATCCTAGCTCTATCCCTGTCCCTCGCCTTGGGCTTCACGACCAACGTGACCGCAGCCGCTCCTCTGGCCGCAGAGCCAGCACAAGAACAACAGTCCAGCTCCGCCAAGGCCAATGCCCTGTTTGAGACCATCTTTATGGAAAACGTGATGGCATCACCCGAATCCCAAAGCTATTTAGGGATCAAACAGGATCAAGACAAATGGAACGAGATCGGCGAGCAAGCCGATGCACAGGCGCTGGCGCGTACTCAACGCCACCTGCAGCTGCTCCGTCAGATCGATCCCGACAAGCTGGATCCGCAAACCCGACTGAGCTATCAGCTCTTGGAGAAGAAGCTGCAAGAGGCGATCGACGATCATCGCTGGCGTCACCACACCTACCCAGTCAATCAGATGTTTGGCCTGCAATCGGGCACTCCAGCGTTTCTCATCAATCAACACCAGATCAGCAACGTGACCGATGCTGAGGCCTACATCAGCCGGGTTCGTGCGGTCGAACGTCGGTTTGACCAGCTGATCACCCTGATGAGCGCACAAGAGCGCCGCGGGATCATGCCGCCTAAGTTTGTGTTTGCCCACACCATTAACGACAGCCAGAACATCATCCAAGGCGCGCCCTTTGAGTCCGGCCAAGACAGCGCCCTGCTCGCGGATTTTAAAGCCAAACTGGCCTCCGCTCAGCTTGAAGACAAGGAGCAACAGCGGCTGCTAGCCGAGCTTGAGAGTGCCCTCTCGCAACCTTTCTTACGCGGCTATCGCAAGCTTATCGCCTACCTTCAAAGCGCACAGCAGCACGCCGACGAGCACGATGGGGTATGGAAGCTGCCTGACGGCGAGGCTTACTATGCGATGAAGCTCAAACGCACCACCACCACGGAGCTCAGCGCCAAGCAGATCCACCAATTGGGCCTGGACGAGGTGGCTCGGATCCACAATGAGATGCGCGCCATCATGCGGCAGGTGGAATTTGACGGGGAGCTCCAAGACTTCTTTGCCTTTATGCGTACCGATCCCCAGTTCTACTTCACCAATGATGAGGCGGGCAAACAGGCTTACATTCAGCAGGCCAACGCCACCATCGGCGCCATGAAAGATCGACTGGATGAAGTGTTTAGGCTGCAACCCAAGGCCGATCTCTTGGTGAAACCGGTTGAGGCGTTCCGCGAGCGCTCGGCGGGAAAAGCGTTTTACCAACAGCCCGCGCCTGACGGCAGTCGCCCCGGCACCTACTATGCCAACCTATACGATATGGCGCAAATGCCGAGCTACCAATTGGAAGCGCTGGCCTTCCATGAAGGGATCCCAGGTCACCATATGCAGATCGCCATCGCCCAAGAATTGGAGAGCCTACCCAAGTTCCGTCGTTTCGGCCGCTATACCGCCTATATCGAAGGCTGGGGCCTGTACTCTGAATACCTGCCCAAAGAGCTCGGCTTTTATCAAGATCCCTACAGTGACTTTGGCCGATTGGCGATGGAGCTTTGGCGGGCCTGTCGCCTGGTTGTTGACACCGGACTGCATGATCGGCGCTGGACCCGTCAACAGGCCATCGACTATCTGGCAAGCAACACCCCCAACGCCCAAGGCGACGTAGTAAAAGCCATTGAACGCTATATCGTCATGCCAGGCCAAGCGACGGCTTATAAAATCGGGATGCTCAAGCTATTGGAATTACGCTCGATTGCGCAGGAGCGAATGGGAGAGAAGTTCGAGCTCAAAGGGTTTCACGACGCCGTCCTGGCCAACGGCCCATTACCCCTGGATATATTGGAGCAGCAGGTGGCGCAATGGGGATCGGAGCGGATACAGCTCTAATGCTCCCCTAAGCAAGCACACGTCGAAAAAAAATGGAGGACCCAAGGTCCTCCAATTTTCTTATTTTTCATTGGGCTTATTCATTTTTTTCACCGCGGCCCATCGCCAGTGCTTCCACGCCGCCAGTCTTAGTGCTGTATGGGTCGTGGTCATGCTCCTGCAATCTTTGGTGTTGCCTAGGGTAGAGCGTGTTCACTCCTGCGATCTTAATGTCGCGTCGGGTACGGAGCGTGTTTCTTTCTGAAAAAGACCCCGGTGATCGCCGGGGCTGAAAGTCCAGATGTTGGATCCTAACAATCCAAACAAGCGCATCGAGAAACTCAACGACTTGCATGCCAAACAATTCAGACCGGTTAGATTGGGCAGAGGGGTCAATCCTGCTCAATCGTTTCCTTCATTTGACGATTTGCATTCTATCCACTTCTGCTCTACTGACAAGCACTCGTTTTGGTCAAGGTTACATAGTTACAACAACCAACCGTAACAACTGGACACTCAGTCGACCACTCAATTCCACTATTATCATGCATTTAGCAAAACAACAGCATTAACACGCCGTTAACTGTCCTCTATAGAGAACAATGATTCTTGTCACTGGTGATTTCGGTTTGCCATCATGCTGCCAAGGTCCCAGCGTTTACTGCCACCAAAATGGTCACGGACAAAATCCACAAAGGCGCGCACCTTTGGAGCCAGATGCTGTCTGCGCGGGTACACCGCCTGCAGTGCTAATTGATGATTCAGCTCCCAATCGGGCAGCAACTGCACCAACTGACCACTTTGCAGCTCCTCTTCCAGCAGATAGGTCGCCAGATAGACGATCCCCAACCCCTGCTTGGCACCCTCTTTCAGCGCAGGCGCATCATCAACCCGATAGTTGCCTTGCACTCGGATCTCACAGTTGTCTTCACCGCGGACAAACTCCCATACAGTGTGCTCATACCACTCGCTCTTATAAACCAAGCAGTTATGCTCAGCAAGCTGCTCCGGATGGTAAGGCACGCCATGCTTAGCCAGATACTCCGGCGACGCTACCAGCGCAAAGCGACAGTTCATTACCGGCCGGGCGACCATCCCCAACGGCAACTGCTCAGACATGGTGAGCAACAGATCCAGCCCCTCTGCGACCACATCCACCTTATGATCCAAGAAGCTGATCTCCAGCTCCAGCTCGGGATGCTCCGCCATAAACTGAGGGATCAGTGGCATCAGGTGCTTCGAGCCAAACGCCTGGGTGATCCCCACGCGCAACACGCCGCGGATCTCACGCTGCAAGCTCTGCACGCTGGCCACCGCCTGATCCAGATCCTTCAATAAGCCCTCTCCGTGGCTATACAACAGCTCACCACTCTCGGTCAGACTCAGACTGCGGGTGGTACGCTGAACTAACTGCACCCCCAAACGCTGCTCAAGCTGACTGATCTGGCTGCTTACCTTCGACTTTGAGATCCCCAATTTTCGCGCGGCTGCCGAAAAGCCCTGCGCCCTTACCACATGAGTAAAGATCACAATTGGTTCTAATAATTCACGCATCTACATTTCCCCTTTGACCCGGGCGATATTGAACCCGTTCGCGAGGCAAAAGAAAAGCGGCGATGATCAACATCGCCGCTAAACATCCGCTTATTGCTCGATTTATATCAATTTAGCGCAACCAAGCCAGATCTGGATCACCATGAACGATCACATCGAACGCATTGAGCTGAGGGATCAACCGCTGCACATCCGCTTCCAACTCCCCAAGCGCTTTCCATTCATCGCACATTCGCTCGGCTTTCGCTTCGATCTGACTGGCCTGCGCTTCCACCTTCGCTTCCAAGCGTTGGCCCATCTGCTCCATCGACTGGCCAAAGGACTCCATCCTCTGCTCAAAGCTGCCCTCACCGCCCGCCATCGCCTGGCCGATGATCACCAGCATATTGCCCATCGAAGCGGTGATCGCCTGCTCTACCTCTTTGGATACGGCATCATCGATCTTATCGCCAACGTTATCGATGGAATCCGAGTTCAATCGATAGCCGCCACGCTCGGTCACCATCGATGATTGAATGTGCTGCTGCACCGAGCTCATCAGCTGGCCCATGCTCTCGTTTTCAATACCCAGACCCGCCAGCTCACCGAACACCTCATCCAAGGCTGTCCCAGCCAAGCCCAGGGCTTCATCAACCACGCCCACCAACTGCTCGGCATTATTGAGCAGCTGCAATTGATACGACTGCAGCGCCAATCGCTGCTCACGGTCAAGGCGCACCTCCTCCCCCTCAACCCAAAGCCGATCGTCCTCGAAGCGATACAGGGTTTTGTCGTTATCGCTGATCAACAAACGAGCGTGATCCACCTCGATGCCATGATTAATGGTCAGATCGCAGCGATCGACACTCAGACCCCACTCCTGGGCCGATACCGTCGAGGCCAGAAGTAATATCGAAGCAAATACCGTACGTAACATGAAGCGCATCCTTGTAAGTCGAGATCAAACTGATGTCATTAAAGCCAATTTCATGCCAGATCTATAAGCACCTGTTTTATATTCAATAGATACAAAAAAGGCTTGGTGGATTAGGGGATCTCACCAAGCCTTGGTCTGAATGACTAAAAGATAGAGCGGCCAAGTCGTTTGGCTAACTGCTCCAGCATCGCCACCCCCGCCACCGAGTTGCCACTGCCGTCCAGCT
This sequence comes from Ferrimonas pelagia, assembly GCF_039543565.1. Lineage (NCBI taxonomy): Bacteria > Pseudomonadati > Pseudomonadota > Gammaproteobacteria > Alteromonadales > Ferrimonadaceae > Ferrimonas > Ferrimonas pelagia. The sequence continues at coordinate 302,389 of NZ_BAABJZ010000006.1, read as the reverse complement.
CAGGCGACCAGACACAGATGCTCATCTCACCGGGCACGACCGCGATAATGCCGCCACCGACCCCGCTCTTACCCGGCATGCCAACCCGATAGGCGAACTCACCGGAGCCATCATACAATCCCGACGTTGCCAGCAAGGCATTAACCTGTCGGTTCTGTTTTTCTGACAGCATGTTGTTTTGATCCAACCGGCCGCCTTTATTACACAGAAAGAACAGAGCACGGGCCAGATCGGCACAGCTCATCCGGATGGCGCAGGTGCTGAAATAGGTTTTCAGTACCTCATCCACGTCATTGTCAAAATTGCCAAATGACTTCATCAAATACGCAATGGCCGCATTGCGAGCACTGTGCTGATACTCCGACGCCGCCACTAACTTATCGGAAATAATATGGGGGTTACCCGCCAACTCACGCACCAGTTCAAGTAGCGTATGTCGTGGTGCACTCAAGCGACTTTGCAGCATGTCGCTGATCACCAAAGCGCCAGCGTTGATAAACGGGTTACGCGGCATCCCCTTCTCAAACTCGAGCTGCACCAGGGAATTAAACGGATTACCTGAGGGCTCTTTGCCGACCCGACTCCACAACTCCTTCTCGTCGTACAGGCCCATGGCCTGAACCAAGGCAAACACCTTGGAGATACTCTGGATCGAGAAAGGCTCCTCGTAATCACCGGCGCCCACCACTCCAGCGGCAGCGGTACAGACAGCGATGCCCAGCTTTTGGCTGGGCACCTTTGCAAGCTCGGGAATGTAATCCGCGACCTTTCCGCCCCCCAGAAGCGGCGCCGCATCAGCAATCACCTCTTCCAGCAAACGTTGGCTAAGCATCAGCCCCACCAAATATCGTACAGCTCTGTCACCTTAACGTCGGTGACGGGCTGCGTGGCAAAGAACGCCTCTACCGCCGCACGGTGATCATCATTGCACTTGCCGATGTTCTGGGTGCAGATCAGCCCTTCCCAGGCTTTGTGACCGCTGCCGGAGAAACCCAACTTGGCCGGCTCCACCACCTCATTGATGAACTGATCAACGATGGCATCGATCTGCGGCTCAGACACCTCAGGTTTGAAGGTCCAGAACAGGTCAAACCCCAGCTCCTGAAACGCGCCAGTGCGCAGTTTTTTGTGGATACGGGTATTACGCTTTGCGTTGGTCTTGATAGCCATCAGGACTCCTAATGTATTACTAAAATCAGCTTTCGCGTTTATAGATCAGGTCCCACACGCCGTGACCTAGGCGTTGGCCGCGAGCCTCGAACTTGGTCAGCGGACGGAAGTCCGGACGCGGCACGAAATCGCCTTCGGTAGCGGTGTTAACAAAGCCCTCGGCTTCCTTCATCTCAAGCACCATATGCTCGGAGTAAGGTTCCCAATCCGTTGCCATATGGAACAGACCACCCATCTTCAATTTACGGCGGATCTCAACCACAAAAGACTCTTTCACAATGCGACGCTTATTGTGACGCTTCTTGTGCCAAGGGTCAGGGAAGTACAGCTGTACCCGATCCAGAGACTCATCAGCGATGCAATCCGCCAGCACTTCAATGGCGTCATGCTCGTACACACGCACATTGGTCACACCCAGTTCTTCAGCATAGGCCAGACAGGCGCCAACACCCGGACCGTGCACTTCGATACCAACGAAGTTCTTCTCCGGCTCGGCTTTGGCCATCTCGACAAAGGACTTGCCCATGCCAAAACCGATCTCCAGTACCACAGGGGCTTCACGCCCGAACGCCTCGGCCAGATCAACCGGGCCGTTCTTATGCTCCAGGCCCATGGTTGGCCAAAACAGCTCCATTGCGCGCTCCTGACCTTTGGTCATCCGGCCTTCACGCTTTACAAAAGAGCGGATCTTGCGGTGACGCAAGTCCTCTTCCGGGACAACCGGCTTTTGCTCATCAGTCATCAGATATTCTCGCTTCGCTCTTCAAGCTCATTGCGGTGAACGCTACACTGGCGCCCACAAAAACGCGTGATTGTATTTTAGGTTGCCCACCGATGGAAGCGAACCCGACTCTCTTTGCAGATAAGATCCTAGCTTGGTACGACAAATTTGGCCGCAAAACCCTGCCCTGGCAGCTAAATCGTACCCCATACCGGGTGTGGCTAAGCGAAGTGATGCTACAACAGACGCAAGTCGCTACCGTCATTCCCTACTTCGAACGCTTTACTCAGCGCTTCCCAACCTTGACGGATCTGGCCAATGCCGAAGATGACGAGGTGATGCACCTATGGACCGGACTGGGCTATTACGCCCGGGCCCGTAACCTGCTCAAGGCCGCCAGACAGGTTCGAGATAAACATCGTGGCGAGTTCCCCACCGATATCGAGCGGGTCATCGACTTGCCGGGGATCGGCCGCTCCACCGCCGCGGCCATCCTCAGTCTGTCGCAGGATCAGCCCCACGCCATCCTCGATGGCAACGTCAAACGGGTGCTGGCCCGTCACCGGGCCATCGAGGGCTGGCCCGGTCAGAAGGCGGTGGAAACTCGGTTATGGCAACTGGCGGAGATCAATACCCCCGCCAGCAAAGTCCAGCCCTACAATCAGGCAATGATGGATATGGGCGCGATTATCTGCACCCGTAGCAAACCCAAATGCGGTGAGTGTCCAGTCAGCGATGATTGCATCGCCTATGCACAGGGGCGGCAGAGCGAATTTCCCGGCAAGAAGCCCAAAAAAGAGAAGCCGATAAAAGCCTGCTTCCTGCTTCTGCTGCGGCATGATGGTCAAGTCTATCTGCACAAACGCCCTGGAGTGGGCATTTGGGGTGGACTTTGGTGTCCGCCACAGTTGGATAACAAGAGGGCACTGGATAATGCCCTGTTGCCGCTCAAAGCCGACAAGGCGCCACAGATGCTGGCGCCGTTTCGTCACACGTTCAGCCACTACCATCTCGACATTCAGCCGGTCTTGGTGGAGCTGATGACTAAACCGGACCAGGTAGCCGAACAACAGGGCCGTTGGTATTGCCTCAGCTCGGAGCACACCATCGGCCTGGCTGCGCCGACAGAAAAGCTGCTATCTGAACTCCAGCGGTTGGGCTGATCCCCGCCTTCTGGTATAACTGCGCTAGACCCAATTAATAGGATGCAGCAATGGCACGCACCGTTTTTTGCCAATACCTGAATAAAGAAGCCGATGGCCTGGATTTTCAATTGATCCCGGGCGAAGTGGGCAAGCGGGTATTCGACAACATCTCCAAAGAAGCCTTTACCCTTTGGCAGAAGAAACAAACCATGCTGATCAACGAGCACAAGCTCAACATGATGAATGCCGACGACCGTCAGATGTTGCAAGACAACATGGTGAAGTTCCTGTTTGAAGGTGAAGAGATCCACATCGAAGGCTACAAGCCGCCGGAGTCCTGATCTCTCGCCTTAACGCACACAGCCCCGCCGAACGGCGGGGCTGTGGTGTTTCTAACGCTAGCAATTTCAGGCTTTTCGCCGGATACGGCAGACCATCCTACTCCATCCCAGTACCCCTGCTCGGCTATGGGCTAACGCGATAAAGCGGGGTTTTAAGTGCCATCTAATCGCCACTGTTGCTTGCGCTTTTCAAGCCTACCGTCTCCTGCCCAATGCTTCAGTGCGCAACTTTGCGTGGTAAGGCTCAGCAGGCCTCGTTGCACTGTTCACATGCTAAGGGAAGCGCCAAGTTTGCTTCCCTGCATCAGTCCTTCAGTCGTTGTGCGGCTGCTCTATCAAAGCTTCCAGCTCTGCTTCCCAGACAACGGCCTCGCAGCGGTCGTCATCGAAACGAAAGCTCACAGAAGTCAGCGGACCCGCTATCGCGCTCTAACATAAGCAGTGCTTTAGGCAACCACCACTTCCCGCCCAAACACAAACGCCACTTGTTTCTTTGCAGTCACTCAACCCGCCTCAAGCCTATGCTTTTCTCCCTCGGACATTCCAACGCACACAGGCCAATCTCAATATACAACCCATTGTTCAAATTTTGATTTTCATGCTGATCCGATGAACGCCGGCAATCCATTAGGGGGCAACTCATCTGCACAGACGACGACATGGAGTTCGGACAATGGTCGAATGAGCTTGCCGTCAATAACCGCTAAGAATATGTGGCACCATATTAGTTGCTGTTAGTACGCAAAGCGGTACCGTCATCGCCACCGTGACATCACAGAATTAAGCTCAAGGCTGAGCTTTCAAACAAGGAAGGGATCCACTATGACACACGTCGCCAAAGCAATTCTCCAACGCCGCTCTATCCGCGTTTACAGCCAACAATCGGTGCCGGAACAGACCGTGGCTCAACTCTTACTCAATGCGGGCCAATCAGCCTCCGGCAGCAATCTTCAACCGTGGAAGGTATACGCGCTCACAGGCGAAGCCAAGGATGCGCTGATCAACACTGTGGCTGATCGCGCCATGACCAACCCAAGGGGCGAAGCCGGTGGGATCCCCATCTATCCCGACCAGATGGACCCTATCTATCTTCAGCGTCGTAACGCCTGCGCCGAGTTGATGTATCAGGCGTTGCAGATCCCCCGGGAAGATAAAGTGGCGCGCCTGCAGCAGATATTTAAAAACTTCCAGTTCTTTGGTGCCCCGGTAGGGCTCATCATCACCATGGATCGAAAAATGGAAGGCTCACAACTCCTCGACTGCGGCATTTTCTTGCAATCCATCATGCTGCTGGCCGAAGAGCAAGGCCTAGCCACCTGTCCCCAGGCCAGTTGGTGCATGTGGCCAGATACGATCAATGAGGTACTGGGACTCGATCCCCAAGAAGTGGTCGTCGCTGGGCTGTCACTGGGCTACGCTGAGCCCGATGCCGCCGTCAATCAGATCCACCAACCACGTCAACCCGCCAAGCAATATATCTCCCTCCGAGGATTTTGATCAGCACTGGTGCGAAGCTCTATGCCGCCTCATGACTGACCCAAAAGATCAGACGACCCGCAATCGCCCTCGCTCTTCGCTCCGCCCCGCGTCCTCCAATGAGGTTAATGACGGGGCGACTTTCATGCGTCAGCAGCTTCACCATCTGTTGCCGGGCCTGTCGCTCCTGCTAAGCCAGCCTATAGCGGATGCTGCTGGCTGCCTAGGCGCAGTGCCCATCCAAGAACCTGACAAACGCTCATCAGCCTAGTCCGCGAGGCGCGTCCCCACGGCAACACAACCTTGCCTGTTATCCAGCCTGTCAGCGGACGCATTCCCTGTGCTGCGACCAAAGGCTCCAGCTACAAAAAAGCCGATGCGGTCGGCATCGGCTTTGTCACTCAAGATCCGACATCAAGCTTTTTTCATCTGCGGTACTCGGTTCATGCTGGCGTCGCCAAGCTGACAGCCGCCATCAACATCCAACACGGTGCCGGTAATGTAACGCCCCAGCGGAGAACACAGATAGACAACCGCATTGGCGATATCTTCTTTATCTCCCAAATCACCCAGTGAAATGCGCGCCTTCATCATCTGCTCAATTTCCGGTGTCGGTGCCAACCGGCGCATCCCTTCAGTGTCATTGATGGGCCCTGGGCAGATGCAATTAACCCGTATTCCCTCTCTGCCCCACTCGAGCGCCAAGTCCTTCACCAGCATGTTGATCCCCGCCTTGGCAGCGCCAACATGCGACTGAAACGGCATCGCCTTCACCGCTTGCTCGGCCGTGATAGCGATAAAGCTGGAGCCGGGCTTATTGCAGTGCTCATAGGCGGCACGAAACACGTTGAAAGTGCCTTGTAGATCGATATCCATCACCGTCTTAAAGCCGTTGGCACTGATGTTGGATGCGGGAGCCGGAAAATTACCCGCGGCTCCAGCAATCACAATATCTGGAGGACCAAAATGCTCGCGGGTCTGTTCAATCGTCGCCATCACTGCGCCAAAGTCCCGCACATCGGCAGAAAAAGCCAAAGCTTCTCCGCCTGCATGCTGACGGATCTCTTCCGCCGCTGCCTGAGCCTTTTCGCTATTGCGGCCTATCACTACGACTTTGGCACCATAGGCACTTAAGCCTTTGGCAATGCCCAGATTGATGCCACTGGTGCCTCCTGAAATATACGCAACCCGCCCCTTTAAGATATCTAACTGATACATCTGTATTCCTTCACCCCATCACTGTTGAGAAACCTAAGCAGCACCAGCAGTCCTCCACTTGTAGTTTCAACAGCCCAAATTCGTTGACTCGGCGCGACATCCACAACCACTTACGCCCTATAAAAATAGACCGACAGAACATCGACTAGCGCTCGCACTCTCCATTCCGATGACCAAGATCCCCATTGCCCCGTCGGCTCCAGATAGAGCCCGACAGCTTTCAATCCCTACCAGTCCACCGAATGGAACTTGAACTCTGCTTCGGTGCAGCGGCACTGTGCTTTCGATATTGGGGACGAGCTCTTCACATTCCTCTCTCGAGGCCGAGCCCGACATGCTATTTCAACCGACGGGCTTGGATTGCCATCCGCCCGCCCAATTCGAACCGACATTACCATCCACAGTCAGGGCCGTCCGGCATTTGGATAGATGCTTTCTTCCGGTTTACGACAATAGCTCGGAGATGTCATCAGCGCTCAGCCCAAGCTCCGAGAGGAGCGCGGGGCCATCTTCCCCTCGCCCCGATGGCGCTTTTGGCGTGGGCGCTGCTGTACGGCTGAACTTGGGCGTAGGCGCAGGCTGCATCACCCCGTCGATTTCCACAAAGCTTTTGCGAGCTTTAGCATGGGGGTGCTCGTGCGCCTTCCAGAATGGCAGAATGGGACTAAAGCAGGCGTCTGAGCCATCCAGCAATTGACACCACAGGCTTTGTGGCTTGGTCGCAAACAGATCCGTCAGGGCCTGGCGCAACTGATGCCACTTACGCGGATTACTGTGCCATTGAAGCCACTCGGGATCGCCCCCCACTAACTCAACAAACTGAGCAAAAAACGGCGCTTCAATCGGACCAAGAGCAACAAACTCCCCATCGGCACAAGCAAAGCTTCCGTAGTAACCACACCCGCCATCAAACAGGTTAATGCCACGCTGTTCTTGCCAGATCCCCGAACCTTTCAACGAAAACATCAGCGACATCAGGGCCGCGGACCCCTCGGTCATGGCCGCATCAATCACCTGCCCCTGGCCACTGCCCTTACTCTCCAGCAAGCCACACACCAACCCAAAGGCCAGCATCATGCCACCGCCACCGTAATCGCCCACCAGATTCAGAGCCGGCATCGGTGGCCGATCACCCGGGCCATTTGAGTACAGAGCACCGGACAGCGCGATGTAATTAATATCGTGGCCGGCAGTGTTCGCCAACGGTCCGTCCTGGCCCCATCCCGTCATCCGGCCGAATACCAACTTTTCGTTGCGGGCCAGACACGTATCCGGGCCCAGGCCCAACTTCTCCATCACACCGGGACGAAACCCTTCAAACAAGGCATCCGAACTTTCAACCAGCTTAAGCAGCGCTTCCTTTCCGCCTTCCGATTTGAGATCCAAAACAATGGAGCGTTTACCACGGCGGTTAATATCCACCGGCATCTGTGGTGCGGTTCCCTTTACCTTGCGCTCAACCGCGATAACTTCCGCCCCCATATCCGCCAGCATCATGCCAGCAAACGGTCCGGGGCCGATCCCCACCATTTCAATGATCCGATAGCCTGTTAACGGGCCCATAAACACCTCCCTTGTGCACGACGAACCTGGGCCCTCGGGCCTCAACGGTGCTCGTACCTATCCTCAAAACATAAACACCCCACAGCCATACGGCCATGGGGACAACGATCCAGCGCAGCGTGCGCTCAACGATAGCGAGCGTTGAGTTGCGCCAGTTCGCGCAAACTGGCGGGCACATCAAATCGCGCTCCATAGCGCTTGGCCAACTCATCGGCACGGCTGACAAAGGCCACTAAGCCATAGCTGTTGATGTATTGGAAAACGCCGCCATGATGCTGCGGGAAACCGATCCCCAGCACCGAGCCGATGTTGCCGTCCATCACCCGCTCCAAGACACCTTCATCCAAACACTTCACCGATTCGATGGCTTTGCGAAACAACAAACGCTCCAGCACATCAACCACCGGCAAACTCGCCGGCTGGGCATCGATCAACTCAACCAATCCCGGCCACACGGTTCTGTTTCCGTCGGCCGAGTAATCGTAGAAGCCACCATCATACTGGCGCCCCTTTCGTCCCGCCTCGACCATTCGGGGGATGACATCCAACTTGGCGGGCCGTTTCAGCAGGGCCGGATCCAGATCATGCTCGGGTTGGCGGTGATCACGGCGGAAACCCTGGGCGAGTCGTTGCAGCGGACGGTCGACTTCAATCGCCTGTTCACCAACAGCCTGATCGCAGAGCTTATCGACGAAGGGGAAACGGTTTGCTATCAATTGGTGCGGCGGCCCGGCTATGCCATCCACAGCCCCATTGCCATCGAACAAAATTTGATGGTGGTGCATCGCTTCCTAACCTGGTTGGCTCAAACACGTCTCCCCCTACTGGACGTCAACCTCGACTATCCAGCCTCACGCCGAGACCAAGAATACCTGCAGATGTTTTTCGACGTGCCGCAGCATTTTAACCAAGCCAGCAACTGCCTTCGATTTCACAAAGACGGCCTCAATCTCCCCAACCGACGCCAACCGACCGATCTCGAACGCTTTACCCAACGCGCGCCGGCGGATCTGTTTAACCCTCTCAAACAGACCCCGTCACTCTATCAACAGACGCGCGCCTGGCTGGAGCTGTGGTCGCCAATGGCCAAAGCTGCCCCAGCATCGATGTCGCCGCTAAGAACTTCTGCCTGTCCGAACAAACCTTTCGGCGCAAACTCAAACAGAGTGGCAAGACCTATCAGGAGCTGAAGGAGCGTGCCCGGCGCGACCGCGCCATCGAACTGCTGAGCCGCTCTCGCCTACCGATCGACCGGATCGCCGAGCAACTGGGTTTTGCCGAGCCCAGCTCATTTATCCGCGCCTTTCGCAGCTGGACCGGTCGGACTCCCGTCGCCTATCGCAATGCACAAGCCAGCCACTTTACCGGCAGCTCCACCCGCGAAATGCCGCGGTAGCGGTTGGGCTAGGGCATCCCATCTGGTATAACTGCGCAAGACCAAATTAAGAGGATGCAGCAATGGCACGTACCGTTTTTTGCCAATACCTGAACAAAGAAGCCGAAGGCCTGGATTTCCAACTGATCCCCGGCGAAGTGGGCAAGCGGGTATTCGATAACATCTCCAAAGAAGCCTTCGGCCTTTGGCAGAAAAAACAGACCATGCTGATCAACGAGCACAAGCTCAATATGATGAATGCCGACGACCGTCAGATGTTGCAGGACAACATGGTGAAGTTCCTGTTCGAAGGCGAAGAGATCCACATCGAAGGTTACAAGCCGCCCGAGTCTTAAAGCGCTCGCCAGCTGTCACGCGACGATGCTCGCTCACAAGCCCTGTCCCTGACAGGGCTTGTTGCGTATAGCCTCACTATACGCCGCTAGAGTGAACGCAGAAACGCCAGCAATTGTGCCCGCTCTTGCAGCACAAGCGCCGCAAAGGTATCCCGACTGGCTTGGGCTTCCCCGCCATGCCACAGCACCGCCTCTTCCAAGGTACAGGCACGGCCATCGTGCAAAAAGCAGGCTGATGGATTCACCGTCTGCGTCAAGCCTATCCCCCACAGCGGCCGGGTCTTCCACTCTCGTCCATTGGCCAGAAAATCATCCCGACCGTCCGCCAGCCCCTCGCCCATGTCGTGCAGCAGCATATCGGTGAACGGGTAGATCACCTGCGACAGCAGCGCGGCCGGCGCATCGACGCCGCCAAGCTGCTCGGAAGTCGCGGTGGTAAAGCTGGGGGAGTGACAACGGTGACAGCCGAGCTGGGCAAAAAGGCGCGCGCCTTCACGGACATCGCTGTCCTCGGCATTGCGCCGCGCGGGCACCCCTAGGGTCTCAGCATAAAACACCACGAGATCGCTAAAGCTCTGATCCGCCTCTGGCGCCCCCTGCTGATCCTCCCCTGTATCCACATATCCGGTCCGGGCCAAATAGTCCTCATGCAATGGCGTGCCCGCCACACTCTCCTGAGGAAACAATGGATTGGTGATCCCGATGTCACCACGCAGCGCGCCCAACGATTGCACCCGCACGCTGGGGGTATTGGCTTTCCAGCCAAAGCGACCCAGAGACACAGGCCGAGCATCCCCATCCCGCGCCTTGACGGCGTCATAGACCCAGTTGGGGCGCCCTGAGATCCCATCCTGATCCACATCCATCTCGTCGGCCAACGCCAAAATGTCCGCCTCCGGGATCAACTCAAGTAATCCCAAACCAAACACCGGCATACCATTGCGCAGCCCTGCCTGCACATTCGCCTGACCCAAGGCGCTGGCCGCAATATCCTCCGGCGCATCATAGGCATTGCTAAAATGGAATACCGGTTTGGACAGAACGACTTCGCGGCCATCGGGATAGGTAAAAGTGTGCGTCTGCCACGCCAGCCAAATATCGGCCTGACCGACGAAGTTATTGTGCTGCCAATCCGGCCGCGCCTTCAGCACGCCTCGATGAAACATCTGGGTGCCAAACCCCGGCACCGGCACCGGGGCGCAGTAGTCATTGGCCGCCGTGGGCTCGGTGCAGGCCTCCGAGCGGGCCAGGCTGATCCGAGCAAACAGGCCGGCATCGCTGCCCAGCTTCCTAGGCGTTGCCTCCCCTTTGATGGTTGAGGGCCGTCCATCGCGCTGATGACAGGCGTTGCAGTCGGCATTGTTGAACACCGGCCCTAACCCGTCCAACTCGGGGTGTGCCTCATTCGGGGCCGTGGTAAAGCGGGTTTCGAAATGCAGATCCCCCACCAGGTGCGCAGCGAGCTCCGCTTCGGTCAAATTCGGCGCTGGGGTGGAAAAGCCATGGCCAGAATGACTGGCATCGACCACACTGGTGCCTCCCCCCAGCAGGACAACATCCGTATAGTCAGGGTAAGCGGCAAGCGGCGGCTCGACAGGCCCCTTGTCGTCACTGCCACCGCAGGCGGTCAGCAGACACATGAGCGCCCACATTGAACAGCGCAAGCTGCGCTGCGAAGGGGGATCACTAGGTTTCATACTCATACTCACTTCATGGGGTGGCGCGATGCTTTCGCGCAGCTCAAACAGCACCGCGCAAGCTGCACCGCTCACCACGACTTAGCGCGCAAGGAAGCCCCTCGGACGAAGGGCCCCTCGACCAGCAATGCTCAGTTATTCCAGTCACTGAGCAATGGAATGACTTCACTCTCCAAACGGGTTTGCAGAGCCGCCAAGGCATCCACCGCGGACTGCACCCGAACGCGACCTTGTTGATCCAAGATCGCCTGACGGAAGGGCAGCGCTTGCGTCCCACCGATCGCCAAGATGGCATCAATGGCCGTTTGGATCTCCGCGTCGAGACGATCCGCCAATGCCTCATCACCGGCCCGCACCCAATCGTTCAGCCCCACCTTGTCACTGGCACCACTCAACTCACCCCGGTAGATGTTCTGCACACCCACGATGTTATCGGAGAAATCCTGCAGCGAGTTCCAGCTGTACTGAGACTCCACCAGAGAGGTATCGGCCTGAGCCAGGCTGGCGCCAAATGGATCGGCGATCTTGCCGTTACCCACCTCATCAACAATGCCGATCAAGCCCTGCACCAGCTCCTCGATCACCGCCAGATCGGAGCCATAATAGGCGTTACCCGAGTCCTTCAAGGCCGCGCCATACGCCTCGCCGCCGTTGTAGCTCACGGTCCAGGCCTGCTCCAGCTCGCCGGAGTAGTCGACCGCCACTTGCGCCAAGGCCACCAGATACGCCAGCTCGGCGCCACTCATCGCCTCGATCGCCTTGTCGTTATCGGCAATGCCGTCGCCGAACAGCAAGAACTCCATGGTATGAAAGCCCTGCACATCGTCATTCCAGGTCTTGATGCTGTCGGCGTCAAAGCTGTCGTTGGTCGCCAGTTGTGCCTGCAGATCTGTGGTGTTCAGCGGCCAGCTATCTAGGTGGGGATCAATACTGAGTGCGTCGATCGGGCCGAAGATATGGGCCTCACCCTGCTCCCAATAGCGCCGCGCCGCTTTCCACGCGTCCTGCGCCGCCACCAGATTGGCCTGAGTGGGATCGTTACGCAGGTTGTCCGCCGCCAGATGCAACGCCTCCATCCCAGCGGCCAGCTGTTGATAGCCTGCGACGATCACGTCGTCGGTCAGATTGTCGATCAACAGGCTGGCATCAAAATCAAAGCCCGTCGGCGGCTCGAGTGTGTCGTTGCCGTCACCGCCGCTGCTGCCGCCGCACGCGGCCAGGGAGATCGCTGCGGTCAACGCCAGCGCAATAGGAGAGAACGAAGAGAAGGGGATATTCATTGTTGGTTTTCCTTAACATGAAGATGAAGCACTTAAAGTTCAAATTGATAGCCGAGGCTCAAACTGAGAAAGTTGCTGTCTGGAATGTTGCTCTGGGCTACCGACTCGCGGCCAAATTCGGCCTTAAACACCAGCTGTGCCAACGGCAGATAATTGAATCCTGCGCTGAGCCAATCCCGCTCAAATCGCGCGGTGCCACTGCCACTTTCAACCTGCTTCAGCGGATCGCCGTGCTCAATATTGGCAAAGGCGATCAGCGGCGACGACCAACCCAACCACGGCGCCAGATCGACGCCCGCCTCGACAAACCAGGCCTCAGACTCACTGCCGAGTTGGGCAAAGTTGCCCGGGTCCAAACCTGGCGTGGATTTGTTGGCCAGAGTGATCGCATCCGCATCGTCGAGCTGGCCATACAGGTATTGGGCCCGCAGCGTCCAGGGCCCCTCGACAAAGGCCGCGTGCAGATCCCAGATCTGCACCCGACCATCCACATCCAGCTTGTTGGTTTTATGCCGATTGCCGCTGGTATCCCCGACGTAATAGGACACGCCCACGGCGCTGCCCTGCTTGATGTCGCCCCAGTCCAGCCGCAACACCGTGGCCAGTTGATCGGCGTTGACGGTCTCAAACCGACGCTGATGACCCGTACTCACCCAGCCATAGCTACGGAAATATTCGGAGTTCAACCCTGTCACCAGTTGCGCCTGGTAGTGCAGGCTGCGCCACTGACCAAACACGCCGACACCGGTTTCATGCCAAACCGCCGGGATCAACGACTCAATCGAGCGATGGCGCTGTGCCGTCAGATACTCGGTGGGCTTATGCAGTGCAGTGGTCATGCCGATGGGCACATGAATGCGCCCCGCTCTAACCCCAAACAACGGGTTTGGCTGATATTCGATCTGGGCCTTTTCGATGATGATCTCACCACCCGCCTCGATCTCAGACTCAAACTCGCCAAACTCCTCGAAGCCGTCGTATTCCAGCGCAGCGCCTGTACCGCCGTGCTCGTATTCGATCTCCACTTCAACCGACCAATGCGCGTCAAAACGATAGCCAAATTCGGTCACCACGCGCTCCAGATCGGCCCGATCACGCCGCTCTCCCGTCAGATCCTGCGTATTGTGGTAAATAACCGCGTTGTGCCACGCCACGCTGCCATACGAGGCAAACGAAAACCCCATGTCCGATTGCGTCGCGGGCAACGCCGTCACGCTTTGGTCACTGTCTTGTTTCCCATCGGACGGACGCAACGCCGCGAGCTCGTCCTGCAGCGCTGCCAACTCGGCTTGCTGGCGTTGTAACTGCGCTTCCAGTGCCGCCATCGAGGTTTGGGCTGCCGCTGGCAGCCCCATACCCGCGATCAGCAAAGCCGCGGGGCTCACCTTGACGCCCGCCATGCGCCACTCAATCCATTTGTTCATTTTTGGCCCCCCTTAAAAACAACGAAATAATAATCGATCTCATTATCATTCGCAACGTGGTTGCTACAAAATCCACAACATAGGNTGAGCAGTGAGCAGTGAGCAGTGAGCAGTGAGCAGTGAGCAGTGAGCAGTGAGCAGTGAGCAGTGAGCAGTGAGCAGTGAGCAGTGAGCAGTGAGCAGTGAGCAGTGAGCAGTGAGCAGTGAGCAGTGAGCAGTGAGCAGTGAGCAGTGAGCAGTGAGCAGTGAGCAGTGAGCAGTGAGCAGCACAAGAGGTGTGCCCCGATCGTGAGGCCGCATATGGCGCGCCAGCGCGGGTTTCTCCCGCTACGCGCTGCAATGGCGTGTTCCCAGGCATGACGTTTGGGCGATAAACCGGGGCAGGAGCAGGCTAACTCTGAGCGAAATGAGGAGCGGCGCCTATGTGGAGGCCGTGCCCAAAACCGGGATGCAGCGCAGCCGATGAGAAAGGCGCCGAGCACCCCAGCATCAAGTGGGGCGCGCGCAATAATAGTGAAGAAGGTTCGACGCAGCCTGACAGGCGACGCCCATCATCGCAGGCTTCGCCGCTTGAGTGCTTAGGCCCTGCGCTTGATAAAAGCGTGTGTCCCTAAGGCTATGAAGATCTCGACTAACACCCCCCAAGCCGACAAACGTGGCTTGGGCGACTTCCCTTGAGCCATCCGCCTAAGCTGGGCCTCATACCAGGTAATATCGAGCATGGCAGCCCGATCCAGCGCTTTAAATCCTGTGGTTCGACGGGTCACATCAGCGACAAAAGCCGGATCCGCCAACGCCCGCGTCGGCAGATCTGGGATCAACGCCATCGAGCGCGCCACCCCCACCATGTCCGTCACCTTATCGGCAACGGCTTGCTCCATCGCCTTGGTGGAGCGAAAGCCACCGGTGACCACCAGCGGGGTGTCTATCCGCTGACGCAGCAGCTCGGCATACTCCAGGAAATACGCTTCGCGTTTCAGGGTGGATGCCTTAACCCCGGCGCCCACCATACTGGGCGACTCATAGGTGCCGCCGGAGATCTCGATCAGATCCACCCCGGCCTCGGCCAAGGCTTCCACCACCGCCATCGACTCCGCCTGGCTAAAGCCATCCTTCATGAAATCCGCCGAGTTCAACTTAATGCCCACCGGGAATGTCGGGCCAACGGCCTGGCGGATCGCTCCGAAAACCTCGAGCACAAAGCGTTGCCGCGCCTCACTGCTGCCGCCCCATTGATCGCTGCGCTGATTATGCCGAGGCGACAGGAATTGGCTGATCAGGTAACCGTGCGCCGCATGGATCTGAACCCCATCAAAACCGCACGCTTTGGCCTGCTTCGCCGCATAGGCAAAGGCATCGATGGTGGCGAGGATCTGCGCCTCGGTCATCGCCTTAGGCGTATTAAAATTGCTTTCCAGGCCACGCCCGAGCGGGATCGCGGAGGGAGCGAGCGGCTCTTTGCATAACATTGCGGGGATCTGCTTGCCGGGATGATTCAGCTGCATCCACAGCTGGGTGTCATGACCGCTGCCCTGCTCCGCCCATTGGCGAAAACGGGCCAGATCGCTGTGCTTGTCCAGCACCACATTGCCCGGCTCGCCCAGCGCGGTGCGATCCACCATCACATTGCCAGTCACCGAGATCCCCACGCCGCCTTCGCTCCAGAGCCGATACAGCTGAGCCAGTTGCGGAGTCGGATCATGGTGCCGATCGCCGAGCTGTTCGCTCATGGCCGACTTAAAGAAGCGGTTCTTGATGGCGAGTGATTCATTGAGTTTAAGCGGTGAGGCTAGGATCAGATCAGCGTCCATGGATCGTCTCTTTTCAGTGAAGTGGGTACTGGTATGGCCAGTGTGTTTCTGTTCTACCCCATTTCCTGCTCAGAAGAAAGGTCAGTTCCAGCTAAGAGGACAGTAAAAACAACAAAGCGGCAAGCCGGGAATGCTCCCCACTTGCCGCTGCTTGGCGTCAGCTCCTGCCCAAGCGTTATCGCCCGGGCAGCCACTCTCGGTTAGATCGTGCCCGCTTCCATCTTCTCGACGATCTCACGGTACAGTTGCAGGCTATCCAGCGCCCGCGCCTCGTCGATGATCTCCATGGCAAAGCCATGTGAGATCAGGACATAGTCCCCGACCTTGATCTCTGGCAGCAGGTGCACCGAGGTATGCCGGGTTCGCCCCAGCGTGTCGACTTCGGCGATATCCGTCTCTGGCTCCAGCGACAACACCTTGGAGGGTACGGCAAAACACATGACAACGCCTCCTTAAGCGGGCTCAGCAGCCGCCGCGGCCTGCCCCTTGATCTCCGCCAGATCGGCCGGATCAACAAACAAACCGCCCATTGCCAGTGTCGCACCGGCGAGATCCAGCGGGCTGGGCAGGCGGATCTTAACGTTGCGATCGAGTCGGCTGAACAACCTATCGAGCAACACCGGATTTTCAAATTCATCCCCTGCCAAGATCACCTCATCCAAGCCGTAGTCAGCATCAAGCTGCTCAACCCAGGTGGCAACAAAGTCACAGAAAGAATCGATAAACCCGTAGGCCAGTGCCGAGGCGCTCTCGGTACCCGCTAAGCGATAGCTCAGGCAGGATTGGAAGGCCCGCAGCCACTGCAATTCGAGTGCGCCGTCACCACCCGCTAGCTCGGCGTCAATACGAGGAGCAACCGGACTGTCGTGCTGCAGTGCACTGGCGATCAGTGCCTCTGCAGCCATTGCCTGATCGTCATCCGACGTTGGGATCTCCAGCTCCAGCAACCAGGCTGCCATCGCCATGGCATCACTGACGCTGCCACCCACGATCAGCTCACTGCGCTCAGCCCGCGCCAAGCTGTCGCCAAACGCACTGCGGCATCGCTGCATTAAACGGGCTGATGACTCGTTACGCGCCTCGATATCATTAAGGCACTGCCGCACCGAGCGTTTGATCTCGGGCAGGCGGACCAACCAGCGGTACTGACCGCTATCACTGCGATATAACAGTCCGGAATCATGCCGCTTACTCAGATAGAGCACAGCGCTGCGCTTGGGCACGCGATCCTGACGGCGTACCCCTTCCAGGGCCGCTGCCGCCGCTAACGGCAACGCCGTATCTGCCTGGGTGGTGGGTGAAAACGCGATCTTTTCCCCATCCCAGCGCGCTTCGATCCCCCGATAGCAGCTGCGCTGTTGCCGCGGTGGATGGGTGATCAGGCTTTGCACGCCCGGTTGCGACAAGGCGATCGGGGTTTGATCACAATGGCTCAGCTGCAGCGGGACAAAGCGGGAGCGGATCGCAACGGCGCAGATCCCCCGCGCGGCCAGCGCGTCACACAGCGCCAGCGTCAGGCGTTCATCCGCCAGCTGAACCTGATAAAGCGCCCGAGGCAGGTTATGGGCCACCACGAATTCATAGCGCGGCACCAGTCGCAACTGCGGTTTTTCCAGGCCACTCAGTGCCAACTGGCCGATGCGGCCTATATGCAGGGCGTCCGCCAAGGCTTGAGGCTGACAGAACAGCAAGGCCTCGTCAGCGGGCGTCACGTACTCCAGCAAGAGCAACTCCCGATGGCCGTGGCGACAATCAAATTCGGTGCGTCCGTCGAGCAACAGCGCATCAAGATGACGCTGCACCCAACGCTCCAGCGTGGCATGCTCTGCCAGCCAGTGGCCGTCACTCACGCTGTCGCAATGGCGGCAACTGTGGCTTGGCAGATCCCGGCAGTGACGACAGTAGGTCATCTCCAGTCGTGACTCCGCCAACGGCTGAGCCTCACCATCGAACTGCTCGATCGCCTCCGTCTCGCTGTGCGTCAGCCAGCAGGAGAGCGGGAAGGTCTTGCCTATCAGCTCCGCCAGCGCCGACAGCTCGGCCTCATCGCCCTCAGCCTCGATGGCGTAGCCCTGCTCGGTACGACCGATGGTTTTCACCAGAGGGTGCTGCAAGATCTGATTACACAGGCGCGCGTAGATCGGCACCGCCTGCTCAGTGTGGAAACTAAAGCGTAGCTTCATGCTGTCCCTCGTCGGATCCAAAGTGACAAGAGCGCGCGGCGATCTCGTTAATGTCCGGCTGCGCCAGCTCGATGCAGTCCAGGCCTAGACTGCGTAAATGTTTCAGCAATGCCTGCTCCATCAGCGGCACCGCCTGCTGCACCTTGTCGGTCAACGCAAAGCTCATCGATTCAAGCACCTCGGGGATCACACCGAGAATAAAGGTTTGGGGTCGGTCACCGACCATGTCCATCATGGTCAGCGTGTGCAACATCTCCACTTCGTGGGCGCTGCCCTGGAAATCGATATGGTGGGGCACGAGATCGAAGTCAAAGAAATAGACATCGCCGTGCTGCCCTTGGGTCGAGTGAATGGTATCGAGCACCACCACTTGATCGTACTGAGTGATCATCGGGATCAGGGCATGGGCTAACGTGCCGCCATCGGCGAAATCCACGTTAACCGGCCCGTCGATCCGATACTTATTTTGGAAATAGTGGGCAAAGTGTACGCCGATCCCTTCATCGGCGTACAAGACATTGCCTATCCCAAGGATCAGGATAT
Source organism: Ferrimonas pelagia (assembly GCF_039543565.1). Lineage (NCBI taxonomy): Bacteria > Pseudomonadati > Pseudomonadota > Gammaproteobacteria > Alteromonadales > Ferrimonadaceae > Ferrimonas > Ferrimonas pelagia. Next base: position 284,086 of record NZ_BAABJZ010000006.1, on the reverse strand, counting down.
TTTCTGGCATTACTTCTCTTCTGTGTCGGCTTTATGGGTGTCGTAACCTGAGATGATGGTGTCCATCGAGCTGCCCAGTCGCACGGCGCTAAATACCGCCATGTAGATATGAACAGGCAGGAAGATGATGAATACCCAGGTGCCGATATGGTGCCATTCCCGCACCGGTGCCAGGCCGCCAAACAGTGCCGTAAACCACTCTGCCAGTGGGTAAAGAGCCCCACCCAAGCCGTCGTGATAAACGTTGGCGTGCAGCACCAGTCCGGTCACACACATGAACACGGCAGCCAGGCTCACCGCCAGGTAGGCGACAAATTGCAGCGGACCGTAGATCCCCTTCTTATGCAGCTTCTCCCCCATAAAGAGGTAGGACTTGAGATTGATGATCCAGCTATTGGGGCTGATCACATCGCCAATGGAGCGGCGCTCAACGTCATTGCGGCTAAAGCAGAACAGATAGGCCCGGTACACAGTCACAGCACACAGCACAAACCCGGCCACCAGGTGGGCAAAGCGCACCCAGCCCTGTTGCAGGTTGTCGCTGCCACCGTACGGCATCAGAAACGGCCAGGCGATGTAGAAGCCGGTGCCGATCAAGATGAAGATACTGAAGGCACGCAGCCAGTGTCCCCACATGACCGCAGGGCCAAAGACTTTATCCCGGGTGTACAACTTACTCGCTGACATACCCACTCCTTAGGCGGTACCCACTTGGAATTGGCCCAGATCCGTCCCTTTGTAATCCATTACATGCACCGCACAGGCCATACAAGGATCGAAAGAGTGGATCACGCGGATGATCTCCAGCGGCTTGGCCGGATCTTCCAGCTTCATGCCGATCAGAGAGAGCTCATACGGCCCTTTCTTACCATTGGCGTCCATCGGTCCGGAGTTCCAGGTCGTCGGCACCACGGCCTGGTAATTCTCGACCTTGCCGCCTTTGATGCGGACCCAGTGCGACAGCATGCCGCGGGGTGCTTCAACCATCGAGTGACCAACGTACTCCTCGCTGTCCTTCATGCCCGGATCGACGTAGGTCTCCTCGTCCACCAGGATGTTGTCCACCAGCGCATCGAAGGTTTCCAGCGCCGCTTCGGTCACCAAAGTAGTCTGCAGCAGACGTGCCGCGGTGCGGCCCAAGGTGGTGAACAGCGCTTCGATCGGCAGACCCGTGGCGGCCAACAGACCATCCACCGCCTGCACCACGCGGCTGTTGCCCTTGGCGTAGTTCACCAGCAAACAGGCCAACGGCCCCACTTCCACCGGCTCACCGTCGTAGCGCGGCGATTTCACCCAAGTGTACTTGCCATCGCCATCGACGGTTGGCAGCTCACCATAAACGGTGTCACGCTTGGTAAAGCCTGTGTAGTTCGGCTCAGTGACGCCGTCATAGGGGTGCTTGGCGTCGCCATCCTTGTACCAGGCGTGGGTGACGTCCTCTTTGATCAGGGTATGATCGATCTCAGACACACCGGCTAGATCGCCTTTCATGATCACGCCGCCTTCGAACAGGTACTGGCCGCGACCGATGGCGAAATCCTGACAAGCCAGGAAGCTGTTGACGCCCACGCCCTTGAGTACCGAACCTTCGGTCTTAAATTGGGCTGCGGCCATCAGCACATCCGGCAGATAGGCACGGTTGATGAAGTCGGCGACCTCGCCATGCTTCTGTTTCCACTCCTGCAGACGAGCAGGGCTAAGTGCATCACGCACACAGGTTACCCCGCCCACCACCAGCGACTGCGGGTGTGGTTGCTTACCACCGAAGATGGCCAGCATCTCCGCCGCCACTCGCTGCACTTCCAGTGCCTTGAGGTAGTGGGAGACCGCGATCAGGTTCTGCTCCGGGGTCAACTTGTAGGTGCCGTTGCCCCAGTAAGCATTGGCAAACGGCCCCAGCTTGCCGGAAGCAACCAATTTAGCCACCCGCTCCTGTACCGCGCGCAAGTCGCCTTCACCGGCAGCGATCGGCTTATCGGTCCAGCGCATCGCTTCCTGCGCCGCCGCCGCGGGATCAGCACTTAACGCCGATACCACATCCACCCAATCCAGCGCGTGCAGGTGGTAGAAGTGCACCACGTGATCGTGCATGTACAAGGAGGACTGCATCAAAGAACGCAACAACTCGGCGTTGTAAGGGATCTTCACATCCAGCGCGTTTTCAACCGCCTCAATACCGGCACGGTAGTGAGAAAAGGTACACACCCCGCAGATCCGCTGCACCAGCAAACCGGCATCCATAGGACTGCGACCCTTCATGATGGTCTCAATGCCACGCCACAAGGTCGAGGAGGACCAAGCATCGGTGATCACATTGTTCTCATCCACTTCCACTTCGACCCGCAAGTGGCCCTCGATCCGGGTAATAGGATCAACAACAACACGCTTACTCATGCTTCATCCTCGGCTTTTTCTTTATTTTTAGTGAACACAGTGGCAACGGCATGGGCACCGATCCCAACGGCGGTAACGCCGAGCACCGCGGCGCCGATGGCATCGGCGGTCTTATCCAGACTGTGGATCTCGCGGCGTCCCAGTGGCTTCTCAAAGTCCGCCATGGTGTCCCAGAAGTGCGGCTCTGAGCAGCCAATGCAGCCGTGACCCGCCAGAACCGGCCAGCTGGTGTGATGGTTGAAGCGCTCGGTGGGGCAATTGTTGTAGGTATACGGCCCTTTACAACCTACCTTGTACAGGCAGTAGCCATCCTTCGCGCCTTGATCGCCAAAGGTTTCGACAAACTCACCGGCATCGAAACGACCGCGACGTTCACAGTTGTCGTGTACCCGCGCGCCATAGGCCCAACGTGGACGGTTGAACATATCCAGCGGTGGCAATTTGCCGAACATGATGAAGTACATCAGGGTACCGACGATGTTCTTCTCTGACGGTGGGCAGCCACCGAGATTGACCACCGGCTTGTTGATCACCTCCATCACGCCTTTGGCTTCAGTCGGGTTCGGCTTGGCCGCCTGAACCCCACCAAACGCGGCACAGGTGCCGACCGAGATGATGGCCGCGGCGCCGTCGGCGCACTCTTCGATGATCTGCATGCCGGTGTGGCCTTTACAACCGACGGTCAGGAACGCACCGTTGTTGGCGGTTGGGATCGCCCCTTCCACGGCCAACAGGTATTGCCCTTTGTAGGCCTCCAAGGCGTGCTCTAGATTCTCTTCCGCCTGCCAACCGGATGCGGCCATCAGCGTCTCGTGGTACTCCAGCGAGATGTGATCGAAGATCAGGGTATCGACGGTGGGCGTATCGGCGCGAATGAGCGACTCAGAGCAACCGGTGCATTCGGCCATATGCAGCCAGATAAGCGGGATCCGGTTGGCCACTTCCGCCGCCTTGGCGACCATAGGCGCAAACGACATCGGCAACGACAGCACCGCAGCGGTGGTCGCACTCCATTTCATGAAGTCACGACGGGAAACCCCTTGCGCTTCCATGCTGTCTTGCAGTGACACTTGCTTAAGCGGCGCTTGCGCAGCCAACTCATCCAAACGCGTGCGACAACGCGCCATCAAGGCATCGTATTTATTCATTTGAGCGCCTCCGGCAGTCGCATTACTGAATGAATGGCGTGTGCCGTCTTCCCTTTCGGCGGCACCACGATCAAAGCGATAAAGCCTGTTTTCATCTCTTAATCCTCAAGTCCATCGAACCAATGGCAATATCAACGCAGCCGTAACCCTGCAGGTCGGAGCTGCTTAAAATGGATAGTAATGCGTTTAAAGTGCCCCGCCGCGTGAGCTAGATCACCCTGCGCAATCACACAACTTGATTCACATCAAACAAGCCAAACACTTACATTCAACAAACCTCAACTCTGATAACAAACGTGTCGCAATCTGGCGGCAGCGATCGCTGCCTGTCCCACGGCGATACCGCCATCATTCGCGGGGATCCGCCGGTGAAATAGCGGGGTTAAACCAACTTCATTCAACTGCAAGCGCAGCAGGGTTTGCAGCAAGCGGTTTTGCATCACCCCGCCACTGAGAAGCACGGTACGGCAATCATGTTGCTCGGCGTGATAGCGCGCAACGGCCACCAGCTCCGAAGCCAGTTGAGCGTGAAACAGATAGGCCAGATCCGCCGGCTCCCGCCCCGCTGCCAAGCCATCGAGTAGGGTGTGCCACAATGCCGTTAACTCAGGTTCAGGTTTCGCGCTCTGCGCCGGCAGATGACGCGGCGAGATCTGCCCCGCCAGCGCCTCCAGTGCCATCGCCGCTTCCCCCTCGAAGTGGATCTGCTCAAAGTTAAGTCCCAGCAAGGCCGCAATGGCATCAAACAGTCGCCCGCTGCTGGAGGCGGGGGGGGACTGCATGCCGCGCGCGATCGCCTGGCGCAGCATCAGCAAAGGCTTGCTCTCGAGTTGACGCAGCACCGGCAACGTCAATGTCTGCCAATGGGGGGCAAACCGTTCCAGATGGGCCAGCAGATTACGCCAGGGCTGACGCGCGGCGAGATCGCCGCCGGGCAGCGCCACCGCCGGCAAACCGGTCAGGCGCTGACAACGCTGATAATCCCCCAGCAACAACTCCCCGCCCCACAGCGCATGCTCGGTCGATCCATCCCCCATGCCGGTGCCATCGAGCACCCACGCCAGCACGTCGCCATCCTCGGGCCGCCAGCCGTTGTCGACCAAACCACTGGCCAAGTGCGCATGATGGTGGGGCACGGTCAGGGTCGTCGCCTCCTGCCGTGCCAAGCGATGGCTGTGGTAGCCCGAATGGGCATCGCAGATCCGATGCGTGGGGCGCACATCAAACAGTCGGCCAAACAGCGCAATATTGTCCTGATAGGCCTGAAACAGATCCGGATCATCCAGATCGCCCAGATGCTGGGACAGCAGCACCTTGCCCTGCTTCACGTAAGCAAAGGTGTTTTTCAGATCGGCGCCATACGCCAAGATCTGATCGGCCCGCTCCAGCCCCAGCGGCAACGGGATCGGCTCCGGCACATAACCACGCGCTCGTCGAAGTAGCTGAACCTCACCATCCACCACTCGGGCGATGGAATCATCCGCGCGATTGACGATGGCCCGATCATGGGTCAGAAATCCGTCGACAATAGGCCCCAGCTCCGCCAAGGCGACCGCATCATCAATGCAGGGGGGACGGCCGCTGGCGTTACCCGACGTCATCACCAGTGGCCCGGCAAACGCCGCCATCAACAGCAGTTGCAGCGGATTCGATGGCAACATCACGCCGAGGCAGGGCTGGCCCGGCGCCACCTCCGGCGCCAATGCACGGCCTTGATGCTGACGGTCCAGTAGCACGATCGGCGCTGCCAACCCTTGCAACAGCTCAGTTTCCTCCGCTGAGATCTGCACATAGCGCCGGGCACACGCTAGGGTTGGCACCATCAAAGCAAACGGCTTGCTGAGTCGACGCTTACGCTGGCGCAGTCGCTGCACCGCCGTGGCATTGGTGGCATCCACGGCCAAATGAAAGCCACCCAAGCCTTTGATGGCCAGGATCTCACCCCGCTTGAGGGCCAAGACGGCGTCATCCAACGCCATATCGTCGATGGCCAGATCGTGGCCATCACTGCCGCACCAGCGGATCCTCGGGCCACAGTTGAGGCAGGCATTGGGCTGAGCATGAAACCGTCGATCCGCCGGATCGTCATACTCCTGCTGACATTGAGGGCATAAAGGAAAGGCCTTCATCGAGGTCGCGGGCCGATCGTACGGCACCGACTCAATGATGGTGAAGCGGGGACCGCAGTGGGTGCAGTTGATAAACGGATAGCCAAAGCGCCTATCGGCGGGCGCGCGCAGCTCAGACGCGCAAGCGTCACAGATCCGCGCATCCGGTGCCACCGAGGTGTTGGCCCGTCCGGCTTGAGACTGAGTGATGGTAAAAGGAAACGGTAAGGGCTGATCGCACCGCTCCGACGTCGACTCAACCTCATCCACCCGGGCCAGCGGCGGCAACCGCGCCCAAAACTGAGCCATAAAGGCATCCAGCCGATCGACCGGCGCCAGGCGGATCAGCACACCTTCGGCATCGTTAAGCACCTCACCGGACAGCCCGAGTTGATACGCGACTTGCCAAACAAAGGGGCGGAACCCTACCCCTTGTACCTGCCCCCTGACTCGCAACGATACCGCTGCTCCCATAGCCAACTCCTTGTGCGCACTGGATTTAGCGCCCAGTCTACCCAAGGGGATCGGCCCTAGGCCGTGGCGTAGATCACAAAGGCATTGGCAATATTCTGCGTAACATCATGTTTTTACTGAGCTCGGATCAACTGCAGCAACAGGCACTAACAGCTCTGTGAGCACCGAAACCCGCCAGAGTCCCCTGCCACGTACTCCGCCCGACAGGGAAATCCAAAAACACCAACAACCATCTGTGACGCAAGGCGTCATCTCTTCCAAAGCGCGAAACTGCCAAACTGCCAAACTGCCAAACTGCCAAACTGCCAAACTGCCTACAATGAACATCAACGCCCCAACGCGCTCATGCCTCGCGAAACAGCGCCAACAGTTCATCACCGCTTTCCAACGAAGCCAGCGGCGAGGCCGGATCGCCATAGACGCTGTCCGCCAGCGCCTGCTTACGCTGCTGCATCTCCAACACCCGCTCCTCGATGGTCTGCTCACAGATCAGCTTATAAACGAACACCGGCTTATCTTGGCCGATGCGATAGGCCCGATCCGTCGCCTGGGCTTCCGCCGCCGGATTCCACCAGGGATCGACATGGATCACCGTATCAGCCTGGGTCAGGTTGAGCCCGGTTCCCCCGGCTTTCAGTGAGATCAAAAACACCGGCACCTCGCCCTCCTGGAAGGCATCGATCGCCTGCTGGCGCTTGCGGGTCTGGCCGGTCAGCTTGCTGTAGTCAATGCCATGGCTTTGCAGCCGCTGCTCTATCAAAGCCAACATCTGGGTAAACTGAGAGAAGATCAGCACTCGTCGCCCCTCCTCCACCATCTCAGGCAGCTGCTCCATCAGAAAGTCCAGCTTGGCCGACTCCTTCACCGCCTGCGCCTGCTCCAGCTTAAGCAACTGCGGAGCACAGCAGATCTGGCGTAGCTTGAGCAGGGCATCGAGAAACTCGATCCGACTCTTCGCCAAGCCCTTACTGGCCAGCAACTCCCGGATATGCTGCTCCATCATCGCCCGCACCGCCTCATACAAGGTACGTTGGGCGTTGGGCAGGGCGATGCGTTGGATGATCTCTGTCTTAGCCGGCAGCTCGGTGGCCACCTGATCCTTGGTCCGGCGCAGCAAAAACGGACGGATCTTCTCCATCAGCCGCTGCCGCGCTTCGTGGTTGCCGAGCTTCTCGATCGGGTGGCGATACTGCTTGTTAAACTCTGCCAGGGTGCCGAGAAAGCCCGGCATCAAAAAATCAAACAGTGACCACAGCTCACCCAGATGATTCTCCATCGGCGTTCCCGTCAAGCACAAGCGCTGTCCGGCATTGAGCTGCTTGATCGCCAGGGTCATCTTGGCGGTGGGTGTCTTGATGGTTTGGGCTTCATCGAGGATCGCCAGACTGAAGCGCCACGCCTCCAACTGATCGATATCTCGGCTGATCAGCGGATAGGTGGTGATCACCAGATCGGCGTCATCGATCCTATCAAACTGAGCATGGCGCTGACTGCCATGCAGCACCAGCACCCTCAGCTCGGGGGCGAAGCTCGCCGCCTCACGCTGCCAGTTGCCCACCAAGCTGGTGGGGCAGATCAACAGGGCCGGCTGCGCCAAACTGCCCGCCGCTTTCAGTCGCAGCAAGTGGGCCAGGGTCTGCATGGTTTTCCCCAGCCCCATATCATCCGCCAGCACACCACCAAAGCCGTACTCATGCAGGAAGCCGAGCCAATCCAGCCCACGCCGTTGGTAATCCCGCAGTGTTGCCTGCAGGCCGGCGGGCACCGCCACCGGGCGGATCCCATCAAAATCTTTCAGCTTCTGCGCCAGTGTCTGGACGTGACTGCCACCGATCCAGCGGTTAACCTCCGGCAATTGGGTCAACACCGCGGCCTGATGATTTTCCAGCCTCAGCGTTTCACCGTCCCCCTGTCCCAACTCCGACAACAACCGCAGCACCGGCTTAAGACTGTCATAGCTGATCTTCAAAGGTGCGCCCTGCTCACGCTCGAGCACCAGATCGGCCCGCGCGGTTTCCCAGTCATCATTGAGCTGCAACCATTGGATAAGCAGCGGCAACAGCGGGATCCGCTCGCCCTGCAGCTCCACCGCGAGCCCCAGATCAAACCAGTGATCCTGCTCCTCGATCTCCACATCCAGCGCCAACACCTCGATAGGCTCGAGCAGCAACTGAGGATCCCAATCGAGCTGCCAGCCCAGTGCCGTCAGGCTTTGATACCACTGCCGACACAAAGCTCGCCAAAAGCCCAGCAAGGCGCCATGACGCGCGCCACTGGGCTGCAACGCCAAGGAGGCAAAGGGCATCGCCCCCCCCTCACTGGGCAACGCTTCCAATCCCATCCGCTCGATCGCCTGCCAGCTTTCCAGCTCGGCTTCAATATCCCGCTCCAGCCACAGGCTCTGGCCTTCAAGCTCAAAGCGGCGCAGCTCGGGCTGCGCCCGCAGCGCCGGATTCAGGGTGATCTCACCATAGCCATAGCCCAGCTCGGCCCGCCATCCCATCCCGTCGCGGCGGATCTGCAAGCGGGGGATCATCAAAGTGCTGATCTCACGCTGCGCCCGTGCCACCGGACTGGGCAGATCGGCGCGGCGGATCGGCGCTAGGATCTGCTCACCGAAGTGCTGCGCTGCCTCGGCTGGCAAAGCCGGTAGCTGCTGCAGGCTATAGAGAAAGGCGGTATTGAGCCCCGTATCCAGCGGGCCGACACACAAGTTCTGATGGTCTACATACCAAGGCGAAGCAAAAGGGATCAGGCTCCAGCTGCCGCCGTCCTGCAAACGCAGATCCAGCACCTGCCGACCCTCCTCCTCATGCCACTGTGGCGCCAAGGTACGGGCCGGGCCCAGTCGCAGCGGTTGCCCCTCCTGCTGCCAGAACACCCGCTGGCTTGCCAGCATGCGCTCCAACGCCTGCTGATGCAGCTCAGAGTAGAGATAGGTATTGCTGTTCTGATAGGGCTGAGTACTGCTGAGCAGCAATTGCAAAATGGTCTTGGCGTCGGCGTCGAGCGCCTCGCGGTAATGGGGCGTCAGCAGGGCAACGGCGGACTTGGCCGTCAATTTGCTCATACCGCCGCGCTTCAGCGGCCGTTGGATCCCCGGTTGCACCAGCAAGCTGGTGAAGGGATCGGTTCCCTCCACCGGGGACAGCGAAAAGGCAATACGCTCACCATTGGACGCCGTGTTGACCATCCGCTGCTGCGCCGCTTGCGCCTGCTCCCAGCGACTGAGCCAGCTCTGGTACTCCCAATCGCTCTCATTTTCTTCACGCAATGCCATCAGCAGCACCGCCACCGCGTGCTTGCAGTTGTGGCCCACTGGGCAGGAGCATTGGCACCGAAACAGACGGCGGCCGCGCGGCGTGTACTCGATGGACACATCGTATTCCAAGTCACCGCGGCCACTGACCAGCCCCCACAGGCGTCGGCCGCTGCGCCCCTCTTCCTGCAGATCCAGCACGTTGCCTTCTTGGAAATAGCGTTCGCCGCGGGCAAAGGTACCCGCTTCAAACCCATTGCGCACATCCGTTTCTGTAAACTGCACAGCCACCGACTTTCTCACATCAACCGGGAAAATAAGCCGACCAGTGTACCGCGCGAGTCCTTTAAAAAAAAAGCCCCCGCTCCGGGGTTTCAAGCAATTAACGTCGCTCCGCTTGCACCTGCTCAACCCACAGCGCTGACGCGTAAAAACCGATCCCTAAGTAAGAGTTGCATGCCAGCCTGACTGACCACGCCGGTAGCCAAGCCACTTCACAACGGTTTTCCTATCCGCTGCTGCCTAATTGACGGGTACCTTATGACAAAACCCCTAAGTGAAGGATCCCATGACTTCAGATAGCTTTGGCGCTGTTGGTGGAGCCTGTGTGGTATGAGTGGGGCTTGGATTGGTCTTTTGCATCCGCTGTCGGCGCAGGTGGACAGTGAGTTGTCGCACCGGATCAGCACAGACTCATCCAGTCTCTCGTACCAATTCCATGAGCATTGACTCGCTTCACTGTGGCATCGAGTCTTTAAAGACTTACGAAGTTCTGTCTTACCAACCGATAATCTTAGGTCTTTAGGTACGGCTACACGTGCATACCAGACGCCATGACGGGACTGAAACAGGTATGGGGCTTTGGGTGGTTTTAGGGGGGATTGTGACCGTGCAGATACACGCATTTTGTACCACCAATTGTACCATTTGGTGGTCAAAATCTACTTTTTACAGGAAAATTAAGTACTTTGTCGCTTAAACCATAAGTCTGCATAGACGACAACCAAGCATCAAATACTTACCCGCACTTTTGAACCATAAGTTTGCATAAAACTAAATCAAAAGCCTGCATAGCGTTGTTGCCTCAAACTTTGTGTGATGAAAATTTACAACATTAGTCAAGCAAGTTACTGACCTGTTCAGGCTTGACCGGAGGTGTCTATACGACTGGGGGCAGTCCATTCTAATCAAAAGAGCGTCTAAGAAAGGCGGGTCGATTCAGTGTGCTTAGGAACGCCATTGAGGTGATCGGATAACTCCGGAATCACTGATCGGATTCACCGGTATACGCACTTTCTGAGCGTAACCGTCCCGGTATCCTGCAGACACTCTTCGATCAACTTCGGATCGAGCAACTCGGACAGGTTGGAAAGGTTGGAAAGGTTGTCGGGGGAGAAGCTATGGAGGGTATCGAGAGCCTGACTGAGAAGCATAAAAAATCCGAGTTCCTAAATGAGAACTCGGATTCTGACATCATCAAAAGATCGGTCAAACGATCCTTAAATGATCGGCATTACGCCCAGTGGGAGCACTTTAATTCATTGAATTGAAATAAGTTATTTCCTTATGCCTTAGCAGCAGAGCGCAGCTTAGCCGCACCCGAAGCCCAACCGGCAGTCACGGTACCCAGTACAGCGATCTTGATGCTGTAGGTGAAGACCAGCCAGTGACCCATAGTGCCGCCCAAGAAGCTCCAGTCATCTTCGCCACACACACCGGTGATAGCGAACATGCCAGGCCACCACTCGTGCAGAGCCAGAGCAAACGGGTAAGCAGGCTCAGTGGCACAAGCGTTAGCACCGCCACCGGCTGCGAAGAAGTCCATACCGGAATCCAGCGCGTCCATGGTGTGGTGGCTGGCAATGTAGTCCAGCGAGTGGTTCAGACCATAGAAGATCGCCCACCAGGCCAATGCCAGACCCAGCAACTTCACCGCCAGATTCTTAGGCGAGATAGCCAAGAACAGACCAGCGATGATGATGCAGATTTGGCTCAAACGGATGTAGACGCACTTCTCGCACGGATCCATCGCCAACCAACCTTGGAAGTAGATGGTAGAGCACAGCATCATAAAGCCAGATGCACCGGCCATGACCAGCCATACCTGGCGCATGTCGGCCCAGCGATGCAGTGTTGGAACAGGCTCAGCCTTGAACGTGCTCCACAGGGACTTAATAAGTTCCATCAGTGAATTCCTTATTCAGCGGCCATCAGCTCGGCAACCATCTCATCAAGCATGGTCATAGAGCGGATTTTTGCAGTGGTGATCAGGTACTTGCCGTTTACTACCAGAGCAGGGATACCTTGGATCTTCGCGATCTCAACGCCTTGGTCCCATTTGGTCAGCAGTTGCCCAACTTCTGGGGTGTTCACTTGCGCATCGAAGTCGGCTTTGCTGATACCAGCAGATTTCAGACCAAATGCGATCGCTTCTGCACCGTCAGCAAAACGCGCTTTATCGTCGTGGAAGTGCTTGTAGTAATCCATTTTGGCGGCTTTGTAGCCTTTGTCATTACCCATCACTTGAGCCACAGCCAGAACTTGAGACTTCTCCAAACCCAGTGGGGTTTTGGTGGTGATATGGTAACCGTCGTAGCCCGCGCCTTCTGGCAGGTTCTTCACCATATTAGGCACAACGGCGGTTTCGTATTTGTAGCAGAATGGGCAGTTTACAGAGTAAATCTTGCTGACTTCTTTTGGCGCATCGAACTGCAGCTCAGGCTTCAATACTTGGTAGTGCTCACCTTCTCTAAAATCGGAGGCATGGGCAGAAAAGGCCACGACCAAAGTAAACAGTGCAGTTAGTGTTTTTTTCATGTTGATATCTCGGTTTCTATAATAACTAGCCAATCTTTAGCTGGAGTTGTAAGACTCTGCGGGCAATGCAAAGCCCAGGCTGAATGCCAGTCATTTCTCAATTGGGTGCCTTGTTCATTATTAGCCACTTATCCTAATGCAACGACAAATAATAGTCGCACCAACGACAAAGTTACACTTTCAGCGAATAATCATTCATCTTCTCACTCCGACGAACCGTACGGCCCTACTTCCTTCGGTTGACAATCAAAATTAGAGGCGACAATATACTTATAAAAAGCATTAAAAATTCATAACAATACCAAGACTAAGATTACTGTCACTATTGTTATTAATTGCCTCTGAGTAATTTGCTCCCTCTAAGAACAAAGAAAAATGTTCATCAAAATAATAAGTTGCACTTGCTATTGAAATTTTCCTGTTCTTAATTTGGTCACTCCTGCTTTCCGATTGTAAGCTGATTGCAAGTTTCCAGTTTTCATACAGACCCGTAAGTGCCAAACCAAAAACATCTTCATAACCTTTGGGGTCATGCTTACCTGATTCAAACAAAAAGGCAGCATGTAAATGCTGCCATTGATGACCAACAACAGATGCCCAACGGACATAATTATTCTCTTGTGACAGTGCCTCTTTAGAGGTCTCAACACGATTGACACGGAAGATAAAGTTGTTGTGGTTATATAGTAGCCTCGCACTTAGAACATCAAATGTGTTCCCGGACTCATTAAAAGGTGTTGGTACGCTTACCCTTGTTTGGAACTTTCCATATGCTGTTTCCAGCCATGGACTAATGTATGCAAATACATTATTACCATATTGGGACTGTCTAAATAACTGAGAGCTTGTGTCAGGATGGAAGGAGTTGAAGTTGTGCACATCAATGTATTTATACATTGTATTATATTGGCCTGACTGACCTTTGCCGCTATAAAATGAACCAAACTTCTTTGTCTTGATAACCATTGAAGCTTCACGAATATTCACTTTATTTTCATCATTCGCATAGTCAGAGTAATCACCCGTAAATGTAGTAATGACGTTCCCCCAGTCGCTGCTGTAGTTGCCGTTACCAGTAATTGACGATAAGTAGGTGCTTGTTTGCAGGTCCTTGCCTGACTGGAGTAGGCTGTGGATTCCAATCTTACCGCTTATGTTCATATTAATATCTGAGGCCATGGATGTGGCCGAGAATATTGGCATCAACAATAAAGGTATAGTGCGATAGTGCCTGTTAAATTCATTCATTATATTTGCGCGTCCGAATTTTTGTTATATTAACACCCAAGCTAAACTCAGCTTAAGCTATAGCTTTTTAATAGAGTTAAGTGAGACACATTAATCCACTCAAGATTGCAATTGAAACTAAAACTATCTAGCAGATGCACCAAGCAAGCCGTTTCATTGGTGCACTGACAATGATAAATCAAGGGCATAATTAATGCCCTTGACTAGATCGTTAGAACATAACGTCTACATTTATGTTTATTGCTTGATAACCGATGTTTCTGGCCGCGCTAGGGTGAATCTCCAACTCAACTTTAACATCGTCTGTGCCGTACCCAACTTCCATCACGTAGTATGGCCACTTTTTTTCCGGCTCAAACAATCCGGCCGAAGCTGCATATATCAAATAGGTATCTTTATCCGCCTCATAGTTAACAGAGGAAGTAATCGGAGAGTACCACTCGTATCCACGCTCTTTACCGTATTGCCAAAGCTGTTGGACCGTCATGTTTTCCATGTCAATCTTATATTCAACAGCACGGCTGTATTTCATACTTTGAAATGGAGGTTGCTCTAGATGTCGTGCGTCACCATTATCAAAAACAAGTAAAGTCCCTTTCTCTTTGGCAAGCCACGCAGTGTGTTGCATATAGCTAAACTCGAACTCATCGCCATCACAGAGTCCTGACTCTGTACAATGAATTGGAGTGCCATTCGCATTAATAGGAGTCAGAACTTTCTCTTCTAGTCCGTTTTTCCAGCCAGCTCGTGGAGATAGAATCCATTTTACTTCTTTGTCTCGGCCTATCTTCACAGAGCCTTGGTGACGAACTGACAGGACGATGCTGTCATCGGTTGGGTCGTAATCGACAGAGTTTACATGAGCCCAGTTTCGACCAGTACCAATTCCTGGAGAGTCACCGTAGGGAGCATCTGGCTCAATCTCCATAGTCTGTCCTGCACTATCAAGGTCCACGTTTAAACAGACTGCGCCGCGGTCGAGTGCTTTTAACAGATCGTCACGTAGCGGATCTAATATAGTGTTAAGATCCCAAACATCGATTACTTTTCCATGTTGGTCAACCTCAATTATGTGGTCGCGAACTGTAGAAACCACATCACCATCAGGTCGAACGTAATCCTTTTTCGCTACACGTATTAAAATATTTCCATTATCCAACTCTCTTATTTCATGAGAGAAGTCGGTGTATCCTTCTGGAAGTCTACGCTCATATATCATATTGCCTAACATGTCCATGCGATAGTATCTTTGTCCCTGTGCAAAGATAATGTCGCCACTCGCTGTCTGCTTTACACCTTGAAGGACACCGACTTTGTCCGGATTGCTTGTATCAAAGATGTTGTCGTGCTTCAAGTACCAACGTATGTCCCCTTGAGTATCGGTGATAAAGTTAACCGGCGCATAAGTCCACTCGAATGCACCTCCTTTATTTCTGACTAATCCATGCTGATCGCCACTATCCTTGATAATATTATTAACCCAGTAAAGTCGGTCTTCAAAACCTTCTTTCACTTTAACTGGATTCACGGACTCATAAGGAGCATATGAGCCATCGACCGAAACACCATTAATGGGCTGGGTAAACATATTGAATGTTTGTTGGTTCTGTTTACCCTGAGACATATAGTCAACGGTAACAGTGTTGTTATGATCTGGATAAAGACCAAAGACCGGCACGCCGTTATAATGACGCAATGACTCTTTCGTCACATCATAAGAAATCGGCAATCCATTTTTACCCTTACCTGCGACGGTCACTGTGACTTTGTTAATATCTGGCTGCCCCGACTTTTTAATCAAAGCAGTGAGCGGCGCATTACCTGAGGGGTTAATGTTAAATGTGCCTAAAGCCTCATAACTATCTGAAGCCTGTACATTTAAGGCAGCTACAACAGCAATGGCTGCAGCGTGATATCGCATCAATTTCATTATTTATCCTCTTTAATCTATTCTTGTTGTCTATCTGACAACAAGATATTACGAGGCAACAAGAAGTGGCGGTGTTGTATAGATCTTAGTTGACGATACACACTGTATCGCTCTGCTACTCCCCTGAGTACAGGCTGTATCATTTACCTTTGGATGGCTCACTGTTTGTTGCGTTTTAATTATAAAGATCACAAAAAATACTATTTTGTAATCTCAAGAACGAGATTCGGTGTGGTTCAAGGGACAGAGTCTGAGGGATCCCCACGAAATTAATTGAGCCATGCTGCGCTGTAGCTCCGTGTTGTCGCTCGGAGTGGCGTTGTTGATCAATTAAACCTCGGGATAGCCCAACCCCAAGGGCTTTTCTGGGTTAGTTGAGCATCTGACGAACAGGCATACCGAGTCCTATGACTTTGTTCATCGCCTTCACGCCAGCCAATGCCTCACCGACTTGGGCATCGTAATCACGAAGGCTCAGTTTCGGGCTAATGAGTTGCTTGTAGCGGCCAACACCGGTTTCGGAAAGTGACCGCTGGTGGTAATCGTTGTCCTTTTTCCAACCTTTGAAGTTACCGTCTTTCAATGCTTTGACGGCCTCGTTGCGCGGATGACCTTCTTCCCAGTACCCAGCGTTGGAGCGCGGCGGGATCGTGGGTTTGGCTTTCTTCCGTTGCAGTAGTTTATGGCACTCTTTGGTGTCATAGGCTCCATCGGCAGAAACCTGTTTTATCTGGCGACGCAGCGGGTTAAGCAGTGTAGGCAGAACTTCATTGTCGGCGACATTGACCAAGCTTACTTCGGCAGCCACGACGTCGTGCGTTTCAGCATCAATCGCCAGGTGCAGTTTGCGCCACGTACGTCGCTTTTCCTTGCCGTGCTTACGTGTTTTCCATTCGCCCTCACCGTACACCTTGAGTCCGGTGGCATCGACAACCAAGTGGTTAACGGGTCCTCGACATGGGTTACGGTACTTCACTTCAACGGTCTTAGCCCGCTTGCTGATACTGCTGTAATCCGGCGATTTCAGCGGAACATCCATCAACTCGAATAGCGAGTTGATGAAGCCTTCGGTAGCTCGGAGTGACAGCTTGAAGACCCCTTTGAGCATCAAGGCGGTTTCGATGGCAGTATCACTGAACTCAAACCCTCGGCCCCGACCACCATGGTGCTCTTTGCAGTACCAGCTATCGATCGCCGCTTCATCCTTCCAGAAAGTCAGCGAGCCCCGATTTACCAATGCTTGGTTGTACTGTTTCCAGTTGGTGATCTTGCGTTTGGACTTGCCCATCGTCCTCCTCCCAATTTGATGTTCGAGAGATCAGATCATCGAACTGGCAGATGGTTCCCGGGATTTAGTCAACAACGCCGCTGTAAGCGACTATCGTGAGCCGGTATCGAAGACACTTTTTATTATGGGGAGACTCCTATAACAGACCCACTTGTTCTAATTCTGTTGTTGACCCATTTTTCAACACTAGTTGAACTTGGCAAGGGAAGTGAAAGCCAGTTTATCGATTTAAGGGGTACTAATAGTTTGTCGATAAAGTAGATGTTAGGCAAACCAGAGTAATAAGACTCGAGACCAAAGTTCATCAGGTTGCACACTAACCCTCGCTCAATCATCAGCAAATCCAACAGAGTTTCATGGCGTAAACTGGTAGGCACTGTGATCGCATCACATTCAATTGCTTCATCTAAGAAAAAGCGAGGAAATCTATGGTTTTGTTGCAATTTACTGTGCACATCCTCAATTAATTCTGGCCTCGCTTTTTTGTATAAGTGAATATTGGTGGGTAGGAAATTAAGGCCTATCTGATGTGTATGCTGCCGGCGTCGGATTATGCCTATGCTGTAGTATGCAATTACTTTCTCGAGAGAAGTTAGCGAATCGCAATGCCTTAAAGCTCTTCCTGTTGACAACCGCTGTTCTAAATTTTCTTTGAATAGCGCTAAGAACACCTCCTCTTTATTTGGAAAGTGTTTGTACACTGTGGTCTTTGATGCCCCTATCATATGTGCTACATAAGACAAAGAAAAGTTATTGGTACCCACCTTTCTTAATTGGACTACTGAAGCCTTCAATA
Source organism: Ferrimonas pelagia (assembly GCF_039543565.1). Lineage (NCBI taxonomy): Bacteria > Pseudomonadati > Pseudomonadota > Gammaproteobacteria > Alteromonadales > Ferrimonadaceae > Ferrimonas > Ferrimonas pelagia. The sequence goes on along the minus strand of NZ_BAABJZ010000006.1, from coordinate 266,624 downwards.
TCGCAGTTCGAACGTCCTTACTCACACTCGCCTCATACGTCACAGGTACCTACATTCATGCTATAGAGATACAGAGTAGACGTCGATGATTCGCTGCCTAAGTTGGGAGTTAATACTTATTATACTTTGACCTGGAACAAACAAAATCACCCCAACCCTTTACTATTGCAGGGCTGGATCACGAAGTAATACAGAGCATGCTTTTTAAACTCGTGTATCGTTCATTCTTTATCATTGAATAGCCCCATATTTAATAAACACATGCTTTCATCACTTGGACTGCCCCCAGTCGTATAGACACCTCCGAGCTATTCTTTGAGCACTGGAGGTATCATCATGAGCAATAATCGATACATGCCCGAATTCAAAGATGAAGTCGTTAAACAGGTTCTTGAGCAGTTACATTCTGTTCAAGAAGTATCTGAACGGTTAGGTGTTTCGGCGCACAGCATCTACAAGTGGGTTAAAGCGGTTAAACCTGCCAAATCAGACACAGTGATCTGATCCGGTAGTTCTGGACACCGAGCTAAGCGAGTAAAATCGCATGTCGAGGTGAACGATGACAACCAAGAAACGCAAAACCTACACTGTCGAATTCAAACAGGAAGCACAAGCTCGCCGACAAGATCGGTACTGCTGCAGCCGCAAAAGAACTCGGTCTTTATGATTCTCAGATCTACAACTGGCGTACCGCTATGGCCAAGAAGGCCAGCACCAGCCAGCGCGAAGCTGAACTCCAGGCTGAAGTCGCCATGCTCAAAAGGCAACTTGCAGAGCAGCAAGAGGATTTAGCCATATTAAAAAAGGCGGCTGTAGATTCAATCTGTCAACGCAACACCCATTTCAAATATCTGTTCGGGCGTTTTGAAGCCCAATGTCTTTCTTGGTCTCGTGTTTAGTTGCCTTGCCACATCGTCAATTGTTTGTTGTGAATGCTGGCCCAAGCATGTCTTTTTGGGGAAGTACTGCCGCACAAGACTATTTGTGTTTTCATTTGTCCCTCGTTGCCATGGGCTTTGAGCATCACAGAAATACACCGGCACGCCTGTCGATTTGGTAAATTCAACATGCTTGGCCAGTTCCATACCTCGGTCCCAGGTGAGTGACTTCCTCAATTCGGTTGGAAGGGTAAGAAAGTAAGCCGTTAAGGCTTGGTTCACTGAATCTGCGTCTTTCCCTTTAAGCTTGAGCATCGCTGTGTAGCGTGACTTTCTGTCAACCAAAGTCGCGATATGTGTATTCTTGGAGCCGGAAATTAGATCCCCTTCCCAGTGCCCTAGCGACTGCCGATGCTCAACGTGCTTAGGCCGTTCACGGATCGAGACCCCATCGATGATATTAATTCTACCTGGCTGCCTTTTTCGGGAGTGTTGTTTGCTATGTCGCAGGCTATGAGATCGGCGCAGATGGCTTACCATTAGATGACTCAATGCGGAGCGACTGCGGTAGTAGATGGTCTTGTAGATTGTCTCATGAGAAATGCGCATTGATTCTCGGGTTGGCATCGTTTCTTTTAACCAGCCTGATATTTGCTCCGGAGACCAGTTGAGAGTCAGTTTTTCCGTGACCAACTCCTTTAGCTCCAAATTGGTGTCGAGTAAACAAGGCTTCGGTCTCCTGGCCTCGCGCCATGCACGGTTATCAGCGCTTACTGCTTTATAGTGACGACTTCCGCGATTTCGGTTTATTTCACGAGATATCGTTGATGGCGACCGTCCCAGAGCCTTGGCTATAGCTCTTATACTTTGATGGGCTGACAACCCCGCTCGGATCTCCTCTCTTTCGGACAACGTCAAATGGGACGCCTTTCTCTGGCGCTTCGGTGGCTTGATACCACCAGTATCACGAAGCAAGGTGAACACCGTGCCAGGCTTGGTATCCAGTTTTTGCGCTATTTCGCTAAACCCAACACCTCGCTTCCATGAATCGAATACGAGCTCTCTTTCCTGTTCTGAAAACATACGTTTCATTCAATGATCCTTCACTAACCTCTGTTTTAACACAGTTGTTGCGTTGACCAATTGAATCTACAGCCACCTACTTCGCGAAGAACCAAAAGTAAGGCGATTTGAGTTCATCCTTGAACATCAACACTGCTTTTCACTGTGTCGAATGGTGGCAGTGCTCAAGGTCTCCCGAAGTGGGTACTATGCTTGGCGGAAAGCCGATGGAATGGCCTGTGAACGCGCTCAGAAACGCCAGAAACGGGATGCCGCCATCAAAGGCGCGTTTGACCAGAGCAAGCAGCGAAATGGCGCTCGTCGGGTCCAAAAAGATCTTGAAGCTAACGGTGATCGGGTGGACCTAAAAACGGTTGCTGACAGCATGCGCCGGCAAGGCCTTGTTGCCAAAGCGGGTAAGAAATTCAAGGTTACAACCGATAGCAAACATAAGCTGCCAGTCGCGCCAAATCTGCTTGAGCAGGACTTCGAGGCAGAGGCTCCGAACCAGAAATGGGCCGGAGATATCACCTATTTGTGGACCAGTGAGGGCTGGCTGTATTTGGCCGTCATCATCGACCTCCATTCCCGAGCGGTAGTTGGCTGGTCCATGAGTAAACGGATGACAGCAGAACTGGTGTGCGATGCCTTAACCATGGCGATGTTTCGCCGCGGCTACCCGAAGGGTGTCATCGTACACAGTGACCGTGGAAGCCAGTACTGCTCATTGGCCTACCGTGCTCTGCTAGCAAAGCACGGACATCATCAGAGCATGAGCCGTAAAGGTAACTGCTGGGATAATGCCTGCGTGGAGAGTTTCTTCCACTCTCTGAAAGTCGAAGCGATCCAATACGAGCCGATCATGGACCGTGAAACGATGCGCCAGGCCGTATTCGAATACATTGAGGTTGATTACAACAGAACCAGAAGGCACAGTGCTCTCGGCTATCTCAGCCCAGAAAACTACGAACTGAAAAATAGTGCTTAGTCCGGTGTCCACTTTTACTGGATCGGATCAGTCTGTCGAAACTTGCCCCCCGGCGACAAGCGATAAGGTTGTTGCCAGGACCGAACCGGGCTCCTCACCACTCGCTTCGACAAGCTCAGCAACCGTCACTGACCCAACGCGCTTGATCATTCTGAGCAAGTGCAAATGCAGTGACGTAGCGGCTTGAAACCCTGAATACCGATGCACCAACTTGAGGTTATTGAGTATCGGGTTGACCCGGATCTGCCTGTCAGTAACCAGCACCAGATTGAGCCCTAAGGCATTTGCCTGTAACTGTTTCGCATAAAAGCGGTTTCTGAAGTCGCTTTTAGTGGCTTTGCTTTGCGGTTTCACTTCGATAAAACGACGCACGCCTTTATCGAGCACAGCAAAGTCAGGGGTATAGCCGCACTGGCGCCCATTGAAGGTGTAATAGAAGCCTTTAGGTTGAGCCTCAAACTGCTCAATGGTTGGGGAGTATTCGAAATGAAAGCAGGCATCGAACTCGAGTGACGATTCAACCGTCAACACGTGGTTCATTTTGGGGCTAGCGAAGCGAAAGAGATTTTTGACCCGAGAATGGCCGAGATTGCGTCGATACATCTGCTGACGCCTTCAATGTAGGATTACTACACCAAAACGTAGTCTATGCAGACTTCTACTGCCAGTTATGCAGCTTTATGCTTCCGCTATGCAGACTTATGGGCAAAGCGACAATACTTAGAAGGTATTTGGGTGGCACCCCAGCCGCATCCCGGCACATGCATCCTAAGCCGTGGCTGCTCCCTTCCGGGCCTGACCAGGGTCGACAAATTAGCATTGCGAGAGGACCGGGGCACCATAGAAAGGTGCGTCCGAAAACGCAGGGGCATTATTACTGCAGCAGGGTACTGATGCAAGCTTAGGCCGCCATAAAGGCGGCCTTTTTTGCGTGTTCGCACACTTATTGGTCAAACCATCAGAACCACAACAGCTGACTGAGTAGATACAGCACACCTATGCAGGCTGCATTCGCCACCACCCCTGCCCGCATCATGTCCGTTTGCTTGATATGACCCGAGCCAAACATGATGGCATTGGGCGGCGTCGCCACCGGCAACATAAAGGCGCAACTGGCCGAGATCCCGATCAATACCGCCAGGATCACGGGCGACACCCCTAAAGCTGCCGCTATCGAAGCAAACACGGGTACCAGCAGGGCGGCACTGGCGGTATTGCTGGCAAACTCGGTCAACATGACCACAAACATAATGATCACCAGCACCAGCAGTGCAATTGGTGCGCTCCCCATCATTTCCATCAATCCGTTGGCCATGAAGACAGACGTTCCGGTGGATTTGAGCACACCGGACAGGGTCAAACCGCCGCCAAACAGCAACAGTACGCCCCATTCAGTTTGCTTTTCGATCTGCTTCCAACTGGCCAGTCGCAGAGCACCTAATGCAACCACAGCTGTGATCGCCACAAAGGAGTCAAATTTGCTTATCCCTCCTAACGCTGCCGAAATGGGTTTGGAAAATATCCAACAGCAGACGGTCACCAAGAACACCAATAAGGTCAGCTTAGCGGTGTCGGTCATGGGCTGCTCGTCCGCTTTAAAGTCAAACCGATGCGACAGATCAGGCTTGACCATCAGGTACAGCATTAGGATCACCAGTGGCCATAAGAAGGCCATCGCCACCAAGCCAAACTTCATCCACTGGGCAAAGTCCAGGCCCACCTGCGCCGCCGCTATGGCATTGGGAGGACTGCCAACCAAGGTACCTATGCCGCCAATGTTGGCACTGTAGGCGCAACCTAGAAGAACAAATACATAGGTGCGACGATGCTCGATCGGATCCAGCTTCGATAACATGCCCAGCGCTAATGGCAACATCATTGCCGCTGTTGCCGTGTTGCTGATCCACATCGACAGCAGTCCCGTCGCGCCAAACAACAGCAGTGATGCCCTAGCGAGCCTGCCACCGGCTAGGTTCACAACCTGAGCAGCAATACGTTTATCGATCCCCTGAACATGCAAAGCTGTCGCCAAGGCAAAGCCACCAAAAAACAAAAAGATGATCGGGTTAGAAAAATTCGACAGTGCTTGGGTGGTATCCATCAAACCAAGGCCGATTGCCAATACCGGTACCAGCATCGCCGTAATGGTGATATTGATCGCCTGAGTCAGCCAGAGCACAGCGATAAACACCAGCATTGCCAAACCTTTATTGATCTCAGGTTCAAATGGCAACAAGACGATCATCGTGATCAGTAAGGCGATATCTGCCAGCAGGATCTTTGCCGCGCTATCAAATTCAGGCCGCTTTTTTATAGCCAATCCGTCTATCGCCTCTATTTTTCCGGAAGCATCCATCTTCTGTCCCTCATACGCTTTGACGATCGTGATTAGGTTTAGCCTGACTTCTAAATGGCTTGGCGGAATTAAACCATAAGAAAAATAGGGATAAGTAGCCTTCAGGCGTTAGACCAAAGGCCAATTGCCGCAACCTCAACCGCGAAAGAGTTTTCATCCACAGCACAACTCACTCAATGAGGGGCATTCGCCCTATGAAGTGTCCAATAATCGACAAATTCCAGATGGTTCCATTTTGCTATTAATGCTCATTCCTTGATCTGGATCGGCTTTTTCGCCGGAGGAGAAGCACCTCACATAAATAAAGGGAGACATATGAAAAGGATTTTTATTGTTTGCTGGCTATTGCTGTGCGGCCCGGCACTGGCAAATATCGCGGAAACCACTGCCCTGCCGGAACAAGCCATACTCGTCCAGAGCATTAACATCAATCAAGCCGACGCAACCACCTTGGCGAAGGGGCTAAAGGGGATCGGCAAGCACAAAGCTCAGGCCATCATCCAATATCGCTCAGAGCACGGGCCTTTTGATCAAGTCGAGGATCTACTGCAAGTGAAAGGGATCGGCGCTGAACTGCTCGCCAAGAATCGAGAGCGCATTACCTTATAATCTCATTCGTGGGGGGATAAGCTCCCCCACTGTTTTCAGACACTCTCCGCTTCATTTTTTCCATTTCTGACTACACTGCTTGGATGCGCAAGGGTTCATTAATGTTCACTTTCCAGGAGGTTGTACGATGAACAGTCAGGTAAAAAAAGCGGTTATCCCGGTTGCTGGCCTCGGTACCCGTATGCTACCGGCAACCAAAGCCATCCCCAAAGAGATGCTGCCGGTGGTCGACAAGCCCCTCATTCAGTATGTCGTCGCTGAAACCATTGCAGCTGGGATCAAAGAGATCGTGCTGGTCACCCATTCCAGTAAGAACTCCATTGAGAACCACTTTGATACCTCATTCGAATTGGAAGCGACCCTAGAGAAACGGGTCAAACGCCAACTGCTGCGCGAGGTTAAGGCGATCTGCCCCCGCGATGTCACCATCATGAGTGTGCGCCAGAGTGAAGCTAAGGGATTAGGGGATGCGATCCTCTGTGCCCGCCCGGTTGTCGGTGATGATCCTTTTGCCGTCGTTCTGCCAGATGTGCTAATCGATCAATATCAAAGCGATCTGAGCAAAGACAATCTAGCGCAAATGATCCACAACTTTAAGCAGCGCCAAACCAGTCAGATCATGGTGGAATCGGTACCAACCGAGTTGGTGTCCAGTTATGGCGTGGTGGATATCAATGGGCACACTATTGGCCCCGGCGACTGTGCCCCCATTCGAGAGATGGTGGAAAAGCCCAGTCCAAATGAAGCGCCATCCAATCTGGCGGTGGTCGGGCGCTATGTACTTGATGCGGCTATCTGGCCCCTGTTGGCACAAACCACGCCGGGAGCCGGCGGCGAGATCCAACTGACGGACGCCATCGCCGAGCTGCTGCGAACTCATCCGCTCGAGGCCTATTCTCTGCTCGGTCGCAGCCATGATTGCGGCTGTAAGATCGGCTATATGCGGGCCAATCTGCAATACGCCCTGCACCACCATGAGCTTGGTGCGCCATTACGGCAATATCTCAGTACCTTGTAGCTCATCGGCGTCGCCCCCCTGAGTTAATTTCAGGGGGGCGACATCACACTTTCCCTCCCTCTCTTAAGTTCCTTTTCTGCGCTGTCGCTCTATTCCCGACACGGGCGGTGGATTTTTTCGGTTATCGATTGCATATTGCAAAATAGCAGTCGGTTGCGGGAAAATCCTGCCGACAAATACTGCCTCAACCCATTAGACGAGACTGACAGACCATCATGTTTGGAAAAAAGAGCACCACCACTAAAAACCCAGCCGGTTTGACCTATATCTCCACTGATTGTCGCCTGAGTGGCGAGTTGGTGTTGGAAAGCGACTGTATGGTCGACGGCAGCATTGAAGGCACTGTGACCGCGAAAGGCAGCGTGATCATCGAACAGCAGGGCCGCATCGAAGGCGAGCTGGAGGCCGAAGAGGTGCGCGTTTCCGGCCACTTCAAAGGTAAGCTGAAGTGCAAGCGCCTGTCCATCACCGCCAACGGCATGGTCGACGGCGAAGTTCTGTCTGAGAAGATCGAGATCTTCGAAGGCGGCCAGTTTGTGGGGACGCGTCTGAAAGAAGAGATGCTGCGCCTGGAAAGCCCAAAGGATGAAAAGCCATCCAAAGCCCGTAAGGCTGAGAAGATCAACACTCAGGCCGCTGCAACCGCCTAAGTAAGCTGCTAGGCTGATCGTATGGAATCGATCAGCATCGCGCCAATGAGTCGCCGCAACAGCATTACCCTGCTGATCTGCGGCGCTTTGTTTTTCGCCCTCAGCCTACTGTTAGGCCAAACACCTTCACTCAAGCCGGTGGCTTTCTGTCTCGGTGTCGTGGCTTGTTCCGCGCTATTTTTTGGGATCATTAAACGTCAGGATCCCCCCACCACACTGAAGCTCTCTCCCCAAGGTTTAACCTTCCAGCATCGCAAGGGACAATGGTACCTGCCGTGGGAGCAGATCCAGCGACTGGATCTACCCAAGTTGATCGATGGTTATCGCTGTTTGGATTTTGTCGGATTACGTTTGCGCACCACCGAGCCCCACATCGCCGCAATAACTCCTCGACTGGCGCTGGCGCTGCTGATGGAGCAGCGCCCCTTGCAGCAATTGGCACAGCCCTGTGAGGACGGTAACTGCACCCCGACCATCAGTGACAGCCGCAATGGCCTGACTGGCGTCATGGCGGCCTATGTCGCCCAACTTGAGGTACTGCGCAGCGGCTATGGCTTTGATCTCTACATCCCCCGCTCAATGATGGACCGCTCCCCCAAACAGATGCTTATTTTGCTGAAACAGTACCGCGAGCAGGCGCTGATCGCTCCCAACACAGCCAAAGCGACAGCAGCATCACCGCCCCCCCCAGGCTAAGACGCAGCAGATCCGCCTCTTTATTCCAAAGTAGCAGATTCACCAAGATCCCCGCTGGAATAAGCACATTGTTCATTACGGCTAACTGACTGGCACTGACCCGTGTGGCGCCGAAGTTCCAGCCGAAATAGCCCAAGCCGGACGCGACGATCCCAAGCCAAGTCAACACGCTCCACTGCAACAGGCTGGTCGGCAGCCGCTCGGCATTGCCAAGCACGATCCAGTTCAGCGCCGCCAGCACCAGAGCGCCGATAAAGAACCAACCAAACGCCTGATGCTTAGGCACGGTATGCGCCGAAGCCAGCCCGCGATAAGCCACTTGGCCAAAGGCAAAGCACAGATTCGCCCCCTGCACTAAGGCAAAGCCCAGCCAGAAATTCCCCTCCAGCGGCTCATAACGGATGATCACCGCGCCCAGCACGGCGGACGCCGCCAGCCACAAGCCCTTAGGCTCGAAGCGTCGCACCCGCAGATCTTCCAGAACCCGAACCCACACCGGCGTCATCACGGTAAAGAGCAGCACCTCCGGCACGGACAGAAACGCAAACGCGTGATAGAGCAGGGTGAACATCAGCCCTAACTGTATCGCGCCGATGGCGGCCAGTGATGCCGCTAGGCGCACTGGGATCGGCCGAAGCAGAGGAAGAAATACGAAACAAGCCAGGATCATGCGGGATAAAACCGCAAAATAAGAATCCACCTGTCCGGCGATATAGACGTCGATCAGAGAGAAGGAGAAGGCCCAGATCAAGGTTACGGCCCAAAGACACCACATAAGATAATTCGCTTTCTATTGTTTTTTTAAACTGAGCCAAAACAGGCCGATGTATTCGTGGATCGCCCGCTGGCTGGTCCATAGATTTTTACTGGTGAGATACCAGGGATGGGTTGGGGTCGCGATAAAGTCCGTCGGCGCGGCCACCGGTGCTAAACCCGCCGCCTGATAAGACAGCATCGAGCGATGCATGTGGGTCGCCGAGGTCACGAGCACGGCCGGTGCTTGCTTTATGATTGCCGCCGTCATTCGCGCCTCCTCCACCGTATCTTTGGCTTCCCGGATCACAATGATCTGTTCATCCGGCACCCCAAGACTGAGCGCCGCCAAACGCTGCAGATCCGCATGGGCGACCGCGTCTTTGCCACTGTAGCCGGAGACCACCAACGTCGCGTGCGGATTCGCGCGCCAGACTCGGATCCCTTCCATCAGCCTTGCCAGCGCAGTGGCAGAGAGCTGCTGCAATGGATGGCGAGTGGGATCGGAATGGTGCGAGCTGCCCAAGACTAATACATAAGAAACCGGCTCTTGTGGCTGCCAAGGGGCGTAGCGACTCTCTAGCGGCCCTGCCAACCAGAGGCTAACGGGCGACAGGGTCAACAGCAACAGGTACACAGGCCCTGCCAGCAACAGTGCCTGCCCGGCACGGCGCCAACGCCGCAGCAGCAACAGGCCCAACAACATGATTAAACACGCGAAAGGCACGGGTAAGATCAGCGCAGTGATCGCCTTTTTCAACCAAAAGCCGATCACAGCTCGCCCCACAACCAGGCCGCGCCGCGCACACCGGAGGCATCGCCGTGATGATTGCGCAGCACCGGTACATGGCACTCGCCGCCGATCACATAATGCGGCAGCACATCAGGCAACTTCTGATACAACCAATCCAGATTCGACAGGCCACCGCCCAAGACGATGCAATCCGGATCCAGAATGTTGATCACATGGGCCAAAGAGCGAGCCAGTTGATCCAAGTACGCCCCCTGTATCGCCAGCGCATCGGGATCCGCCTGCCGCGCCTTAAGCTCAATCTCGGTGGCGGTCAAACGCTCGCCGAACCGCTCAAAAAATTGCCGTTCCAGCCCGCTTCCAGAAACGTAACTTTCGATGCAACCACGTTTGCCACAGAAGCAGTCCGGCCCGGGAAACTCCGCGTCCGACATCCAGGGCAAGGGGTTGTGCCCCCATTCGCCCGCGACGCCATTGCTGCCGCTGTGGGCTTCGCCATTGATCGCCAAACCGGCGCCACAGCCGGTGCCGAGGATCGCCCCAAACACCATCTTTTTGCCTCGCCCTGCACCATCCATCGCCTCGGAGACGGCAAAGCAGTTGGCGTCGTTGGCGGTGCGTACCGGACGCCCTAGGCGGTAGGCCAGATCGGTGTCCAAGCTGTGGCCATTGAGGCACTGGGAGTTGGAATTTTTCACCCGTCCGGTCTGAGAGGAGATCACGCCAGGGATCCCCACGCCCAGCGTCCCCTGCATACCCAGCTCCTGCTCACAGCGTTGCACTAAGGTCACAATCGTATCCAACGTCGCCTGATAATCGCCTTTGGGCGTTGGCTGACGCTGACGCCAAAGGGTTTGGCCGATGCGATCCAGCGCGATCAGCTCGATCTTACTGCCGCCAAGATCCACGCCGATCCGAAGCGGCGCGCCAGCGCTGCCGCCATTTGCCGTATGGGCCATCTGTACTCTTTCCTAGGGTTAAACTAAGGCTCTAAAACGAAAGTCTATCAAGGGCCAGAATGCTTGTCGTTGCTGGATCAAAAAGCCCGCACACGGCGGGCTCTTTACTTACCATTTACGCGTTCGGATCAGCCAAGCTCATCGATGCGCTGCACTTCGTCGGCAATGCGCTGAGCCAGGGCCGGTACATCGAAGCTCGCCTGAGCCTCCACCATCACTCGGATCAACGGCTCGGTGCCGGACTTACGCAGCAGGACACGGCCCTTTTCGCCCATCTCGGCTTCCACCTCAGCGACCACGGCTTTGACCGACTCCGCTTCCAACGGGGCAGTCTTGCCAGAGAAGCGCACGTTCACCAGCACCTGCGGTAGCATGATCAGATCGGCCCGCGCCTCTGATAGGGTTTCACCCATGTGCTGCAGCGCTTTGAGCACCTGCAGTGCCGCGATGATCCCATCACCTGTGGTGTGCTGCTTCAGGCTTAAGATGTGACCAGAGTTCTCGCCGCCCAATGTCCAGTTGTGCTCTTTAAGCAGTTCGACAACGTAGCGATCCCCCACTTTGGAGCGAGCAAACGGGATATCCAGCGCCTTCAGCGCCAATTCCAGACCCAGGTTCGCCATCAGGGTGCCAACAACGCCCCCTTCCATCGCACCGGTCTTTTGCAAGTGACGGGCGATGATGTAAAGGATCCCATCGCCATCGATCACGCTGCCATCGCGATCGACCATCATCACACGGTCGCCATCGCCATCGAACGCGATCCCCATGTCTGCACCGGTTTCCAGCACCTTGGCGACCAGAGCATCCAAGTGGGTGGCGCCACACTCGTTGTTGATGTTCAGGCCATTTGGCGATGCGCCAATCACGGTGATCTCCGCGCCCAATTCACGGAACACGGCCGGGGCGATGTGGTAGGTCGCACCATGGGCACAATCGAGCACGATGTGCATGCCCTTCAGGTTGCTGCCCTTATCGAAGGTGCTCTTACAAAACTCAATGTAACGACCGGCGGCATCATTAATGCGACGCACCTTGCCCAGTTTATCCGAGGCCACGCAGCCCATCGGCTGATCCAGCTGGGCTTCGATGGCCAACTCGTTGTCATCGGTCAACTTGGTGCCGGTGGTGGAGAAAAACTTGATGCCGTTGTCGTGATAGGGATTGTGCGAAGCACTGATCACCACACCCGCATCGGCGCGGAAGGTTTGCGCCAGGTAGGCAATGGCCGGGGTCGGCAGCGGGCCGGTCAGAGCCACATTGACGCCAGCGGCGATAAAACCCGCTTCCATGGCAGACTCGAGCAGGTAGCCGGAGATCCGGGTGTCCTTGCCGATGATGACTTCACTGGTACCGGCTTCGGCCATGATGGTGCCCGCGGCATACCCCAACTTCATGGCAAACTCGGGGGTGATCGGGAACTGACCGACCAGGCCGCGAACCCCATCGGTTCCAAAATATTTTCGACTCATACTCATTCTTTTAATCTAGCGCACACATAGTGCTAAATGCCTCACCGAACATGCCGGGATGCTGTCCATGTCAATGGCCGTCATTTTGCCACTGATGCGTGCCATAACCAAAAAATAATCGGCCACGTCCGCTGGCGGGGTTCAAAATCGAGATCCCGCTAAGAAGATCCCGGATAATGCGTCGCAAGGCGCAGGATAAAATTATCCAGCTGCGCGTGTGGCAAGCGGTTGATCCCCGCCGCCCTAGTTCGGCCCCCCCCGGTTTCAAACTCACGACAGAGCTGATCGGCCCCTTGCGGCGCATTGACCGGCGCCCGCACCGACACCGTCCAGCTCCCCTCCTCACTTTCGGTCAGCAAGGCGATGGCACAATCCGGATTTTGCCTCGCCCGCAGGTTGGCCAGCGTTCCGCTGATGCGAAACGCCCAAGGGGCATTGGGTAAGCGGTACACCAAAGCACCCGCTCCGGCAGTGCTTGCGTTGATCGCTTCCCCATGGGCTAAATCGCCGGCAAACCCGCGCTCAAGCTGATGAACTGGAGATCCCGTATCGTCCCACACGGCAAACGGCGACGCGTAAGTCTGCAGTCTCTGATAGAGCTCGGCCGGTGCAAAGTGCAGATCCGCCACGCTGCGGCCATAACCGTTGTAATTCACCAGCTCGCCCAAGGCCTGCAACTGCTCACGCTGAGAGATCGTCAATCCAGCCGCTGCTGCCAGGTCGTTGGCGATAGCGATCAGGTTATCGCCATAGGTTCCGGCGATGGCCCACAGGTGTTGTGCCCCGCCCAAGTGGCGATCCACTAACAAGCTGGTGCACCATTGCGAGCCCGTGTCGATATGCCCCTCAAAACCAGTCGAGGTCGGCTGAGTGCCAACATAGTGATGATCAAAATAGGTCACGGCAATGCCCGCCGACAGCAGCGCCTCGACCGCCTCCCGATTTTTATCCAGCGACACATCCAGCACAGTGACGCAGTCCCCCGGCTTAGCCTTCACCTGCGCCACCAAGGCAATGTCCCGTTTGACCCCGGAGATCAGCGTGCTGGCCTTTGGCTCCGCCTTACGCAGCTGAATGAGCGCGAAGATCCCATCGGCATCGCCATTGAACACATCGAAGTGGCTCATAACACCTGCCGCTGCTTCAGTAGCGTCACCATGGCTTCGACGCATTCCTCGATGGACTGCGCCTTCGTATCCAGTCGCAGCGCCGGTGCCAGCGGGGGCTCATAATCGGAGTCGATGCCGGTAAAGTGGCGGATCTCCCCCGTCCTGGCTTTCTGATAGAGCCCCTTGGGATCCCGTCGCTCACACTCGGCCAGCGGCGTATCGACGAAGATCTCCAGAAACTGCCCTTGGGGCAACAACTGCTCCACCAAGGCACGATCCGCTCGAAAGGGGGAAATAAAGGCGGTCAGCACCAAGGTGCCGGCATCGGCAAACAGCTTGGCGACCTCACCGATACGGCGAATATTCTCCACCCTATCGGTATCACTAAACCCAAGATCCCGATTGAGGCCGTGGCGAACATTGTCACCATCAAGCAAATAGGTATGCACGCCCATCTGTGCCAGTCGTCGCTCCAAGGCATTGGCCAACGTGGATTTGCCCGAGCCTGACAAGCCGGTAAACCATAAGACACTAGGTTCATGTCCCTTGAGCGCGCGCCGTTGCTGCTCCGAAACACTGTGGCGATGCCACACAACATTTTCCGTCATTCCATCTCTCTTGTTGTCATCAAACCGTCCTGGGCACTAGAGCATGCTCAGCATTCCATTGTTTGTAAGCTCAGCCCCTGACCTAACCGGCTTGCGCTTACGGTCTGGTTCAAAACGGGAATACGATAGGGATCAGCCACAGCGCTAAGCCGCTGTAGAGTATCGATAGAGGCACGCCCAGCCGCATAAAGTCCCGTTTACGGTAGTTGCCCAGGTTCATCACCATCATATGGGTCTGATAGCTAAAGGGACTGATAAAGCTGGCACTGGCGCCATAGGCCACCGCCATAATAAAGGGCATCGATGCGACCCCAAACGCCTCTGCCAACCCCAGTGCCAGCGGCAGCATCAGCGCGGCGGCGGCATTGTTGGTCATCAGTTCGGTTATCAATAGCGAGGCCAAATATACCGCCACAAAGGCCGCCATCACCCCGCCGCCTGCCAGGTTCTGTTGCATCCACAACGCAAAGGTATCGGCCAGCCCGGTCTGGCTAAAGGCCTCCGCCAAGGCTAATGCCCCTGTGATGATCACCCATAGCTCAAACGGAAAGCGTTGCCGTACATCGGTGCTGGTCAGGACATTGCTGCCCAGCAAAGCCGTCAGCAGCAACGCCAGGGTAATGAACAGCGACACGCCAAGCGTCAGATTGGCCAACAGTGCCAGGGCAAATCCGCCCAACACCAGTCCTTCTTGCCAACGCAGCAAAGGGCGCTGCAATACCGTGCCACCGATGTGATAGAAGTGGCGATTCACGCTGCGCCGGGCGACGTAACGCTCACCGGTGGCCAGCACCAGGATGTCGCCGCCTTGCAAGGTAATGCCGCCGAGCTTACCGGACAGACGCTCGCCTCGGCGGCGCATCGCCACCACCGCCGCATCAAAGCGAGAGCGAAACTCGGTGTCCTTGAGCGTCTTGCCCACCAAGTTCGAGGTCGGGCTGAGCAGCACCTCCACCAGATTAGATCCCAATAAACCATTGCTGCCGGCAAACAGACTCAGCCCCTTGAAGCGCTGCAGCTCACTGAGCTGATCCACTTCGCCGCAAAACACCAGCTTATCGTTGGCCTGAATGGTTTGATCCGGCGCCACCGGGGCGATCAAGCAACCGCCGCGAACGATCTCCGCCAGATACAAACCCTGCAAGCTGCGCAAGCCGTTTTGCTGTACCGAACGACCGATCAGCGGACTGCCCGCTTCCACTTCCGCATCGATAAAATAGGGCGGCTCTTCCGTCGCCTCCCCCTCCCGCACCGGCAAGGTGCGCGCCAGCAGCAGCAACAAGCCCAAGCCTGCCACCGCCACGGCGGCGCCCACCGGCAGAAAATCAAACAGCGCCAGCTCGGGCCGGCCCTGCTCGCTTAAGACCGAGTTAACCACTAGGTGAGTCGAGGTGCCGATCAACGTCAGAGTCCCGCCCAAAATGGCGGCATAAGAGAGGGGCAGGAGCAGACGGGAAGGCAGGTGATCCGGCTGACGGCTGACCACGCCAGCCATCGCTGCCACCACCGCGGTATTGTTCAAAAACGCCGAGCTGAGTACCGTGCCGGCGCCCATGCGGGCCAAGGTATGGGTATAACCGGGCCGAAACAGATGCCGGCCGATCATCGCCAGCAATCCGGTCTTCTCCAGCGCCGCCGACACCAGCAGCAACAGCAGCAGGGTGATCACCGCCGGATTGGCCGCCAATTGCGGCAATCGCGCCGCCGGCACCAGCCCGGTCAGGGCCAGCACCAGGGCCAAAGCAGCAAACAGCAACTCCGGGCGCAGTTTGGTGGTCACCAGCGCTAGGATCAACGCCAGCGCCAACCCCACCACGCTCCACTGATCCAGTGTCAGCGCCAGCGATGCGCTCATGCGGGCTGCCCGTCGCTGTCCTTCGATCCAGTCAAGCTATCCAGGCTGATGTCCCGACTGTGCCAATGAGGGAAATGTTTACGTACCAGGGCGTTCAACTCCAGCTCAAACGCGCTGTAGCGCTGCTCGCTGGCTCGCTCAAGCGTCGCGTCCAGCGCCCCTTGCACTATGCCCGCCGCCACCGTCACATTGCTGATCTTATCGATCACGATAAACGCGCCAGTGGTGCGGTTATCCTGATAACGATCAAACAGCAGTGGCTTGGCCACACTCAGCTCCACCATGCCTATCTCGTTGAGCGCCAGCTGCTCGGCACCACTGCGCTCAAAAGTATTGACATCGACCCGTTCGGTCACCCGATCGATCCAACCATTGACCGACTGGGTCGCCAACTTGATGCCATACTCGCGGCCCGGCTGCATCGGCTCGTCCGCCATCCATACTAAGGTGGCCGACAGGCGAGCGCTTTGGCTGGGTTGCTGCTCGGGGCTGACCAACATCTCGCCCCGACTCAGATCGATCTCATCATTGAGAGTCACCGTCACCGCATCCCCCGCCTGGGCGTGGGCCTGCTCACCATCAAAGGTGACGATGGACTTCACCGTGCTGGTTTTACCCGAAGGCAGTGCCATCACGCTTTGGCCCGGCTGTAATTGGCCGGACGCTAGGGTGCCGGCAAAGCCACGGAAGTTCAGATCCGGTCGACTGACGTGCTGCACCGGCAAGCGCAGCCCCAGTGTGCTGCTGTCCTCGATGATCGCAACACTCTCCAGCAGTGACATCAGGGCCTGACCGTCATACCAAGGGGTGTTGCTGCTCAGGTTAACCACATTGTCCCCTTCCAGCGCAGACAGGGGCACAAAGTGCAGATTGGCCAATCCCAACTGCGCGGCCAGTTCGGCGTACTCGGCGCGGATCTCGTCAAACCGGGCCTCGGAAAAGTCCACCAGATCCATCTTGTTGATCGCCACCACCACCTGCTTAATGCCCAGCAGCGAGACCAAATAACTGTGCCGGCGAGTTTGCACCTGCACCCCATGACGGGCATCGATCAGAATGATGGCCAGATCGGCGGTTGACGCGCCGGTAGCCATGTTGCGGGTGTACTGCTCGTGTCCCGGCGTATCGGCAATAATAAATTTACGTTTGTCGGTGGAAAAATAGCGGTAGGCCACATCAATGGTGATCCCCTGCTCCCGCTCCGACTGGAGTCCATCCACCAACAGGGCCAGATCCACCCGCTCACCGGTAGTGCCCACTTTCTTGCTGTCGGATTCGATCGCCGCCAGCTGATCTTCAAAAATCATCTTGGAGTCGTGCAGCAGCCGACCGATCAGAGTGCTCTTGCCGTCATCCACGCTGCCGCAGGTGATGAATCGCAGCAGCTCCTTGTCTTCATGTTGTTGCAGATACGCCAGGATATCCTGCTCGATCAGTGTGTTTTCCGCGTTCATCGTTTTGTCCTTTCAGCAAGCTAACAGCATTTAGCCATTAGCTTTCAGCCATGCATTTCGCCCACCCAATTCAGGTGAGATATCCTTAAAGTTTCTGCTCAATCCACTTCATTAATCCGGTGAGCATAGCGCCGAGCTCCCGCGTTTCCGCCACACAAAAGTTTGAAAAATCAGTCTCTAAATACTGAATTTCTGCGCCAATGATGGCCTGTGTTCTCAGCTCTGCCAGAGAGGCCCTGGCAATATCCAAAAAGCGAAGTTTGTCTTTATCGCTTCGTCTCGCCATGCCTTCAGCAATATTGCTGGGCACTGACAGCCCAGAGCGTGTTAACTGACTGCGTAAAGCCAAATCGCGAAGTCGATCGGTTCGTTTATACAACTCACACGATAAATGGAAGGCGCGTTGCCAAACTTCCAGCTTCTCAAAGTCCATCTCGTCCGCCCCTTGCTCTTAGCTATCGTCTAATGGCTGCCAGCTTTTCACTGTTCCTCAGAAATACCCTTCGACCTTCTTCTTCTCCATCGAGCCGGTGGAGTCGCGATCGATCACCCGCCCCTGGCGCTCAGACGTTTTGGTCAACAGCATCTCCTGAATGATCTCCGGCAAGGTGGTCGCTTGCGACTCCACCGCGCCAGTCAGCGGGTAGCAGCCCAAGGTTCGAAACCGCACCATCTTGTGCTCCACCGTTTCGCCGGGCTCGATCGGCATCCGCTCGTCATCCACCATGATCAAAGTGCCGTCACGCGCCACCACAGGCCGCTCTTTGGCCAGGTAGAGATCCGGGATCTCAATGTTCTCTAGGTAGATGTACTGCCAGATATCCAGCTCGGTCCAATTGGACAGCGGGAAGACACGGATGCTCTCGCCGGGATTAACCCGACCGTTGTAGACATTCCACAGTTCCGGGCGCTGATTCTTGGGATCCCAGCGGTGGTTCTTGTCCCGGAAGGAGTAAACCCGCTCCTTGGCTCGGGATTTCTCTTCGTCCCGACGGGCACCACCGAAGGCCGCGTCAAACTTGTGCTGATCCAGCGCCTGCTTAAGTCCCTCGGTTTTCATAATGTCTGTGTGAGTCGTACTGCCGTGAGTGAAAGGCCCGATCCCCATCTCCAGACCACGGGGATTCTTGTGCACCAGAAGCTCAAAGCCATACTGCTTGGCCACGCGATCGCGGAAGCTGATCATCTCCTTGAACTTCCAATTCGTGTCCACGTGCAAAAGGGGAAAGGGGATCTTGCCGGGATAAAAGGCCTTGCGCGCCAGGTGCAGTAGCACCGACGAATCTTTGCCGATGGAATAAAGCATCACCGGGTTATCAAATTCCGCTGCCACTTCGCGGATGATGTGAATGCTCTCCGCCTCCAACCGCTTCAAGTGGGTGCGGCGCTCGCTCTGTTGCATCCCTGTACCTCATCTATTTCACGACTAACGGCCACTCCGCTGCCGACCTGAGTGCATTATTACTTATAAAAACTCCGGTATTTATTCCCAGTTGGAATAACAAAGAGCCATACAGCCAGAAAGTCCGTCAGGGAGACCACTGCATCAGGTAATACACTTCGTTTGTCACACCGATCACTTCGAAACCCAGTCGCTGATACAGCGCCAACGCCGGATTGTATTTCTCCACATGGATCGTCACCGGCAAATGGCGGGCCCGCCCTTCACTTAACACCTGATTGAGCAGTTGTCCGCCGATCCCCTTGCCCCGATAGGGCTCCAATAAAGCAATATCAACTATCCGGATCTGATCGCGCCAATAATCAACAAACAAGCGACCGGCGGGCACAGCGCCTATCTCCACCAGATAGAAATGATCGGTACAGTAATGGGTAAAATAATGATGCTGCTGCGCCTGAAACTGCTGTTCAAGAAAGTGTAAACGGTCTGCCGGCGTTACTTGAGCCTGTTCAAACTCCTCCTCCCGCAACGAATAGTAGAGCCGTTGCAAAAACGGCCTATCGCTCACTTGCACCGGCCGAAGGCGCACCGGAACGGGCATTTTCGTCGTCATAGACTGCGTCCTCCCTGGACTCTTTGATGGCAACGCCAGCCACCTCATTCACCCACTCAAGCTAATGGAGACACGATCAAATGCAACCGTTGGCACCAAATTCAGCAAAATAGATTGGCGCCCACCAATGAACAGCATTACCTTAATGATATGTCCGACGCTGGAGAAGGAACTCCGCTATGCACGTCTATGATTACGAACATTTCTCTAGACTCCGAAATACTCAGCTCACCCTTAGCGACAGCCAAGAGAATCAGATCGATGTCACGGTCATAGATGTTCTTGAAAACAAAGTAAACGAAGCGTATGACGCCTTTTCTGTCACCTTGCAAACTCAGCAGCCTCTCACCTGCCCACAGGGTATCTACCAGCTGAGTGGTCCTACGTTCGGTGACAAAGAGTTCTTTCTCGTCCCCATTGCCCCCAACCAATTGCACTTAGTCATCAGTCATGCCCGCATCACTGAGGCGGTATAAAACGGCTCAAAGACTGGCACCTACCGGACCAAAGAGGAGAATCAAAATGGCAGAACCCTTCCAAAGTGAAATAAAAATGTTCGGATTTAATTTTGCTCCAAGAGGCTGGGCACAATGCGATGGCCAGATCTTGCCGATTAGCCAGAACCCGGCGCTCTACAGCCTTATCGGCACGCAATTTGGTGGAGACGGACGTACCTCTTTTGCTCTGCCGGATATGCGCAGCCGGGTGCCCTTGGGCCAAGGGGATCTGGCTGGTCAGCAGTTTGTAGCTGGCGTCCACCATGGGGTAGAAGCCGTCACCCTGACCCAGGCTGAGCTGGCTGGTCATAGCCACTCACTCAATGCCTCTGCATCGACTGGCACCCAGAAGATCTATGAAAATTCGGTGTTTGGCTCCGGCAGCCAGGTCTACAGCACGAAAACTCCCAATGTGGCTCTCAACCCGACACAAGCCACCTCGGTTGGTGGTGGCGCATCACACAACAACATGCAACCGACGCAAGTAGTGAATTATTGTATCGCCCTAACCGGGCTGTTTCCTTCCAGAAACTAAGAGGACCGCATCATGGCTGACCCCTATCTCGGCGAGATCCGCATGTTTGCGGGAACCTTTGCGCCCCTTCACTGGGCTTTTTGCAATGGCCAGCTCATCGCCATCAGCGAAAATCAGGCACTGTTTTCCTTACTGGGCACGACGTACGGTGGCGATGGCCGCTCCTCCTTTGGCCTGCCGGATATGCGCGGCCGACTGCCTATGCATCAGGGTCAGGGCCCAGGCCTAAGCAACCGCATAATCGGACAACGCTTCGGTACTGAAACCGTCACCCTGACACCGGCAGAGATCCCCCCCCATCAGCACACCATGGCAGCTTCCAGTGAGATAGCAAACAGCAGTTCACCGCAAAACGCCGTCCTGGCCCACCAGGTGGACGATACTCTGTACACCCCCAATGGAACTGCCATCGACGGCTCCAAGTTGATGAGCATGGCCGACAGTGCCGTCTCCCCGACCGGTGACAACCGAGGGCACAACAATCTGATGCCGTCCCAATGCCTGAGTTTCATCATCGCCATGCATGGCGTTTATCCATCACGGAACTGAGCCCTCGTCCCATAATTCAAGGAGAGAACCATGGCTGATCCCTTTATTGCTGAAGTTAAGATGATGGCGAATACCTTCGCCCCCCGTGGCTGGGCGCTGTGTGATGGCAGCATACTGCCGATCGGTGAAAACACCGCCCTATTTTCCTTGATCGGCACCACGTATGGCGGCAATGGCCGCAGCACCATGGGCCTACCCGACCTTCAGGGGCGCACCCCCATGCACTGGGGCATGGGCCCAGGCCTGAGCCATCGGGCCCTGGGGGAATTTGACGGCGAGCCCAGCGTCACTTTGATGCCTTCCCACCTGCCCAGTCACATCCATCAGGTGAAAGGACTCAACGCCAACGGCAGCCAGGCCGCGCCGTCACAAGGCTGCTACCTGTCACGAGATCAGCGGGGCACGCCAGGTGAAAACATCAAGCTGACAGTTCCAGCGACGGCCGGGCAAAGTGTTGCAATGAGCGCTTCTGCCCTTACCATCGCCGGAGACAGCCAATCCCATGAAAATCATCAACCATCACTGGTTCTGCCATTTTATATAGCCCTGCTAGGCATATATCCTTCACGGAACTGACCCTAAAGAATGTGGACAGTGAACAATACTATAAGGAATACCAGCCCCCTAGCGGATCACTGCCGCCGGGGCCTGTTGGCATTGCTGATATTTAGCCACTCAAGCGCACTGTTCGCGAACTCTGCGGAGCCCTTTCGCAACCTCAAACAGCAATGGCCTGTACAGGTCGAAACCCTATGGCACACGGACCCGCAAACCATTCGCTTGTCTACGGGGAGCTTACAGGTTCAATTCAATGGCTCGGTATTACTCAAAGCGCCAGCTCAAGCCACTCCTGAGCAAGTTATCAAGTGGTGTCAATGTCTACCAGCAGAGCCTATTCAGCAACTCTACCTTGGGCACTCTTTCAGCTATTTCCGATTGACACTGCTGCAGGACGAAGGGACACAAGCCCTCCAGCGACTGCAACAGCAAAAAGCTATTACCTTGCTACAGCCCGACTTGCTGCAACTGTCCTGGCAGCCAAATTCGGCTGCCGAAAGACCGATTGGCACCTCAGCAGAGCCCCCTTCAGTCAATACCCAGATCATTCAGCCGAGTGAGCCAGTAGAGAGCAACTTGGCAGAAGGGATCACGATCGCAGTGATCGACGATGGTTTTCGCCTCAACCACGCCGAACTCAGTGAGTTAAGGGTGGCCTTCAGCTTTGATGTCACTCAGGGTAATTGGGATCCCAGCCCCAAGCATCGGCGGGAACGCCACGGCAATCTGGTGTTAGGGCTGCTCGGCGCCAAACACGACAGTCAGGCACCCGAGGGCCTAGCTCCTGACGCCGACTATGTCTTGATCCGCCAGCCTGATAGCTGGACCTCCAATACCCTGATCAGCCTGCAACTGGCTAAGCTAGCTGGAGCGGACATCATCAACAACAGCTGGCACACCCACCACCTGCTCGAACCCATCGCCGATGTCGTCGCCGATCTGCGCCAACACGGCCGCAGTGGCAAAGGGATCCCCGTGGTGTTTGCCGCGGGCAATCAGGCTCAACTGCTCCAGCCCAACGAGCATGAAGCCAGCCTCACCACAGCACTGGTGATCGGTGCCAGCGCCTCTGACGGATCGCCGATGGACTACAGCAATCAAGGGCCCAGTATCGATGCCTGGTTTAACGACGACCAAAGCCAATCGCTAGGCCGAGGCAAGCGTACCCGCCGTTTTAGCGGCACCTCGGCCGCCGCCGCCAAGGCCAGCGGCTGGCTGGCACAACAGCTCAGCGCCGATCCAACATTAACCGTCGAAGAACTCGAACAGCGGCTTAAGCAATCTCAAGCCTCAGTCCAATCAATAAGGTGACAAGAACAACAATGCAAACGCCCACAGCAGCAGAAACGAACGCGAAAGAAGAACTTAAGCAGCTCTACCAGGAGATGGATTACGGCTGCGAATACTCCGACAACCTACCGGGCCTGCTGAGTGCCCTCAATATTTCGCTGGCCTTCACCTCCTATCAGGCCGGTAGGCTGATGCTGGTACGTACCGATGGCGACAGCATTGACGTCAACTTTACCGCCTTTCCCCGCCCCATGGGTCTGGCTTGTCAGGGCGACAGCTTGACTCTGGGCACCTTCACTCAAGTGATCCAATTCAGCCGGGAAGATCACCTGCTCCCCCAACTAAAACAACCTTTACCGGGGATCGATCAGGACATTACCGCACCAAAACTGCACCGTCCGACTAAAGCGGACACACCGACCGCACCTGAACAGCCCGCACTCACAGAAGAGCAGCTGGCACATCGTAAAGAGCAACAGGCCTTTATTCGCCAGCAGTTTGCGCCTTTAGAGCCTCACACCGATGCCTGTTTTATTACCCGCAGCAGCCACCACACCGGGATGATCAATATCCACGATATCGCCTGGGGCAGTTCAGGACTATGGGCGGTCAATTCGAGTTTTTCCTGCCTATGCACACTGGACAGTAATTACAGCTTTGTACCGCGCTGGCAGCCGCACTTTATCTCCGAGTTGACCCCGGAGGACCGTTGCCACCTAAATGGCATGACCCTGCGCGACGGTCAGCCCCGCTACGTCACTACCTTCTCCACTTCGGACCAGCCGGGCAAATGGCGCGACAGTGACAAATCCACCGGCACCTTGATGGACGTGCAGAGCAACGAGTTTCTGCTTCAGGGCTTGATGATGCCCCACTCTCCGCGCTGGCACGACGGCAACCTCTACGTCTGCGAATCTGGCCACGGCCTGTTCTGCCGCTACAACTTCGACACCGGAGAAAAACAGGTGGTGGCAGAGCTGCCCGGCTTTACCCGGGGCGTCGACTTTATCGGTCCCATCGCCATCGTCGGCCTTTCCAAGGTTCGCCAGTCCGACGTCAGCCGCCCTGCCCCGTTAGCCCAGAAATACCCAGAGACCCACTCCGGCCTCTGGTTTATCGATCTTCGCAGCGCCGAGGTTATCGGAACGCTGAGTTTTACCGGCAATGTGGATCAGATCTACGACGTTGCCGTACTGCCCGATTGCACCTTCCCGGCGCTGATTGAGCCGCACCACCCTAGGATGCGCAACCACTTTACCTTCTCCGAATTACAACCTTTGTGAGGCCCTGAGCATGAAACACGCCAAGGATGGTAAACCGCAAGTCATAGCTAAACCCGAAGTGAAACCGCAGGATGCGACCACTTTCCCGGTTAAGAGCTCAGGCAAGCCGCCCCGTCGCTGGCTGCCGCTGGTAGCCGCCATGATGCCGGCTTTGGTACCCAATGCCCAAGCCAACTCCCTCACATTCGGTTCAAGAAGCTTCGGCGCCCTCAGCCGCCAACGAACGGCCGCCACCGCACAGACTCACGGGAGTATACCCACGCAGGCTCAACCAAATCAGGACGTTGTCAGTCAACCCATAAATAAGTCACCAAGTCGCCAAAGCTCTAAGACACCATTTTCAACATTTGGTCAAAATGCACAGACACCGGCTAAGCACAAAGTGAAAGGAACAGCTCAAATTGATGGGCATCTGCTGACATACTTAAAGGTCAACCAACTATTAAAAACCAATAGCACACTGTCAGCAAAACTATCAGGGACAATCCAAGCTGATGGACAAGGACAAAAAGTGCTTGCCAGCTTCCTTTCAACGATTGCCACCGGTACAGACATTCAGTGTCCTGGCAAAACAAATGTCCTTTTTGCTTATGCGCCAATTAGTAATTACTGCTTCTATGGCACCACCAACTCCGCTTATTACATTTGGAATTCAAATACTTCCAAAACATTGACGACAGTCAGCGGATTAATAAACCGTTATGTCAATGGTCAAGCGAATTTCCAAGCCCAATGCCAGATAAAGTTGACTGAATGCTATACCCCTGCCAACGCCCCCCCTACCGACATCACTCTAAGCTCCAACTCTGTCAATCAGAGCGGCGGAAACAATGCCACCGTGGGTACCCTATCCACCACCGATCCCGACGCTGATAGTCATACTTACACCTTGGTCAGCGGTAGCGGGGACACGAACAACGGCTCATTTAATATCAGCGGCAACGCACTTCGGGCCAATGATGCCTCCAGCCTAAGTGCAGGCAACTATTCAGTACGGATCCAAACCGATGATAACGCTGGGGGAACCTATTCCGAAGCGATGACCATTGCAGTGGTGGATAACGTAAGCCCATCGTTTGAAAACAGCACCCCCAGCATCAGCAGCACGACCCTCGATGGCGCTACCGTCTCGGCCGATCTCGATGAGGATGGCACGGTGTACTATGTGGTGGTTGCCAATGGCAGCACCACTCCCTCGGCCGCCCAGGTCAAAGCGGGACAGGACGGCAGCGGCGCCTCAGCCCTGGCCAGTGGCAGTTTTGCCACCAGCGGCACCACAGGCAGTGATACATTCAACGGCCTCAGCGCGGGGACCGCTTACGACCTCTATATCGTCGCCGAAGACGACGAAGGTACCCCCAACCTTCAAGCCAGTGCGACTCACGTCGATTTCATCACGCAAAGCCCGGACAGCGACGCGAACCTGACCGCAGCTGTGGGTGTCACCGAGCCTGTTGCCCTGCCCAGCACTGTGGATTCCTCAGTCGAGGCCATTGCTCTGTTCGACTTTACCCTCACAGATGGCGGCAGTGCCGATGGCTTAGCGCTGGATATCAGCCAGATCGAGCTCAACGTCAGTGGCACGGCGGATCCATCGAAGATCAGCTGGGTGCTCAACGGTCCCGATCTCACAGATACCGCCGGCGTCTACAGCAGCAACACCCTCACCTTCTCGAGCCTGCCCATCAGCGTGGCCGATAGCAGCAGCGAGGTGTACACGCTCAGTGCCAATTTCAACGACAATACCGACCTGACCGACGGTCAGACCCTGATCGTCAGCATCGACGGCGATACAGATCTAACCGTCGGAGCCAGCGGCACCCAGATGGGCAGCACCACGGCCATCACCAACAGTGTCGGCAGCCCCGTCGAGATCACCGCGACTCAATTGGCCTGGACCACCCAGCCTGCGGGCTCGGTCTCCGGCAGCACCCTGACCACCCAGCCGGTGATCACCGCACAGGATGCCTTTGGCAATACCGACACCGACTTTAGTGAAACCGTCACCCTAACCGAGGCCAGTGCCGGTACTTTAACTGGCGACACGGTGACTGCCGTTGCGGGAATAGCCACCTTCTCGGGTCTCACCTACAGCGCCACCGCCGATCAGCAATCCTTTACCCTGACGGCCAACGATCAAGATGCCGTTGGCAGCGATATTGATCCCAGCGACGCCAGTGCCATGACCGCCGATGTGGTGGCGACCCAGTTGGTGTTTGACACTCAGCCCGCCCCTTTAGCGGTGGATTCTGAGCAGGCCACCTCCTTAACCACCGTCCCGGTACTGTCGGCACGTGACGCGAATAATGTGGTGGATACCGGCTACGGCGGCAATATCTCCCTTGCTGAGATCAATGGCGCCGGCAGTGCAACGATAAGTGGCACCGGCGACAGCGACGGCGACAGTGCCACCGTGACTTTGACGCCAACGGCGGGGATCGCCACCTTCACTGGACTGCAGCTGACCTACACACCCACCAGTGGTGCGACGGAAACCTTTAACCTGCAAGCCATCTCCGGCGACGTATCCGCCACCACAAGCAGCCAACTCAGCGCTGCCTATGTGTTACCGACCATCACCTCCGCCACCTTCGACGCCAGCACGGGTGTGCTGGTGGTGACCGGCACCGGTTTTGTCGGCAACAGCGGCGCCAATAATGATGTTGATGTCTCGACCTTGACCCTAACCGGGCAAGGCGGAGGCACGCGCACCCTGTCAACCTCCAACGATGTGGAGATCGATTCCTCGACCCAGTTCACCGTGACACTGAGCGGTGCCGATCTTACTGCTGTCGACGCCCTGCTCAACCGCAGCGGCATTCAGTCCGCAGACAGCACCAGCTACAACCTGGCCGCGGCAGATGACTTTATCGCCTATGTGACCAGTGGTGACGCCAGCGATCTCGTGGCCAATGCCATCACTGTCAATAACGCCTTCGATGCCGATGGTGGGCTCACTGCCGCCAATGGCGTCAGCGAACCGGTTGCTTTGAACTTCTCCGCCGACACTGCAGGCGAAGCAGCCTCCCTGTTCGACTTCACCCTGACTGATGGCGGTAGCGCCGATGGCCTTCCACTCGGGATCACTCAGGTAGTATTCAACCTCGGTGGCACATCCTCCGACGCAGAGCGTGCCGACATCACCTGGCAGCTCAACGGCCCGGACGCGACCAATGTCACCGGCAACTACAACGCCGCGACCGATTCCCTAACTTTCTCGGGCCTGAGCCTATCCGTGAGCGACGGTGCCAGTGAGATCTACACCCTCAGTGGCTACTACAACGACACCAGCAGCCTGACCCACGGCAGCACGGTGATCATCAGTATCGATGGCGATACCAACCTCACCGTCAGTAGCGGTGGCAGCCAGATGGCCAACACCAGCACTGTAACCAACGGCACGGGAACCGCCTTAACCGATGATATCGCCCCGCTAGTCACCTCGGTGTCCGTGCCAGCCAACGCCACCTACACCGCCGGAAATAGCCTGGATTTCACCATTAATACGAATGAAAACGTTACGGTCGATACCTCAGGCGGGACGCCACATCTGGCACTGACCATCGGCTCAGCCACGCGCTATGCCGACTACGTCAGTGGCAGTGGCGGCACGGCGCTGACATTCCGCTACACAGTACAGAGCGGCGATGACGACAGCGATGGCATCGCCTTGGCCGCCACGCTGGCTCCCAACAGCGGCACACTGCAAGACGCAGCCGGTAATGATCTCAGCACCACACTAAGTGGAGTAGGCAGTTTAACCAGCGTACTGGTCGACGCGGTCGCGCCAGACGCTCCGATCGGCCTAGATATGGCCGCCAGCTCCGATACCGGCAGCAGCGACACAGACGATATCACCAATGACACCACGCCCAGGATCAGCGGCAGTGGCGAGCTCGGCGCAACGGTAACCCTATTTAGCGATCTGGATGGCGACGGTGTCCTCGATGTCGGGGAGCCCAGTACCACCAGCGTCAGCGCTGGCAACTGGTCCGTCGACATGGCCACCTTGTCAGCGGCCAATCCCAATACCGCGCATCGGCTTAAGGCATATCAAACCGATGCCGCAGGCAACGTCTCCCCGGTGAGTCAATCCCTGCAGATCACCTTAGATACCACGGCCCCCAGTGGCCATTCCGTCGCGCTGGATCAAGACTACATTAATGGCGCCAATCAAGCCTCGGCCAGCTTCGCCTTCAGTGCTGGCGAAGTGGGCTCAAGTTTCGACTACACCCTGTCCAGTGATGGCGGCGGCACGCCGGTGATCGGCTCGGGAACCCTGGACTCCGCCAACATGAAGATCACGGGACTCAACCTCAGCAACCTAGGCGAAGGGATCCTGACCTTGTCGGCGATCCTGACCGATCAGGCCGGTAACGCAGCAACCGCTCAGACCGACACAGTGACCAAAGACGTCACTGCACCCATTGGCTACAGCGCCAACTTTAACCATGATCCCCTGTCTCAAACCAATGTCAGCAACACCGGCTTCACCCTGTCTGGTGCCGAAGTGGGCAGCAACTACCACTACAGCATTAGCAGCAGTGGTGGCGGTAGCAATGTCGCCAATTCAGGTACCGTTAGCGCATCTAACGAGAGCATTGCAGGGATCGATCTCAGCGGACTCGATGACGGCACCCTGACCCTGTCCCTCACCCTGACGGATGGCGCCGACAATGTCGGCTCTGCCACCACGGATACGGTCGACAAGGACGTCCAAGGCCCACAGATCACGTCAGTGGCGCTCAATAGCGGCGATCTCAAGGGATCCGATACCATTACCGCCACCTTCAGCTTTGACGATGTGGTTATCCTGTCGGACACGAACAACACAGCAACCTTGAATATTGGTGGTACCAGTCGAAGCGCGAGCTACAGCAGCGGCAGTGGCACCTCGACCCTCACCTACCAATATGTCGTGCAAACTGGAGACAATGACGACGATGGCGTTGCTGTCACCAGCTTAAGCCTCAACGGCGATACCGCAACCGATGGTAATGGCAATGATGCCGATCTAAGCTTTGTCGCCTTAACCGAAACCGCGCTGCTTGTGGACACAGAGGCACCGGCTCCGGTCTCGCCCGAGCAGGCGGCGCAGATCCTCAATGCCGACACCCAGGCGCTATCACAACGCGATTATGGCGAAGAGGGGATCACCATTAAGCTACTGGCGGACAACGACGGCAATGGCATTGCCGACAACGATACCGCCATCGCCAGCGACACAGTGAACGGATCAAGTTGGTCACTGACCGCCACCTTAAGGCAAGACAGCGATAACCACTTCGTCCTGCGCGCCGAAGATGCGGCAGGCAACTATGCCGATCTGCCCGTGGGCAACTTCCAGGAAGACTCTACCGCGCCAGAAAGCCCGACCGTCAGTGCTCCGCAAGAAGCGCGCTTCCAGCCTACAACGGGCCTGACAATTTCGGGTGCTCACAACGAAAATGGCGTGACCATCGCCCTGTTTGCCGACAGCAATAATGATGGCGTCGCCGACAACGATACCCAGTGGTACAGCACCACTGTCAGCGGCAATGTCTGGTCGCTGGATCTCTCCCTGGCCGAGAACAGCACCAGCGACTACGTGGTCGCCGCGCTCGATGCCGCCAATAATCGCTCTGCCGACGTCGACCTGGTCAGTCTGACCCACGATGACGTAATACCGAGCGCCACCGTGACCAGCAACCTGACTAATGACACCACACCCAGCCTGTCCGGCACCCTACAAGATGATGGTGGCATGGAAAGCCTGACTGCCACTCTCGAGAACGCCGCTGGTACCGAATTTGGACCCTATACCATCAACCTCACTGACGGTCAGCCAAGCGGTAACTGGAGCCTGACCGATGTTGCCGACACCTTGGATGATGGGATCTATGACATTCATCTGAGCGCGACCGATCGAGCGGGCAATAGCCAGATCCTTACCGATGCCGGAACGGTGGAGGTAGATACCCAGGCGCCTGCGGGATATACCGTCGCGATCGAGCAACTGCGGATCGACAGCAACAACGAAACCGCGCTGAGCTTTGAGATCGCCGGTGGGAATACTGACGACCGATTCAGCTACCAGATCAGCGACGGCACCGACGAGGTGACCGGCACCGGCACGCTAACCAGCGGCCGCTTTACCGTAGAAAATGTCGACGTCTCCAGCCTAGCTGAGGCCCAATTGACGCTGACGCTGACGCTGACCGATCCCGCCAAAAATACCGGCGATCCGGCCAGTGACTCCGTCACCAAGATCTACAACCTTGCCCCCATCATCGCTCAGGGCAGCAGCACCTCGGTTACCATGAGCGAAGATGGCAGTCCCACCGCCTTTGCCTTAACGCTTAATGGCAGCGACATCGATAATGACGCCTTAAACTGGTCTATCGTCAGTCCAGCAGCGCTAGGCACAGCCTCAATTACCGGCAACAACACCACTGCTAGCCTGGCCTACACCCCCAATGACAACGTCAATGGCAGTGACAGCTTTCAGGTTCAGCTCAGCGATGGCAGCCTCACCGACATCATTACGGTCAACGTCACCATCGAGGCGGTCAACGACGCACCGGTGCTTAGCGGCACACCGAGCACAACGGTCAATGAGGATACTTCCTATCTTTTCACTCCCTCGGTATCGGATCTCGATAGCAGCAACTTCAGCTATCAGATCGCTGGCAAACCCAACTGGACCAGCTTCGACAGCACAACCGGCGCGCTGAGCGGCACGCCGGGCAACAGTGATGTCGGCAGCTACGCCAATATCGTCATCAGCGTCACCGACAGCGCCGGCGCCAGCGCCAGCCTGCCGGCCTTTACCATCACCGTCGCCAATACCAACGATGCGCCCACGCTCAGTGGCGCACCAGCCATCAGTGTCGATCAGGATGAAGCCTATAGCTTCACCCCAACCCTGACCGACATCGATGTCGGCGACAGTCACACCTTCGCCATCAGCGGCAAACCCAGCTGGGCCAGCTTCGACAGCACAACCGGCGCGCTGAGCGGCACGCCGGGCAACAGTGATGTCGGCAGCTACGCCAATATCGTTATCAGCGTCACCGACAGTGCCGACGCCAGTGCCAGCCTTGCCCCCTTCACCCTCTCTGTCGTCAACACCAATGACCTGCCGCAACTGAGCGTGGCCGTTCTGGTGGTCGAGGAGGATGGAGAGCTCCTGTTTGATGTGCAAAGTGAAGACCTGGATGAAGACCCAGTGACCGTTGAGATCCAGACGCCCCCAGAGCATGGCGAGCTGCAACAAACGCCCTGGCGCTACATTCCCAACAGCAACTTCCACGGTCAAGATAGCTTTGTTCTGGTCGCCAATGATGGCCAAGCAGATTCTGAGCCGCTTACGGTGCCGGTGACTGTGGTTGCCGTAAATGACCCACCACAGGCCAGTGATGACCTCTTTGAGCAGACAGCCAACGATACCGGTGTCTACACCTTGGATGTGCTCGCCAACGACACCGATATCGACGGTGACACGCTCAGCCTGATCAACGCCCAAAGCAGTCAAGGCAGCGTTGCTATTGAAGACGACGCGCTAATACTGACGCTCGGTGCTGACGTTGCTGGCGAGATCACTCTCGATTATGTGGTCGATGATGGCTTTGATAGCACAGACAGCGCCAGCGTCACCCTGCGCCTGAGCGGTGGAGGCGATCTACCCACGCTGACAGTACCCGATGATATCGTCATTTGGGCGACGAGCACACGAACCAAAGTCGATCTGGGCAGCGCAACGGCCGAAGATCACACCGGTCAGCCGCTGGCCGTCTCTCGCACCCCTCGAGGATCACGCTTTGCGCCGGGCCGTCATGAAGTGGTGTGGCAAACCGTGGACAGTGAGGGCCGTAGCTTGAGCATGACGCAAACCGTCGATGTCCATCCGCTGATCAACTTCGGCAAAGACCAGTCACTTGCCGAAGGCAGCGATGCGTCCCTCTCTCTCTATCTCAATGGCAATGCACCAGAATACCCCCTGACGGTGCCCTTTAGCCTCAGTGGCAGCGCCAGCGACGGCAGCGATTATGAGCTGAGCGCAGGCGCGTTTACCTTCGAACAAGGCACCGAATCGCAGATCAGCGTCACTATCCTCAACGATGAAGAAGCCGACGTACCGGAAACCCTGCTGCTGACCTTGGCGGAGGACATCAATCGAGGCACACAAAGCACCCACACCCTGACCATTGTTGAAGAGAACCTAGCGCCCAGCATCCAACTGAGTGCACAACAAGCTGGAGAAGTACGACGCCTATTCAGTCAGGATGGCGGCCCGGTGATCCTAAGTGCCGACATTGAAGATCCGGATCCCAACGACACCCTGACGGTTCAATGGCAGGACGCAGTCTTGGCCGCTGGCTCGCCCGATCTGGACGGCGATACCCAACTGCTGTTTGATCCCACAGCCATGGCTCTGGGCAGCTACGAAGTCAGCGCCAGTGTCAGCGATGGCGATCTAGAGCGCCGCACCAACCTGCACTTCGAACTGGTTGCCACCCTAGCACCACTAAGCGAAGCCGACAGCGACGGCGATCTGATCCCCGATGCCCAGGAAGGCTACGGCGATGACGATGGCGACGGCCTGGAGAACTACTTGGATGCCGTCGAAGGCTGCAATCTGGCACCACTGGATCTGAACGATCAGAACCAGAATCTGGTGGAGGGCGATGCCGGGATCTGCATCCGCGCTGGCGCTCTGGCCATCGGCGGGGAGAACAACAGCATCAATGTGGACGAACTCGATGTGTTGCCTGAGCCCGCCGACTATCAGTTTGTCAGCGATGTGGTGGACTTCGTCGCCACCGGACTGCCGGAGGGTGGCCAGCGTTACCGCTTGGTACAGCCTCAGCGCGAACCGCTGCCAGCCAATGCCGCCTACCTCAAGTACAGCGATAGCAAGGGCTGGTACGAGTTTGATACCAGCACCGGTGACCAACTGCACAGTACCGCGGGCGAAAAAGGTTACTGTCCACCACCGGGCGGCGACATCTGGCAGTCCGGTTTGACCGAGGGCCATTGGTGCATCCAGCTGACCCTGAGCGACGGCGGTCCCAACGACGACGATGATATGCCCAATCAGATCACCGATCCCGGTGGCGTGGTGATCCTGCAAACGGATAACAGCGCCCCGCAGGCTCAGATGGCCACCTTGGAGATGGCGCAAGGCAGCAGCCTCAACATTGACCTCATCGCAGTTGCACAAGCACAGGATCCCGACGGCGATCCCCTCACTCTGGTTCAACTGGATGTCAGCGACGGTCAGATCGAGCAGGATCACGCGCTCCAACTGATCTATCAACCGCCCGCCAACTTCATCGGTGAAGCCACGCTGGCGTACACCCTGAGTGACGGCAACGGGGGCAGCGTCAGTGAAGCCATTCTGATCCAAGTGCGTTTCAACCAAGCGCCGGAGGCGCAACCGGACAACGCCACAACGCAAGATCGCACCAGCATCATTGTCGACGTTTTGGCCAATGACAGCGATCCCGACCAGCAACCACTGCGCCTGCTGTCCGTCAGCGCCGAGCACGGCTCTGCCAGCCTGACGGCCGACCAACAGGTGCTGTACCGCCCACAATTGGGCTACCAAGGCGTCGACACCGTCACCTACCGGATCGCCGATCCCCTCGGTGCCGAAGCCGAAGGCAGCTTATCCGTCACCATCGATGCCTATGAAACCATTACCGTTACCCACAAAGGCAGTGGCGGCGGAGTGGGCCCAGGGCTGCTCCTGCTGGCCTTCTTCGCCGCAGCAGGCCGGCGCAAGCTCTGGCGCGTCAGCGCCGCCGCCAGCACCCTTCTTTGCGCCCAAGCCGCCGCGAACTGGGAGGTCTCACTGCAAAGCGGTTACAGCCGTACCAGCAGCCAAACCCAGCTCGACCAACTGCAACTGACGCAAGCGGGCTTTGAGATCGACCAGTTGCACCGTGACAACAGCGACTGGAGCTGGGGCGGCGCGATCGGCTATCAAGCCCTGCCCCAATGGCGGCTGCGCCTGGGCTATCAGGATCTGGGCGAATACAAACTCGAATACCGTGGTACCGCACTGGACCCCGCTGCCAGCCAACAGGCCGCCGCTGCACTCGGCCCTCGTGCGACCAGCGGCGTCACCCTTGGCGCCCACTACCGTTGGCAGCTCACCGAGCCATTGGCGCTGGAGCTCGGTGCCGGCGCCTGGTGGTGGGACAGCGAAATGAGCGGCCGCTCCACACGACTGCATACCGAAGCCAAGGAGGATGGCACCGACTGGTATACCGAGCTAGGCCTACAGTGGCAACTCAACGACCACTGGTCTGTCGGCGGCGGCTGGCAGTATTTTGCTCAGGATGGCCAGTATGCTGACGACATCGACAACCTTTACCTGCGACTGAGCCTGGGGTTTTAATGCCATCATTGAAAACCGAGTTAACCAACATCATCCGCCAGCTACAGTGTGTGCCGACGGACGAGCCAGGGCTTATCAAGCATCATCAGGATGCCTATCTTGAGCGCCTATGCCAGTTTCTGGAACTGGATCTGAGGCCAGCCACCTTCATCGATCAGGGCTACAGCCATACCGCAGCGGGCAAAGCAGTCTCACCTCAGGTCGCCGCCATGTGTGCCATGGAATATATGCGGGTACAGCAGTTTCAACAGGGGATCCTCGCTGCAATAGCCGCACACGCAGATCCGGCTCAGCCGCTTCAGCTGCTGTACGCGGGCACAGGGCCACTGGGCACTTTGGTGTTGCCGCTCTTGCTGCTGATCAAGCCCAGTCAGGTACGTATCACCCTGCTCGATATCCATCGGGATTCGCTCGACACACTAAAGCGGGTACTGGATGAGTTGGATCTGGGGGAGTTTATAGAAGAGATCGTCCTCGCCGATGCCATTACCTGGCACAGCGAGCGTCGATTCGATCTGATCGTTTCCGAAACCATGAAAGCGATGTTAGAGCAAGAACCTCAGGTACGCATATTCGCCAACCTCTCGCGCTGTCTCAAACCCGGCGGTTCGCTGATCCCGCAGCAGATCCGTCTCAGCGCCACTCTCTATCATCGCCAAGCGCTTCAGTATCGAGCGCTGCCACTGCCCTTGGGGCCGTTTTTTACTCTCGACCGTGCCACAGCCCAAACCATCGACCAAAACGATCACATTGCCGGCACACTGAGCTGCCCTCCCCATGGCCTGCCCGACCGCCTCGATCTGGCGACCGATATCCAGATCTTTGCAGACATTTGGCTCACCCAAAACCAATCCAGCCTCAATCTGATAAAAAGCCTCACTCTGCATGAGTGGCACCAGCTGGACAGCATCGCTTTCCACTACCAGTGGGGCCGTGAGCCCTGCTTCGTCTTCCAACCCAGCGGAGAGCGTGTACATGAGCCTGCCCTTCGTCCGGCTTAAGCGCATCGATACAGCACCTATCCTGCGAGAGCTTGCCCCCTTACTCAACGGCGAGTGGCATCCGCACGTCAATACCCGCGGCCATCAAGGTCGCTGGGATTGTCTGCCGCTGCGCTGTGCCGCACAGCACCGCCAAGCCCATCCCATCCTGCAGCTTTACGCGCTGGAGGGGCACTCGCAGTGGTGCGATCTGCCCACCCTTGCAGATTGCCCTCATCTGCTTGCACTGCTTGATCTGCTCCCCACCGCCATCGGCGCCGTGCGTCTAATGCGACTGGCGCCCGGCGCCCATATAAAACGCCACCGAGATAAAGATCTGTCGCTCGAAGGGGGGGAAGTGCGGCTTCATCTGAGCTTAACCGGCAGCCAAGGCGTGCTCTATCATATTGATGATCAGCCACTGCGCATGGCCGTCGGGGAGCTGTGGTATTTCAATGCCGATCTGCCCCATGAGGTATGGCATCGAGGCACAGAGGGTCGCATTCAGCTGGTGATTGATGCCCAAAGCAGTGAGCCACTGCGTGCTTGGATCCATCAGGCAGCCCAATACGAGTTATCAGGGCTACTCAGCTAAAACCACCCGCAGCCACTCCAAGCGAGGACTGGGCAGCGTCAATATCGATTGGCGCTAAATTGAGGTACTGCACCAATCGAGGCATCCGTCCCAAATTCGGCCGGCTGCCATGGGGCAAGGCCGCATGCCAAATCACCATATCTCCGGCCTGTGCCGGTACCGGTATCGACCCCAACTCATGCAGATCCTGCTGCTGCGGGTCAACCCCTGCAGGCAAAGCAGCCAGCCAATCCGCCAGCCGATGTTGGAAACCCGGTACCAAGGTCAACGCGCCCTGCTCCGGCGGCGTATCCGTCAGATAGACCAACCCCTGAGTGGCAAACCGCAGCGGTTGACTAAGATCGAGATCCCAATGCAGATCGGGACCAGGAAAAGGCCAACCCGGCCGCTGAGGAGGGTGAAAACTGCAGCGATCGGCACTGGGCCACAGATCCGCACTGCCCCAAAGTTGAGAGAAGGCTTTACGGATCCGAGCACTGCCACGAATGGCACGCAACGCTGGATGCTGGATCAGCTCCACCATGATCCCGTTGGCTCGGCCATACCAACTGTCAGCGTCATTGGGGGATGCTTGCAGCGTGTGCCAAACAGCCTCCGCAGCCACATCAGCCTGCGCCTTACTGATCGCCTGGCGCAGCACCAGATAACCGCGTGCCTGCCAATGCTGCAATGCCTCCGGCGTCAACACCGGGGCTGCCGCGGTGATCTGCGCGAGTTGACGCTGTACCTCCCTGGACATCTTCGCTGCATCCATAGCAGCATTGAATCGGGACACAGTGGCCTCTACCGGTAGCCCAGCCGTTGCAACGATCCAGCGTTCAAAATCGGCAAAACTGGGTCGTTGCCCATACAGGAACACCAAACATTGATGCAGTCCAATACCGAGTGCATTCATCAATGCCAGATCTCGATCCGCGCGCCAACGGCACACGCTTTGCCCGGCCATTCGATCCCGCCAGAACTCGCCAAGTGCCTCAATGCCTATGGTGCTGGCGTTCGACCCTGTTGCCCCGTTATGCATATAGACAGACTCTCCTTCGTCTCTATTCCATTGCGCCCGTGGCCAACCGAACCTTTGTCCTAACCCAAAAAGGATCAGCCGATCTAATCCAATAGGCCGTTGTTCCCGTTAAGCGAAGCCATTAGCATTGGGGGCACATTTTCTTGAGCCCTGCAGTAGCATGTTTAAACAACACGAATACCAGTCCCAACGGTTTGAAAAGTTGGATCACTCCTACGAGGAACTCAATGACAAACGGTTCGATGACTGCACCTTCATCGACTGTAACTTCAGTGAAGCGACCTTCGACGCCTGCCAATTCATCGACTGCCACTTCATCCGCTGTAACCTCAATCTAGTACAGCTCGGCTATAGCCAACTGCGCGACGTACGTTTTGAGCACTGCAAGCTACTGGGGATCGACTGGACTCGGGTCAACTGGCCCAACTTCCTGTTCAGCGCCCCGGTCCAGTTTGACCAGTGCCTGCTCAGCGAAGGCAGCTTCTACGGACTGAAACTCAATGAGTTACAGATGCTTGAGTGCAAAGCCCACAACCTGGATCTGCGCGAAGCCGATCTCAGTGACGCCGATCTTAGCCACACCGACTTTACCGGCGCCCAGTTTCATAACACCAACCTCAGTAACGCCAACTTTGCCGAAGCGATCGCCTACGACATCAACATCTTCAATAATCCGGTCAAAGGAGCAAAGTTCAGCCGGTTCGAGGCGACCAGTTTGTTGGAAAGCTTGGAGATCGAGTTGCTGGATTAGGCTGGCTGATCATGCATTACGGGGATCAAGTGCAGATGGCAATTCTCCACACCACTAAGGGTCTGCACCTCATTGTTGATCTGCAACAACACATCGGCCGGCCCTTTCAGTGACAGGGTTTCCATCACCTGCAGATCATCCACCGGGATCTGGGTCGAGGCAATCACCCACTCACGCTGCGCCTGCATCACGTCACTGATCCGCCCTATCACCAAATTAGAGCTACGCCGGTAGAGAAACGTGAGTGTTCCAATGCATAGGATCTTCGGCCGATGCATAAGCTCCTTCTGCCGGCTCTGCTCACGTACCAGATCTCGAAACAACTCAGACCGGTTGTTGTACTGTCCCTGCCGCGCCAATTCATCGGCCAATCTCAAAAGATCGGCACTCATAGATAACGTGATCCGCTCAACCGCCATACGCTTCCTGTCGTAACTCCACCAACATCACACGAAATCATTTTTCTTCATACCGGCTAGTAAAACTTTGATATATATCAAATCAATCTCATTTGGGCGCGAACATAATCGGCCAACCATAGAGATAATCAGGGATCTGTGTGCTTCGTCTTTTTCTGCTATTGCCGCTCTGGCTTGTGCCTTTTGGTGTCTGGAGTCAGCTCCCACTGCCACCAACGAGTGCAGATCACTACCAGCGGATCATCAGCCTCAACCAGCACAGCACCGAACTGTTGCTGCAACTAGGCCTGGCGGATCGCATGGTCGGCAGCGCCTACGCCGACGAGGCGATCTGGCCACCGCTGGCCAAACAGTACGCCCAAGTTCCTGTGCTCTCGCGCTATTACCCGAACAAAGAAACCCTACTGCTGCAGCAACCGGATCTGCTGATCGGCGGCTTTGCCAGCGCCTTCACCACGGCCGGGATCGGCCCGCAGCAATGGTGGCAGGCGCGCGGCATCGACTGCTATCTGATGACGCCCCCCGCGGATAGCCCGGCCGATCTGGCCACCCTGTTTGAGCAGATCCGATCCCTAGGGGAACTGCTCGGTGTCGAGCAAGCCGCCCAAGCGGAGATCGCCCGCCAGCAAGCGCAGCTGGATCAGCGCCACACCTTGCCCTATCAACCCACGGTGATCCTCTGGCTCCGTGGCGACGACGCCCCCTACGTCGCAGGCGGAACCGGCTTTGCCCATAACTTGATCGAACAAGCCGGCGCCATCAACGGCGCCGCAGCGATCCCACGCCCATTCGCGACCCTGTCCTGGGAACAGGTGATCGCCGCCCAGCCGGATCTGATCGTACTGGTCGATTCCAACTGGTCACCCGCCAAAGCCAAACAACAGCTACTCAACCAACAAGCCGGATTGAGCCGAGCCTTAGGCCACATTCCAACCCTGAGCCTGCCCTTTTCCGAAACCATGGACGGCGTCCGATCCAGCCAAGGGATCCTGCATCTCAATCAGGCACTCGCCCAACTGCCGACACCCTCAAAGGAGCTCCGGTGATGTTCAATCAATACCGCAACGCCGCCCTGCTGCTGGGCTTGGCACTGTTGCCACTGTCACTGCTGGCCGGACTGATGCTGGGCAGCGTGCCTCTACCGGCAGACACCCTCTGGGCCGTCCTGCAAGGCGATGACAGCGCCGTCTCGGGCCTGATCATTACCGATCTGCGTCTGCCCCGAGTGCTCGCTGCTGCACTGGTCGGTGCCGCACTGGGCCTGGCTGGCGCCCTAGCCCAAACCCTGCTGCGTAACCCGCTGGCCGATCCCTACCTGCTCGGTGTCGCCAACGGCGCCAGTCTGATGGCGGTCATGCACCTGCTTGGCTGGCCGCTGATCACCCTGTTGCCGCTGCCACTGGCGGCCTTTATCGGCGGCTTGCTGGCCTTCTCAATGGTGTGGTTCTGCGCCCGTGGCCGCGGCGATCAGATCAACCCGCTGATCCTCACCCTGTCGGGGATCGCCATCGCCGCATTGCTCTCCGCCTTAACCACACTGGTGATGCTGCTGGGCGATCAACGCGCACTCGGTCCGACCCTGCGCTGGATGCTGGGCTCCTTAGCAGGGGTCGAATTAGGCCAGCTGCCTCTGCTTCTGGTGCTGCTGATCGGCTGTGCCGCGGTGGCGTGGCAACGCCGCCAACAACTGGACGCGCTGCTGATGGGCTGGAACAAGGCCCAGACCCTCGGGGTCAATATTCGCCGTGAGCGCCTGCTCTGGTGCGGGATCATCGTCCTGTTGGCCTCCGCCTCGGTAGCCCTAGCCGGCGCCGTCAGTTTTGTTGGCTTGGTGGTGCCCCATCTGGCCCGGCTGCTGCTTGGCCCGGGTCATCGCGCTCTGATCCCCGCCAGCCTATTGATCGGTGCACTGCTGCTGATCTGGGTCGATATCCTCTGCCGCACCGCACTGGCCCCCGAAGAGCTGCCACTGGGCATTCCCATGGCCGTGTTGGCCGTCCCCCTGCTGCTGTCGCTGTTGCGCAAGCAGGCCCAGTGATCACCGGAACCTCGTACTATGTGTATTGAACTGCATCAATTAACCCTCAACCAAGGCCACCGCACCGTGGTGCAGCCCACCGACTTGCACCTGCACCGGGGCGAAAAGATCGGGCTCATTGGCCCCAACGGCAGCGGCAAAACCACCCTGCTCAAAGCCATCGCCGGACTGCATTCCCCCGCCAGCGGTCGGATCAGCCTCGATTGCCACTGTCTCAGTGGCCTAGCACCGCAGGATCTGGCCCAACAAATGGCCATCTTGTTGCAGGATCAGCCCACGGATCTGCCCCTGAGCGTGCACGACACCATCGAGCTGGCTGCGATGGCACGACCAGATGGACGAGCCGGCCCCAGCGTCGCCGAGCTGCTGGCGATCGCCCATCTCACCCCGCTGGCCCATACTCCGGTCAGCCGCCTCTCCGGTGGCGAGCGACAACGGGTATTCCTGGCTCAAGCGCTGTTTCAGGCGCCGCAGATCCTGCTGCTCGATGAGCCCAGCAACCATCTGGATGTGCGTCACCAGTGGCAGCTGCTACAACACTGCCACGACACCATCGAGACCGTCATTGCCAGCTACCACGACTTTAACCTGGCCGCCGCCTTGTGCGATCGGCTGATCCTGCTGGTCGATGGCGTGATCCAAGCCGACGGCCCACCGCAGCAAGTGCTGACCCCGGCCAATCTCAAGCGGCACTTCGGCGTCGACAGCGAGCGACTCAGCAACGACGACGATGCCCCACATATCCGCGTATTAGGAGCCGTCGCATGATCCGCCCGACTGCATTGACCTTGCTACTTGGACTCAGTACCGCTCTGTCGGCCGCACCGGAACGGCTCCAAGTGCTCGGCCAATCGCTGGACCAACAACTGATGTCGCAAGCCGAGCTGGGCTCTAGCTTGATCATGATCGACGCTGAGCAGATCGCCAGCGCCGGCGCCGTCGACATCAACGCCATCCTCAATCAGTTTGTTCCCGGCCTGTTTGCCCAAGGCAAGGCCGGACGGTATGACGGCGCCTATTACGCCCTACAAGGTAGCCGCGCCAAAGATATTCTCTGGCTGGTGGACGGCAACCGCATCAACAACCGTCTGTATGGCTCCACCTATCTGGACAGCATCAACCCCATGGTGATCGCCCGCATCGAGGTGCTCAAAGGGGGACAGGGTCTGGTGCACGGCTCCGATGCCATCGCCGGGGTGGTCAACATAGTCACCCGCGAGCCCAGCGCCGATGCCGGCGGCCAGCTGCAACTGACCTACGACACCCTCAACAGCCTGGGCATTGGCTTTAGCACTGGCGCCCAGATAGGCGACGTCGAACTGCTGCTGTTTGGCAGTCACGATCGCTCCGACGGCTATGAGCTGTACCGCGACGAAGACGTACACTGGACCGCCGCCGACCATCAGCAGCGCGGCTACCACGTCAACAACGTCGGCGCTAAGCTGGCCTATCGCCCGACAAACACACAGCGCCTGTCATTGCTGGCCCAACACAACCAGGCCGAGCTGGAACGTACCCGGCCCTACGGCACCCTCGCCAGCCACAACCGACGCGAACAAACCCTACTCACCGCCGACTGGCAGGTGCAGCTCAGTGCGGCCACCGCCCTGCAAACCAAAGCTTACTACCACCAATGGGACAGCTTCTATTTCCGGCTGGATCAAGACGATAACGGCGATCTCACCCTCTGGGATAACGACAGCTTCTGGGGCTTTAAAGATCACGGTATTAAGCTGCTGGCCAGCCATCAGCAGGCAGACTCGACGCAATGGCTGGCGGGCCTGGAGCGCCAATACTTCTCCGGGGCTGATGAGGTGATGGAGTTTCACTCCGACAATGAAGCCGCCAGCGCCGCCTTTGTTCAGCTGCAGCCACGCAAGCTGAACAACCGGCTCGCCACCTCCTTTGGCTTACGTTACGACCGGCTCGATGACGGCGAAGATCAGTGGACCGGATCCATTGGGCTGCACACCCCGCTACTGGAAAGCCAAAGCACCGATCTGGCCCTACGCGCCAACCTCGGCACCAGCTACCGCTTGCCCACCGCCGAAGAGCTGCACGCCGTGGCCAAATTTGGCGTGATCGGCAATCGCGATCTGCGCCCCGAGCAGGGGCAAAATCTCAATCTGGGTTTGGAATATCAAGGCAGCGTCTACTGGCAGGTCGAATTATATTGGCGCCGAGTGGAGGATCTGATCGGCACAGTCGCCATCGACGACAACCTGTACCAATACCAAAACCTGGATGGCGAGATCGACAGCTATGGCATCGATCTCAGCAGCCGATTTGATCTCAGCCCTCGCCTCAGTGCAGAGCTGCGTGGCGCCTGGGGGCAAAGCGAAACCCAGGGGCGCCAGCTCGATGGCGTGCCGCAATGGACCGCCCAAACCCGCCTGCACTACCGCGGCGAACGATTTGAGCTGTGGTGGGACCAACAAGGCAATGGTGCCTTTACCGACTATGGCCGCGAAGCCCCGAGCCATTGGCTAACTCACCTGGGGGCTAGCCTGTGGCTGGATCCACTGCAACAACACCGCCTGCTGCTGCGCATCGAAAACCTGTTCGATCAACGCGGCGTTCAGAGCATCTTTAATCCCGGCGGCACCGCCCCGCCCGATCGTCGCGACCCCATCGACGTCCTCGGCGCACCGCGGCTGGCACAACTTCAATATCACTACCGCTTCTAAGCGGAATGACACTCTATTTCAAAAGGGATCCAACGTATGAGCAATACTCTTCTCCTCCTTGGTGTCTACGGCATGGAAATGGTCGAATGCGGCGGCGCATTGGCCCTTAACAAACAGCAAGGCGGCCAATCCCATGCCGCTCTGATGCTGGTGCGTGACGACATGAAAGACGACATCCAACGCGCCGGTGAGGTACTGGGGATCGACAGCATCACCCATCTGGATTTTGAGCGTGGCGGGATCGATCTGCGCCACGAATACAAACAGGCGATCTGCCGGGTGATCCGCACCGTCAAACCGGACATCATCATCACCCAAGATCCCGAGCACAGCTATGAAGATCTGGATCCGGATCGCCGCCCTGCCATGCTTCTGCTACTGGAAGCCATCGCCCTGGCCGGTCGCGACTACGGGCTGGAAGCGATGCCAGAGCTGGCGCCGCACCCAGTACCGACCATCTATTACATGTCCCCCGCCAAAGCCAACTGCAACGTCGACATCGCCGGCGTCCTGCCGCTCAAGCAAGCCGCCATGGCCGAGCTGAAGCTGCAGATGGAGTTCTCAGGCCAACACGCCCGCACCCTACTCGATGCCGCCAACCAGGACGCGCTAATGGGCGGCAGCATCGCCGGCAAGAGCGACTATGAGGTGGGCCGCGCCTTCCAGGGTGCCCTCGACTACGCCCTGCACGTCGGCGCGGGTATCGGCCACCACGGCCGACACGTCCTGGCCGAACCCTACCGCAAACAGGGCCTGTTCGAGCTCAAAAGCTTGATGGTGTAAAGCGCTATAAGCTGCAAGCTATCAGCGGTCAGTAAGGACCGCTGTCTGT
Source organism: Ferrimonas pelagia (assembly GCF_039543565.1). Classification (NCBI taxonomy): domain Bacteria; kingdom Pseudomonadati; phylum Pseudomonadota; class Gammaproteobacteria; order Alteromonadales; family Ferrimonadaceae; genus Ferrimonas; species Ferrimonas pelagia. The sequence goes on along the minus strand of NZ_BAABJZ010000006.1, from coordinate 222,972 downwards.
CGCTACGCAACAGCTATAGGGCTCCGCCTGGGGCCTTAAGCGACTCCGTCGCAGCCATAAACGCTGCGCGCGCCAAAACCAAAACCACAGCCAAAAACAAGAACACGCTTTGCCGCTCTTGTGGCTCTCGCTGTTACAGATAGCTTAAAGCTGACAGCTGCTCTCCCTACTCCCCCTGCTCTTGCTGCTCTAACCCGGCGCAGCCGATACCGCCGCGACGCAGTCGCCTAAGGCCGCGCGCAGCGCATAAAGCCGTGCCGAAGGCACATGCAGCCAGCGCTTTGCTCTTACTGATAGCTGCTCTTCCTGATAGCTGCTCTTCCTGATAGCTGCTCTCCACAGCCTGTCATCGTCCAAACCAACTAGCCTCAACCCCAGCCATTCCCTTAACTATCAAGCAATAGCCAACAGCAATAACGCTCTCCTCTTTATTGTTCAGCCATACAAAAACAGTTGTGACTGCATCAAATTCCACGCTAGCTTGGCATCAACCTCCTCCAACCGCACAGGAACCCACAGCATGCGAAACCGCCTTCCCCTCCAGACCCGTCGCGTCCTCATTGGAGCCACTTTGGCCCTCTTGGCCCAGCCTGCGTCGGCACTGAACATCCTGCTCACCAACGACGATGGCTTTGAAACCCCCAACATTCAGGCGCTGTACCAGGCGCTCAAGGCCGATGGCCACGATGTGGTGATCGCCGCGCCCTACGTCAATCAAAGCGGCCGCTCCGCGTCCCTGCATTTCTTCAACCCCGTCCTGCCTACATCCGAGGACAGTGAACACGGCGCCGTCGCGGCAGGCGCGCCGGGCGTCGGCACCGCGCCGGACGATCCGGATCAACACTATGTCGACGGCACCCCCGCCACCGCCGTCCTGTACGGCATCGATGTCGTCGCCCAAGCGCGCTGGGGCCAATACCCGGACTTAGTGATCTCCGGTCCGAACGAAGGCAACAACCTCGGCGTCATGGCCAACCACTCCGGAACCATTGGCGCCACCGTTACCGCACTGTACCGCGGCGTTCCCGCCATCGCCGTCAGCGGCCACTCCAGCAGCGGCCGGGATGGCAGCCATGACAAGATCGCCGCCGCGACCATGAAGCTGATCCGTCAGCTGGGTAACGACACCCCGGTGCTGCCCGCCGGATTGGGGATCACGTTAAACCTGCCCAGTCTGGCCGAGATCGACACCGATGAGCTCAGCTACGCCGCCGCTCAGATAGGCGTCAGCGCACAATACGTGCCTAAATTTGTCACCAGCCTGGGGGATGATCCCTTGGTTCAGGGCTTCTTCGGCGAGCATGCCGCCCGCTTAGTCGGCCTGCCCGGTATCGCGCTGGGCCTGCAACCGCAGCTGGACAGCTTAGAAGACACCGCCAGCAACGCCGAAACCGGGTTAGTGGCCGAGGGGATCGCCACCATCAGTACCCTGAACGTCACCTACTCAGGCAACCGGGCGCAAACCGGCTGGGTCGATCTCAAACTGCTCGGTCTGAGCCAATAACGAGGAGATGCACAATGAAATATTGGCCAGCATTGGCGCTGCTTGTGGTGCTGACGGGGTGCAGTAGCGAGGATCCCGCCTCCACCTTTGAGCCCGGCGCGCAATTAGAGCACCTACAAATCGCGCAGGAGTCGGTACAGATCCGCCGATTCGCCAGCGCACAAGACAGCTATGCCGTCTACTACCGCTACCCATCACAGCAAGCCAGCGGCAGTTGGCAGGACTGGGATAACCGCAGCGCCAGCATCGGCGTGGAAACAAGCCTGCTCGACAGCCCCGTCGCTGCTTCCCAGCCCGCACTGTACAGCGAGCTGCCCGTCGGCGAGCTGCAACTGCTGCTCAATGATCAGCGCCTCAGTCTGAGCCGAGACAGCGACGGTCAACTGCGCAGCGACGGCAATGGCTGTCAGCTAAGCGGCGAGCGCCTGGCCGAGTTTGTCGCCGGTGCGGACCAGATCAGCCTGACACTGCAGCAATGCGGTGAACTGGATGGTCACTATCAGGGCGTCCTGTTTGCCGATCCCACCTTGGCCCCGGCCGCGGCCGATCTGATCGTCAGTAACTCAGACACCGTGTTGGATCTCTTGCTGTACCGCTAAGCACGACATCAATCCAGCGTGCCGCCCGATGCGGGCGGTACGCGCATTCCCCTCCGACCGCGCCCTGTTCATATATTTTCATATTTCATCAAACCCCATTCATATCCGGCCCTTCGCCATTCATATCTAATCGATACCCTTACCCTCAGTGATTGTATTTTCCATCAGAGCGTCCCGCGCCATTCCCCGCAGGACCATGAGGAGTTGCCATGCAACGTCGATATTTTCTGAAAATGAGCGCCAGCCTGACCGGCGCCGCGGCCCTGTCCGGCTGCAACCCGTTCGCCGACAAGGCCAGCACCGCCGCCACGCCACTCGCACCGGAAAGCGTCAACTGGAGTGCCTGCCTGGTCAACTGCGGCTCCAACTGCCCGCTCAAAGTCTTCTCCCGAGACGGGATCATCACCCGCATCGAAACCGATCACAGCTTCGAGGATGGCTATGGCAACCATCAGGTCCGTGCGTGCCTGCGTGGCCGCTCGGTGCGCCAGCGCGTCTACGCGCCGGATCGCCTCAAGTACCCAATGAAGCGCGTCGGCCCCCGCGGCAGCGGCCAGTATGAGCGGATCAGCTGGGACGAAGCGCTGGACACCATCCATCAGAAACTCGGCGGGATCATCGAGCAGCACGGCAACGAGTCAGTGTTCTTCACCTACAACTCCGGCGCCTACTACCACTTCGGCGGCAAGCAGAACTACTACCGCCTGATGAACCTGCTCGGCGGTTACCTGGGCAGCTACGGCGATTACAGCTGGGGCCAGATGTATCAGGCCGCCAAGTACACTTATGGCAGCGAAGCACTGGCCTACGCCGGCAGCGCCATGGCCGAGATGAGCAACGCCGATCTGGTGTTGATGCTGGGCTACAACCCGTCGGAAATTCGAATGAGCGGCTCCGGCGAGGCTTATGACTTTCTGATGATGCAGCAAAGCGGCCGCTTCAAGACCATCATCGTCGATCCCCGCTACACCGACTCGGCGCTGGGCAAGGAAGATCAATGGCTGCCGATCCGCCCGGGCACCGACGCCGCAATGGCCGAAGCAATCGCCTTTGAGCTGATCAGCCAAAACCGCATCGATCAAACCTTCCTCGACACCTACTGTCAGGGCTTCGATGAGCGCACGTTGCCCGACGGCGTCCCCTACGCCGCCAGCTACAAGTCGCACATCCTCGACAACACGGATCCCGCCTCCCTGCAACCGGGCCCGAACGCCAAGACCCCAGAGTGGGCGGCGAAGATCACCGGCATTCCGGCGGACACCCTGCGCCAGCTGGCCAAGCAGTTGGCGGACACCGCCGAGTCCGGCCGTGTTTACGTGCAGATCGCCGCCTCCCTGAACCGCCACGCGGCCGGGGAAAACACCATCCGTGCCATGTACATGCTGCCACTGATGCTGGGCCAGCTCGGCCTGCCGGGCACCAATACTGGCGCACTCCCCTCCGGTGCTAGTATGCACGCGCCACGCATGCCGATGGGCAGCAACCCGGTGGACAAGTCCATCTCCTTCTTCACCTGGACCCAGGCGGTGGAGGATGGTGCCAACATGACCGTACTGCGCGATGGCGTAAAAATGCCCGAGGACCAACTCGACGCCAATGGCGACGGTAAGCTCAATACCGGGATCAAAGCCATCATCAACTACGCCGGCAACGCGCTCATTAACCAGCACGCCGACACCAACCGCACCGAGCAAATTTTGCAGGACGAATCCAAGTGCGAATTCATTCTGGTGGTGGACAATTGGATGACCCCGAGCGCCCGCTACGCCGACATCGTGCTGCCGGACGTGACCTGGCTGGAGAGCGAGGATCTGATCTCCCAGGGCTACGCCGCCGGTAACACCGCCACCGTGGTGCAGATGAGCTCCAGCGTCGGCCCCATGTTTGAGTGCCGCAACTCCTACGACGTCTGCACCGAGCTGGCCAAACGCTTCGGGGTGGAAGATGCCTTTACCGAAGGCAAAACCACGCAGGATTGGCTGGATCAATTCTACGCCGAAGCCCAGGCGGCCAACCCGGGTTTGCCGGACAAAGAGGTCATGCTCAAGCAGGGCGTCTACCGTCAGTACCTGCCTCAGGGCAGCCACATCGCGCTGGAGGATTTCCGCAAGGATCCTCAAGCCCATCCACTGGACACCCCGTCAGGCAAGATCGAAATTTACGCCACACCACTGGCCTATAAAGAGGCGCACTGGCAACTGCCCGACGGGCAGCAAGAGCGGGTCACCGCCATTCCGAAATATAGCCCTCACCGCGACGGCTATGAGGACGTAGAGACCCGCCAGCGCTACCCATTGCAGTTGACCGGTTACCACACCAAGGGCCGGGTGCACTCGAGCTATCACAACGTGCCCTGGCTGCGCGAGGCGGTGCAGGACGCGGTCTGGATCAATCCGATGGACGCAGCCGAGCGTGGCCTGAAAACCGACGACAAAGTCCGGGTCTGGAACGACCGTGGCGAGATCGAAGTGGCGGTGAAAGTGACCCCGCGGATCATGCCGGGCGTGGCGGCACTGGGTCAGGGTGCCTGGTTCAAAGGCGGCCAGTTCCAGGGCGGTAAGGTGGATACAGGCGGCTGTCTCAATACCCTGACCTCACAGCAACCGACCCCCTTGTCCAAAGGCAACGGTCAGCACACCAACCTGGTTGAGATAGGCAAAGCGCCGCAGCAAGCCGAAAAGAGCACTGAGGAATAACCCCATGAGACAACCAAAGCAATACGGCTTTTTCGTCGATACCGCCAAGTGCACCGGCTGCAAAACCTGTCAGGTGGCGTGTAAGGACAAAAACGATCTGCCGGTGGGGATCAACTACCGCCGCGTCTACGAGTACGGCGGTGGCGGCTATCAGGTCAATGCCGACAACATCATCGAAGTGCAGGATGTGTACGCTTACTACGCCTCCATCAGCTGCAACCACTGCAGCAAGCCCGCCTGTGTCAAAGTCTGTCCCACCGGCGCCATGCACAAGCGCCGCAAAGACGGCCTGGTGCTGATCGACCAAGCGCAATGCATGGCCTGTGGTCGCTGCCATAAGGCCTGCCCCTATGATGCGCCGCAGATGGACTTTGAGTCCGGCCACATGACCAAATGCGACGGCTGCCATGAGCGCATCGCCGAGGGCCGCCTGCCGATCTGCGTCGAATCCTGCCCGATGCGGGCGCTGGATTTCGGCCCGATGGACGAGCTTAAAGCCAAGTACCCAGATCATCGGGACATCGCGCCGCTACCCAACCCCAAGCGCACTCAGCCCAATCTGTTGGTGCGTGCCAACAAGCACGCCCGCGCCAGCGGCGAGGGTGACGGCGACGTGCTCAACTGGGCCGAAGGGCTGGTCAACTTCCCGTGGGAAAGCAAAGGCAAACTGGGATAAAACCAAAGTCTTATGCGCAGTGCATCGAAAAGACAATGGCAAATCGAACCGGTTTCTTGATCTGGATCGGTTCGATTTTGACCACATTACGCATAATCAAAGCTAACGCGAATTCATCAAGTGGAGAGCCATCTCCACTTATTATTGGAAAAGACACAATGGACAGCGAACTGAGAGCCAACCTACAGGCCGCCGCGCAAGTGTTGTATCACGCCCTGTATCGCGAACCGAAGCTGGATTTCCTCCGAACATTGCAAGGGGCAGGGGCCGCCCGCAGTTGGCCTGACTACGCCCAGAATGCCACCCAAAAGCAGGCACTGGTGCAGTTGGAACGGGCCTTGTCGCAGCCAACAGAGGCATTGCTGGCGCAACTCAAACCCGACTTTGCAGCCCTGTTTATCGGCCCGGGTCCACTCAAGGCGATCCCTTGGGGGAGCCCCTACCTGCATGAGAAACGCTTGCTGTGCGGCCCCTCCACTCAGGCGCTGATGCAGTGGTATCGGCACCATGGCATTGAGGTGAACAGCGACAGCAATGAGCCGCTGGATCACATCGGCCTGCTGCTGTCGGTCATCGCCTTGCTCGTCAGCGATCCCGGTAAAGATCCGGTCCTGACAGAGCTGCTGCGCGATCATCTGCTGCCCTGGTCTGGGCGCATGCTGAGCTTGATGCAGACGCAGGCACAAACCGACTACTACCAAGCCATCGCGGGCCTGACTCAAGCGTTGCTCGACACCCTCAGCAACGCCCTCGCCATCACCACGCCAGAGGTGCGGCTCTACGCCTGACGCCGACGTGTCGGAGCCTGACTTACCCCAACGGCGCAGATCGCGCCGTTTTCTTTACTCTGCGCTGCGCCGCCATCGCCTGCAGAAACAGCGCCGCCAAGGCCTGCGCCTGCTGTCGCACATCATAGCGCGCCTTAACCCGGCTCTCGGCTAAGTCCGTCTGGGCCTGCAACCGCCGTTGCAGCGCCGGCTCGGTCACACTCTGCAACATCATCGCCATCCGCTGCGCCAACGCCTTCGGGGAGCTCGGTGGACACAGCAGTGCCGTCTCCTCATCGACGATCCCCAGCGACCGCATCAGCTCCGTGGTGATCACCGGCAACCGCAGCGCCATCGCCTCCTTCAACACCAGCGGGCCGGTATCCATCCGTCCATCTTCGGTGCGACAAAACGGCAGCACCATCGCCAGATAGCCCGGCGCGTGCTGACGCAGCCACTCACGATCCACCGCCCCCAAAAAGCGGCACCAAGGCGCAAGCTCTAGCCGAGCACATTGCTGACGCAGCGCCGCCGCCAAAGGGCCATCTCCGGCCAGATCCAACCTGGGCCGTTGCGCCGGCGGCAACAGCGCTAGCGCATCGAGCAGATCCGCCACGCCCTTGGTTTCCGATAAGCGCCCCAAAAACAGCAATCTCAAACCGCTGCCCGCCTCGCCCGCCCCACCGCAAAATAGCTCAGTGTCGATCCCACAAGGAATGCAATGCACCCTAGCCGCAGGCGCCAACGCCAGCATATCGGCTTGCATCGCCTCACTGACCGCCACGGCAAAGTCACAACCGCGCAGCTTCAGGGGCAGATCTACTGGCGCCCGATAGACATCAGTGCCATGACCGGTAAAGGAGACCGGCAGCCCCAGCAGGCGCCCAGCGATCAACGCCATGGCGGCGCTGCTATGAACAAAGTGGGCATGAATATGGCGACAGCGCCCCGCGCGCACCCACACCGCCAAACGCAGGCCATGCAGCATCAGTGAACGCGGCCGGATCCCACCTTGCTGTGTGGCCCATTGCCAGGCCGAACGCACCTGTGACCAGCGCCACGGCAGCAAAAACAGCACAAGTCCCAACACCCGCCATAGGCCGATATCCCGGGTACACCCCATCTGCGCCGCGATGATCTCATCGCCCGGCTGACACGCCCCGTCACGTCGCTCAAAACAGATCGGCCGAACAGCGATCCCCTCCGCCGCCAGCGCGCGGATCTCAGCGGTAATAAAGGTTTCACTGATCACCGGAAAGCTGGGGATCACATACGCCACATTTTGCATTTTGCCTCCCAAATGGCCTCGCTAGGCTCGATCGACATCAGGCGCACGCCCGACGGATAGGCCTAACACGCGACTCACGACACCGCCATAGAGGTAGAGCAAGATCCGCGCCGTTCTCGAGGTTTTCCGCCCATAAAAAAACCGAAGCCAAAGCCTCGGTTTCCATCAGCACCAACGGCCAGTCCGTGCTCAGCCATACGCTAACAGGGCAAACGCGATCACCCCGGCAGTCACCAAACTACCCATCAACGCGCCTTGCCACGCGGGCCGCTGTGCCTGCGCTGACGCCAGCGACTGCTGCAACAAGCAAAGCTCATGCTTTAGGTACAGCACCTGCGCTTGCAGTTGCGCGTTCTTCGAACGGTCGCACTCCAACTCGAGCGCCAAGACTCGCACCTCACTAAGCATGTTAGACTCTGAGCTGACCAAACGAAGTGACGGCTTACCCGGTGCCGCACTGCCACGTTGCTGCTCGCGGCGATGGTGCCACTCCATGATCCGCGGGCTCATTCGATAGGTTTTGATATTCATCCCCCCCCCATTCTCATGCCGAACAAAAAACCTTTAAATACAAAGGCTTTTTTGGTGTCACTGCAGTAAGGCTAACAAACCCCCATACAACCAAGTTTGATCCAGGTCACTCTATCGACCGATCCGCAGTAATTGTTCTTCTACCGGCATCGGCAACAGGCGATTGCGACCAAACGAGCCGCTCACCTTCACTTGCCCAGCGGGGCCGTCAGTCACCTCACCGATGATCGCTGCCTCCGCGCCGATCGGATGTACCGGGATCGCCGCCAGCGCAACCGCCTTATCGCCACCGAGGACAAAGCAAGCACCCAACTGCCGCTCAGTCGACACGATGCCGAGCCCCGAGGCGTTGAAAGACAACTCGTAGCACGTGCCGTTATGCACCGTATCGCCGATACCGGTCTGCGATCAGACTGCCCGCATTCTTTGCGCCATCGACTGAACAATCCGCGTGGGCGTGGCCAGCGCCACGGCAACAGGATTAGCAAAAGCCCCCACCCCATCACAGGCCGAGCTCAAAGGGACATCCATCTGCGCCGCGATCGCCTCTTCCCGACGTTTCGCGTCCGTAAAAAACGCTCTGTCTTAAGTCACAGGTGAAGTTCGAGGCGAACATTTTTTGGGGCCACCGAAAGCAGCATCAAGCATTAGTGCGTGGAGACAGATCCCGAGCGCAGCGCTGCCGCTTTTGTCGTTGCCTCTCCATCAATAACGGGGGACGACTTTCAGCCGCTTGCTGGAGTTGGCGTTGGACCACACCTTAAGTGAGAGAGCAGCGAAACGAAGGGGAATGCAGAGGAGCTCGCCTCTCGTAATTTCACAAAGATGGCTAGCCGCCGCCAACACGACATGGGAACTAAAGGCGATGCTAAAGGTTGAGATACAAGACAAAAAAATCGACCCGCAGCTAACTCGGGCACAGCATAAAAAACCGAAGCCAAAGCCTCGGTTTCCATCAACGCCCACGGCCAGTCCGTGCTCAGCCGTACGCTAACAAAGCAAACGCGATCACCCCGGCAGTCACCAAACTGCCGATCAACGCTCCCTGCCAAGCCAGACGCCGTGCCAACGCCGACTCCAGCGACTCCTCCCGCTGCAGCGAGCCGAGCTCGTGCTGTAGGTAAAGCACCTGAGCCTGCAACTGCGCGTTCTTGGAGCGGGCGCACTCCAGCTCGAGCGCCAAGACCCGCACCTCGCTGAGCATATTGAGCTCAGAGCTCACCAATCGCAGCGGCGGACTATTCGGCTCCGCGCTGCTGCGTTGTTGCTCGCGGCGAAGGTGCCACTCCATGATCTGCTGGCTCATCCGGTAGGTTTTATCTTTCATCACCACTCTTCTTCGCGTTATTAAGCCATCGCATTAAAAAACCCCGGTCAATTACCGAGGTTTTTGGGATATCCAAGTGATCATGCTATCAGAGCTTAACCGCGGATAATTTGATTCGCCCCACCAAATCAGCAGATCCGCGGCAACTGTTCGCCCACCGGCATTGGCAGCAAACGCTCGCCACCAAACGGCCCGCTCACCTTCACTTGCCCGGCAGAACCGTTGGTCACCTCACCGATGATCGCCGCCTCCGCGCCGCTCGGATGCGCACGCATCGCTGCCAGTACCGCCTCGCTGTGCTGGGCCGGAACCACGGCGATCAACTTGCCTTCATTGGCCATCAGTAGCGGATCTAAGCCTAAGATCTCACTGACGCCGCGCACCTGCGGATGCAGCGGAATGGCCGACTCCGCCAAGGTGATCCCCACCCCAGCCGAGCTCGCCATCTCATTGGCCACCGCCGCGACGCCACCGCGGGTGGCATCACGCAGCGCTCGCACCGAGCCGGCCGCCAACATCGCCTCCACCAAGCCATTGAGTGGCTGACAGTCGCTTTCCAGCGTACCAGACAACGCCAGCTCGCCCCGCGCCTGTAGGATAGCCGCCCCGTGATCGCCCACCGTACCCGAGACGATCACCTTATCGCCGCTTTGGATAAAACGGGCACCAAGTTGACGGTCGACCGGGACGATGCCGATCCCCGAGGTGTTGATAAACAGCTTGTCGCATGCGCCCTTATGCACCACCTTGGTATCACCGGTGACGATGCGCACCCCAGCTTGCCGCGCCGTTACCGCCATCGACTGCACGATGCGCTCAAGCGTGGCCAGCGCCAAGCCCTCCTCGATGATAAAGCTACAGGACAGATATTTCGGGATCGCGCCGGCCATCGCCACATCATTGACCGTGCCACACACCGCCAGCTTGCCGATATCGCCCCCGGGAAACTCCAGTGGATCGACCACAAAGGAGTCGGTGGCAAACGACAGTCTGTCCCCCGCCAGCGTCAATTCGGCCAGCGGCAACTGGGCCTGATCTTCCATCAAGGCCAACTCACTGTTATCGAACGCCGCGACAAAATGGGTTTCGATCAATTGCTGCATCGCCTGACCGCCACTGCCGTGGGCCAAGGTGATGATCGCGTCTTTCGCTAATACCGTCATTTACACTCCCGCTCGGTATTGATAATAGGCCGCGCAAGCGCCTTCACTGGACACCATCAAGGCCCCCACCGGCATCTGCGGCTTACAGATAGTGCCAAACAAGGGGCATTGGTGCGGCTTAAGCTGGCCACGCAATACCCGGGCACAACCACAGCCTTCCGGCTCCGCCACGCTGGTACGACCGATCCCAAATCGTGCCTCGGCATCGTAAGGACGAAACGCCTCGGACAGCATCAAGCCCGACTCAGGAATGGCCCCCAGGCCACGCCAGTCCGATTCCGGCGCTGGCATAAATACCTCACCCATCGCCTGCTGGGCAATGCGGTTGCCGACACTGGTCACGGCGCGGCGATACTGATTCTCCACCCGCGCCTCGGCGGCGGCGATCTGCTTGACCACCATCGCAAGTGCCTGCAGCAAGTCGAGCGGCTCAAAACCGGCGATCACCAACGGCTTGGCGTAATCCTCGGCAATAAAGTCGTACACCTGCTCACCGGTGATCATCGACACATGCCCCGGCCCGATAAAGCCATCGATGCGAATGCCCGGATCATCCAAGATCGCCCGCAGCGGCGGGCCAATGGTGATGTGATGACACAGCACCGAGAAGTTCTCCACCCCATCCAGCGCCGCCTGTTTCAACGTCAGCGCAGTGGCCGGCGCCGTGGTTTCAAACCCCAAGGCAAAGAAGGCGACCTGTTTGTTTGGATACTCCCGCGCCAACGCCAAGGCATCCAGCGGCGAATACACCACCCGAATATCGGCCCCCCGGCTCTTGGCGTCCTGCAGACTGCCCTTATCACCAGGCACCCGCAATGCATCACCATAAGAGCAGAGGATCACGCCGTGCTCCTCCGCCAGCGTAATGGCATCGTCGATGCGGCCGCGGGGCAGCACGCACACCGGACAGCCCGGCCCATGGACAAACTCAATGTCGTCCGGCAGCAACTGGCCCAGAGCAAACTTAAAGATGGCGTGGGTATGGCCGCCGCACACCTCCATGATCTGCAGCGGCTTGCGGGATGCGGGCACCTGAGTCAACGCCGACTCGATCTGCGCCAACGCCGCCTTCACCGCCGCCGGATCGCGAAACTCATCGACAAACTTCATGCCGGCTCCCTCCCGGCCAGATCAGCCAGCTCATGCTCGAGCCCGCCGATCTCATTGAGCGCCGCCAGGGTTTCCTGCGCCTCCGCCTCGGACAATAATCCCAGAGCAAAGCCAACGTGGATCACCGCCCACTGGCCTACCAACTGCTGAGGATCGCCCGTCGGCCAGATACAGGCCGCATTTGCCAGACGACTTACCCCATTCACCGCCACCGTCACGTTAAAACGCTCAGGATCATCAATGGATTGGATCTGAGCTGGGATCCCTAAGCACATACCGGCACCTGCTTCGCCACCCAAGCCAACCACTCTTCCATGCCTTCCCCTGTCGTGGAGGACAACTGGAACACCTCGATCTCCGGATTGACCTGACGCGCATTGGCGATGCAGGCCTCCACATCAAACTCGACGTAAGGCAGCAAGTCTGTCTTTGTGATCAACATGACATCAGAGGCCGCAAACATATCGGGATACTTCAGTGGCTTATCTTCACCTTCGGTCACCGACAAGATCGCGATCTTATGATCCTCACCCAGATCAAACTCCGCCGGACAGACCAGATTACCGACGTTCTCGATAAACAGAATGCCCGCTTCCTCCAGATCCAGTTGATCCGCCGCCCGGCCCACCATGGCCGCATCCAAGTGGCAGCCCTTGCCCGTATTGACCTGCACCGCTGGCACACCGGTCGCGCGGATCCGCTCGGCGTCATTGGCGGTTTCCTGATCGCCCTCGATCACCGCCAACGAGTAATCCTCTTTCAGTTCATCCACCGTCGTGGTCAGCAAGGTGGTCTTGCCCGAGCCCGGGCTGGACACCAGATTCAGCACCAACAAACAGTCGTTATCAAAGCGGGCCCGGTTTGCATCGGCCAGAGCATCGTTTGCGCCCAAGATATCCATCTCCACCTGCACCATCTTCTGCTGACTCATCCCCGGCGCATGCGCGTGGGCCGGCCCCTGGCCGTAATCCAGCTCGCCGTCGTACTCCTCCGGCTCAAACTCCTCCGCCAGCAATGCATCAAAATCCAGCGTCGCCGACTCAGCGGGCGCGGATTGATGCTCAGGTTGATGAGCATGCTCATGCTGGTGTGCATCTAGGTGGGAATGTGGGTGGGAATGTGGCTGGGAATGTGGCTGGGAATGTTGAGTGGGATCAGCCATCAACTGCTGAGCCTGCTCCACACTGGCCACATGAAAGTGATAATGATGATGCACATCGCCCTGATGCTGATAACGATGCACGGTCTTGTGGATCACCTTACTGCCCGCGGGGCGCGGGTGAGGATGATGGTGGTCATGATCATGCTCATGACCGTGAGAATGTCCTTGGCCCTGGTGATCATGCGAATGTCCATGTTCGCCCTCGATCTTCACATTGCCTTCGGCGCAGCCGCATACTGTACACATAGTTACTCTACCTCTAAGGACTTCACTCGCATCTGGTCGCCGTCATTCACGTGCAACCGGTATCCGCCACAGCCGGGACAAGCCTCACCCCGTTTGGCCAATGGCACCTGACTTTCACAATCAAAACAAAACGCCTGGCCACCGACAGAGATCAGCTCTATCTCCGCCCCGTCCGCCACGGTGTCGCGAAACACCGCCTTCATACCAAAGAGCAACGCCTCCACCTCAACCCCGGCCAACTGGCCGATCTCAAGCTGAACACTTTTGACGCAGCCAAAATCGCCTTCACGGCGCTGTCGCTCGATAATGGCGAGGATCCCCTCCGCCAGCGAGATCTCATGCATCGGCACCTCCGTAGGCCACACGTGATCGCCACTCGACCGCCACATCCAGGCAAGGGGCATGCGCCAACACCAAAAGCGGTACCACCGCCTCGGCCACAGAGCGGGTTTGAAAAGAATGATGGGAAAGGGTTCGACGCAAACTGGTGAGCAGCGCAGGCGTGGGGATCTCTATCTGATAGTTCGCCGCGACACCGCTGGACCAATCGCACTGATGACGTAATTGTCCACGTGCCGCATCCACCTGACCGGGAGCCAACAGCAGCGATTGGCGCTGCGGGTGGACAAAGCCATGCAGCGCTTGGGTCATCTCAGCGCGCAGCGCCTCAAAGCGCCCCGCCAACGACGCCTCATCCAACTGAGTCCGTGCTGCAGAGCCACTCTCAAGCGCCTGAACCTGTGCCGTCGGCGTTATCGCCAGCCCTGCCCAGCCGCGCTGCTCCAGCGCCGCCATTATGGGTTGATAGATCCCACGACAAAACGCCGCCAACATTGGCGCTAGATCGATCCCCTGCAAAGGTTGCACCGATACGCCCGGTCGCCACAGATCGGCAGGCAGCTGAGCTTGCGCCTGCTGCATGGCACGCTGCCAAGCCACCAACGCCTGCATCAACGCCGGTGACTGTGTCAGACACAGACTCGCGGCGCGAAACAACTGCCAGCCATGCTCGCGCATCCACTCAAGCCAAATGGCCTGATCCCGCGTCGCTTCCGTGTCGGCACTCGGTACCACGCCAAGCGCACCCTCTTGCAAACTGACCGCTGCCCGCAACTGCGCCTGACCACATAAGCGGTATAACAACCCAAGCGCATCGCGCACCTGAGCCGGGGTCTTGCCATTGAGTGTCCCAGCCACATCCGGCAGCGCTAACTGCCAGTCCAACTCCAACACCCGATCATCATGCCAAGCCAAACAGAGCTTTGCGGCGCTGACTTCCATGCCGTCTCGCTCCTAGCTATATCCATAGGTCGGACACATCGGCGCAGAAACCGCCAAATGATTGTCCCGAAAGCCCCCATTCTAGAACCCGACCTCGCCCCAGTAACGTGATCGTCATCACCCTGAGCCATGATAAACAATGAGATTGTTCACAGTTCATCGCCCAATCCAGCAGCGGAAAAAAGTGAAGAAAGCTCAACCCAAAGGGCACGAGACACGAGAGCAGTCGTCAGCAGTAAACTGTCAGCGATCAGTCAAAAGGAGCAGTCGTCAGCTTAATGCTGTCAGCGATCAGTCAAAACGGAAGCAGAAGAGCAGAAGAGCAAAGAAGCTGTCAGCGATCAGTCAAAAAGAGCAGCCGTCAGCAGTAAGCTGTCAGCGATCAGCCAAAGCGGAAGCGGAAGCGGAAGCAGAAGCAGAAGAGCGGTAAGTGTTCAGTAGGCATTATGCCTTGACGACGCGCCATATATTGGCACATAAAAATGGTGCCTCGTCACGGCAACGGCAGTAACACCGAAGGCGATCATCGAGGTAGGGACACGCGCTGACTTTAAAATCGGTCAATCCGCTGCTCTACCAACTGAGCTAACCAGCCTGATCGTCCCACCTCAAACCTATGAATCATTATCTGAAAAACGAAAAAGCCCACTCAGATGAGTGGGCTTTCGTAAGATGGTGCCTCGTCCCGGCAACGCCAGTAACGCTGAAGGCGATCATCGAGGTAGGGACGCGCGCTGACTTTAGAATCGGTCAATCCGCTGCTCTACCGACTGAGCTAACGAGGCTTCTGTGCTTACGCACCGAAAATGGTGCCTCGTCCCAAAATCGAGGTAGGGACGCGCGCTGACTTTAAAATCGGTCAATCCGCTGCTCTACCAACTGAGATAACCAGCCTGATCGCCCACCTCAAACCTATAAGCCATTATCTGAAAAAAGAAAAAGCCCACTCAGATGAGTGGGCTTTCGTAAGATGGTGCCTCGTCCCGGCAACGCCAGTAACGCCGAAGGCGATCATCGAATCAGGGACGCGCGCTGACTTTAAAATCGGTCAATCCGCTGCTCTACCAACTGAGATAACCAGCCTGATCGCCCACCTCAAACCTATGAATCATTATCTGAAAAACGAAAAAGCCCACTCAGATGAGTGGGCTTTCGTAAGATGGTGCCTCGTCCCGGAATCGAACCAGGGACACGCGGATTTTCAATCCGCTGCTCTACCAACTGAGCTAACGAGGCTTCTGTGCTTACGCACCGAAAATGGTGCCTCGTCCCGGAATCGAACCAGGGACACGCGGATTTTCAATCCGCTGCTCTACCAACTGAGCTAACGAGGCGTTGTTTCAAGCCGTGGCTCGAAACTAAAAAGTGGCTCCCCTTGCTGGACTTGAACCAGCGACATACGGATTAACAGTCCGCCGTTCTACCGACTGAACTAAAGGGGAACAGATTGTCACGTGTTTAGCCTGACGTCTCAGCAAAAATGGTGCCTCGTCCCGGAACCGAGGTAGGGACGCGCGCTGACTTTAAAATCGGTCAATCCGGTGCTCTACCAACTGAGCTAACGAGGCTTCTGTGCTTACGCACCGAATATGGTGCCTCGTCCCGGAATCGAACCAGGGACACGCGGATTTTCAATCCGCTGCTCTACCAACTGAGCTAACGAGGCGTTGTTTCAAGCCTTGGCTCGAAACTAAAAAGTGGCTCCCCTTGCTGGACTTGAACCAGCGACATACGGATTAACAGTCCGCCGTTCTACCGACTGAACTAAAGGGGAACAGATTGTCACGTGTTTAACCTGACGTCTCAGCAAAAATGGTGCCTCGTCCCAAAATCGAGGTAGGGACGCGCGCTGACTTTAGAATCGGTCAATCCGCTGCTCTACCAACTGAGCTAACGAGGCGTTGTTTCAAGCCAAAGCTCGAAACGAAAAAGTGGCTCCCCTTGCTGGACTTGAACCAGCGACATACGGATTAACAGTCCGCCGTTCTACCGACTGAACTAAAGGGGAACAGATTGTAACCAGTCGTTCGTGCTAAGCACCAACCACTTGAAAATGGTGCCTCGTCCCGGAATCGAACCAGGGACACGCGGATTTTCAATCCGCTGCTCTACCAACTGAGCTAACGAGGCGACGGGGCGCTATTAAACGGATTTTGCCGGATCAAGTCAACTCGATTTTTATCGATTGCTTGAAAGATACTCGAAAAGGCGTTAAGTGAGCGTTGTTTGAGCTAACTGAGCTCTTTAAAGCCCCAATCCCGTTATCTCGGACATCGATAACAGTCAGTAATGTTTCGCCCAAACCCAAAGGAAACGTCCCCCTAAAGCGTTTGGAGGGATAACATAATAAACCATCTCCACTGCAGATCCGTCGGCATTAGACTCGGGTGGCGCAAAAAACAAAAACCTTTCCACCCCAAACCAATGGCTAACAGCATGAAGCCGCTAACGGCTCTTACTCTAAACTAATGGCTGATAGCTAATCGCTAATCGCTAATCGCTAATCGCTGATAGCTGCTCTCGCCCCAAACTGATCGCTGAAAGCTTAGGCTGACGACTGCTCAACTGGCAATAACGCCCGATTTGGCCGACAGTAATAGCTCATTGCGAATGAGGAATTGCTGTGGGGTCGAAACGTATTGGACTGATAGCCCTCGGGATCGCCCCATGGCTATCATTCAAATGTGTCGGGGCAGAACAACAACTGATCACCTCAGAGTGCTTAGCGGAACACTATCAAGTCGTCCGCAACGATGTCTTTGATCCGGATGCCGAAGGCTACACTTGGTTGCACCACTGGGCGAACCGACTCCATATCACCACCCAAGAGGTGGCCGTCAACAACAGTCTGGGAGCATTCCTACCCTGTCCCGATGACGCGGACGACCTGTATGAGATCGAACGCCACCTCCGCTCCAAGCCTTACCTGCGTGACGCCCAAGTCAGCAAAGCAGAACAGGGCAAACCGATAAAGATAGAAACTTGGGACACCTGGTCGTTGTTACCTACCATCGATTTTTCGAGAAAAGGGGGGGAAAACGCCGCCGCAATGGGGATCAAAGACAGCAACTTCCTCGGCCTGGGGATCCATACCGAACTACTCTATTTCTCCGACTACCTACGCAGCGGCTACCTAATCGATCTCTATGCGCCACTCTATCTAGGAAAAAACCTGCAAGCGGGCCTCACCCTGGCCGACACCGATGACGGTGAAAAGATCGCGGTCTCATTGGTACGGCCGTTTGTCAGCCACAACTCCCAACACGGCTTTGGTGTCTACTTCAACAAAGAATCGCGCAACGACACCATTCGCCAAGCTGGCAAACAGAGCAACCAATTTCACCAGCGATTGGAGTCAGCCCAGCTGTGGTATGGGCAACCCTGGGTTCACTGGCCAAATCAGGTGCTACGCTGGCAAGTGGGCCTGTCGCATGATCAGCACAGATTCGCCCCGACCCAAACCACCCGCTTACCGGACGATCGACAACGCACCTACCCGTGGGCGCAACTGCGTTTTCAGCAAGACCGCTATGAAAAACGTCGCAACCTGTTTCTGATCAACGCCGCCGAAGACATCAATCTTGGATGGGATCTGGCCGTAAAGGCGGGGTGGGATCTCAGCGGTGATGGCGGCTGGGTAACGCAACTCCACAGCCATCGGGGCTGGGCGATCAGTCCGAAACACCTCTGGCTCAGCCGCTACTGGCTGCAAGCCGAGCAACAGCAAGAGCGGGGCGACTATCTGTGGATGCAGTGGCGCAATGAACTGTTCTATCAGCTCTCACAGCCCGTACGTCTGTACGCAAAGATCGATTGGCGCCATAGCATCAATAGCTACTTAGACCGGCCCAATACCCTAGGAGGCACCACCGGCTTACGTGGCTACCCACTGCAATATCAACACGGCGACACCATATTGCTGGCATCCGCCGAAGCGCGCTATTACCCCAATATCAACCTTTGGCAGTTGCTGGAAGCCGGAGCCGCGCTCTTCTACGACATAGGCGAAGCCCGGGGCGGCAGCCCCTACCCGGATAACCCAACCGGCACCCTGCAGAGCGTTGGGATAGGATTGCGCTTCTACGCCTCACACGCCGGCAGCAACAACGTCATCCACCTCGACTTCGCCCGCCCAATCAGCGACGACGAACAAGTCAATCAATGGGAATGGCGGGTCGAAGTCAAACAACACTTCTAAAATATCAGCCACAGTATTGCGCTGCCGCGCGGCGATAAAGGGCTGCGCCCTTAGCCGTATGTGCCTTCGGCACGGCGGTATCACTGCGTGGGCCTCATGTCGCTGCGCTCCGGCCGTAGGGCTAACGCCTGGCTATAAGCGCTGCGCGCGCAAAAACCAAACACATAAAGGGGCTGCGCCCTTCAGCTGCTCTTACTGATCGCTGACAGCTGACAGCTGACAGCTGACAACTGCTCTCCGCCGGCGCAGCCGATACCGCCGCGACGCAGTCGCCTAAGGCCATCGCGCAGCGATATACAGCCGTGCCGAAGGCACATACAGCCGCCCGCTTTTTGCTCTTACTGATAGCTGATAGCTGATAGCTTTAAGCTCACCGCTGCTTCCACTAAACCATCGCCATAAAGCTCGGCAACAAATGCCGCTGCCAAGCCTCTTCAAACAATGCACGGCTGTATCGTTGCAATCGATTGACCTTTGCTCGCTCCCATTCTGTCATCGGCCGCTTTTCCACATCCGCACGGCGCTCGATGGCCTGGCGCTGCTGATAAGCCTTATGCTCCTCGCCGTTTTTAACCGCCTCAATCGCCGACAAATGCAGCTGCACCTCAGCGACCAAACCGGACTGTCGGAGCCGAACCAAAACCTTGAGATCCCGATAACCATTTTCCTTCGGATTTAAGAAACGGTTCTCTAGCGAGATCACCTCCACCTGGGAGGCAAGAGCCTGATACGCTGACAACACACCCTCAATGTCGTCCGCCACCAAGGTGGCCCGCGCCAAGTCGGTCAACAATCGAAACTGACCATCCAACTCCGTAGCGATCTTCAGCTCAGCTCGATCCCGCGCCTTAATCTCAGGCAGCACCGTCGTCGAACCACTCAGCAACGCCGCCTGCACCACCAACTGGTTTAACTCATCTTGAGCTGCCGGCGCCTTCGCGTAGATCCGCTCAAACGGCAGATCAGGCTGAAGGATCGAACGCCCCCCCACCGGCTTGATCTGATACAAGGAATCAACTTCCTGTTGATACCGGTGCACCGGGCTAAAACGACTTGCCGGAACCATCGAGCTCATCTCATCTATCTCTTAACCATCCGGTTAGATAACCCTTGGCAAACAGGCCCATTGCGAATCATCAGCAACAGCCCCCTGGCAGGGCAAAAAAAACGCACAGGCTCACGCCTTACTGACACAATTAGAGACAACTCACACGCCCCAAAATGACGACGCGAACAGTGCCACAAAGAATGCTCTGCAAGGATAAATATCGGTAGAGGAACTGCAATTACAGAAGAGCTAACTTTTGAAGTCACAACAATCGAACTGAAGAAAAAGTGATCTTCTCGACGCTAGCGCCAATCAGGACAACAGATCTCTTCCATCCGAACGAGAGCAATAAGATCAAAAAAACCACCTCTCGGTGGTTTTTCATTATTGCCGCTATCAACTTTATACCTAAAAGCTATTACCACTCGCTTTCGGTTTGTCCAAGACGCACAGCAACGGGCACAACCACTACTGCTATAACGCCTAGAGAGATCCAAAAAAGCATATCTACGCCTCCAATTATCGTTATATCTGGCGAATGAGGCTGGTAACAGCCTTCACACCAATCAACGTATCGAAACGCATCCATGACATCAATAGCACATTCAAACTTAAAGAAAGTTATGCATACCACATCTAACTTTTTGCCACAAAAAGCATGATGGTTCTCATTGACTCACGCCCTTCGCGGGATTGCACTGTGCTTTACTCCTTGTACCGAGTAAATATAGGTCAGCCGTCCGTCAATAGCCCGCCTTTATTCCCAAGTGAACACAACTCTGCAAAAACCCACCAGTAACAAGTACTCTACCTGTTCACAGCAAAGGAGTGCGCCCATGTCCATCGCCCCACACATCAGACATCACGGTGCCATCAATGGCGTCACCGGCTCATGCCATCAACTCTATCTCGACCAACGACACAGCGTGCTAATTGACTGCGGCCTGTTTCAAGGCGACGAACAAAGCAATGATCCGCAGCGCAGCGATCTCGCCATCGACTTCGACATCAGCCACATCCACGCTGTCGTCATCACCCATTGTCATATCGACCACGTCGGTCGACTGCCTTACTTGTTAGCCGATGGCTATCGCGGCCCGATCTTCGCCACCCAAGCCACCGCCGCCTTGCTCCCCTTAGTCATTGCCGATGCCCTTAAAGTCGGAGCCACCCGCGACAAACGGCTGATCGACGCCCATCTCAGCCAACTCAAGCGTCAACTTGTCGCCATCGACTACCGCACATGGCACGCGCTTAAGACGCCCACACCAACCAAAATCAAATTCCAGCCCGCCGGCCATATCCTTGGCTCGGCCTATATTGAGATCGACATCAACCAAGGCACGCATCGAGTCGTCTTCAGTGGCGATCTCGGTGCCACCCACACACCACTGCTGCCCGCACCCCGCAGCCCCTACCGTGCTGATACATTGGTGATCGAAAGCACCTATGGCGATCATTGCCACCAAGGGCGCAAACAGCGCAGCAAAGCGCTCAAGCGCACCATAGAGCGCGCCGTACAGGATAAAGGCATGGTCTTGATCCCCGCCTTCAGCATCGGTCGCACCCAAGAACTGCTGTATGAGATAGAGCAGCTACACCATCGAACGACCCATCGACGTTACCCCAGCGCCACAGACCGACTCTGGGCTGAACTGGAGATCATCGTAGACTCGCCGTTGGCCGCGCAATTCACCGAGCAATACCGCCACTTCAAACAACTGTGGGATAAAGAAGCGCGCCGGAAGATCGCGCAAGGTCGTCACCCGCTCAACTTCGACACCCTCTACACCGTCGACAGCCACGCCGACCACCAAGCCACCATCGACTACCTCAGCAAGCGCCAACGACCCGCCGTCATCATCGCCGCCTCAGGCATGTGCGCCGGCGGGCGAATAGTCAACTATCTCGAACAGTTCCTACCCGACCCACGCGCCGACGTCCTCTTCGTCGGATATCAAGCCCAAGGCACACCCGGACGCGCCATACAGACCTACGGCCCCAAAGGCGGCTACGTGATCCTCAATGACAACAAGATCGACATCAAAGCGCAGATCCACACCATCAGCGGCTACTCCGCCCACGCCGACCAAGCCAATCTGCTGAACTTCATCAAACGGATCTACCGCGGGCCACAACAAATCCGCATCGTCCACGGCGACAACCACGCCAAACAAACCCTAGCCAGCAAACTCAAGCAACAACACCCCGACGTCGAGGTCATCATTCCAACCTAAAGACAAAATGCCTTCGGCACGACCTCAATGCGATAACGCTACGGCTGTATTGCGCTAGCGCGCGGCCCTATCACTTCGTGGGCCTTATGTCGCTGCGCTCCGGCGTCATGCGCCTTCGGCACGGTTGTATCACTTCGTGGCTTTATGTCGCTACGCGACGGCCGTACGGCTAACGCCACGCTATAAGCGCTACGCGCGCAAAATCAAAAACCAAAACCAAAACCATAAAGGGCTGCGCCCTTCGGCTGCTCTTCCTGATCGCTGACAGCTGACAACTGCTCTTCCCGCTCTTGCGCCTTTCCCCGGCGCAGCCGTTACAGCCGCGACGAAGTCGCCTAAGGCCATCGCGAAGCGATATACCGCCGCGCGCAGCGCATACAGCCGCCCGCTTTTTGCTCTTACTGATCGCTGACAGCTTAAAACTGACAACTGCTTTGACCCGGCGCAGCCGTTACAGCCGCGACGCAGTCGCCTAAGGCCATCGCGCAGCGATATACAGCCGCCCGCATTTTTGCTCTTACTGATCGCTTAAAGCTGACAGCTTACAGCTGCTCTCCCCCGGCGCAGCCGTTACCGCCGCGCGCAGCGCATAAAGCCACCCGCTTTATTGCTCTTCCTGATCGCTTACAGCTTATAGCTGACAACTGCTCTTCCTGATAGCTGACAGCTGCTCTCCTCCGACTCCCGCGCCCCCAAACCATTCAAAAACTCCGAGAAATCATCGCCGAATTTTGAATCGCGCATGGCGTAGATAACATTCGCCTTCATATAACCCAATTTGTCGCCACAGTCGTGAGACTGACCGGTCATATGAAACGCCTCCACCGTTTCCTGCTCCATCAGCATGGCAATGGCATCGGTCAGTTGGATCTCATTCCCCGCGCCGTGCGGGGTCTTTTCCAGCAGCGCCCAAATGGCGGGCGGGAGAATATAGCGCCCCACCACAGCCAGGTTCGAAGGCGCCTTATCCACCGCAGGCTTCTCAACCACAGCCGACATTCGCGCCGCATCACCCGGTTGCATATCGACACCATGGCAATCGGCGATGCCATACTTAGACACATCCTGCGCCGGAACCGGCTCCACCAAGATCTGGCCACAGCCACCCAGCTCAAAGCGCCGCTTCATCGCCGCCAAGTTCTCGGTCTGTTGATCGGCCGTATACTCATCCAAGATCACATCCGGCAGCACCACAGCGAACGGGTTATCACCCACCAAAGGCTGCGCGCACAACACCGCATGCCCCAAGCCCTTCGCTTCACCCTGACGAACATGCATGATGGCCACGCCTGGCGGGCAAATAGCCTGAACCTCAGCCAATAGTTGACGCTTAACCCGCGCCTCTAATGTCGCCTCTAACTCAAAGGAGGTATCAAAGTGGTTCTCAATGGCGTTTTTAGACGCATGAGTCACCAAAACAATCTCATTAAAGCCAGCCTCAACACATTCATTCACAATGTATTGAATAAGCGGCTTATCCACCAAAGGCAACATCTCCTTCGGAATGGCCTTACTTGCAGGCAACATCCGAGTGCCCAACCCGGCTACAGGAATAATCACTTTTTTCAGACCCATAGAGGTCCCTCTCAGTTGATTTAATGCAATCATAATTTCTAATATATCAATATGGGAAAACCCAACACCTTTCCTAACTGGACAAATAACAATTTAATTCATTGCCTTATTAAAAGGCCATCGCTCTTACATAGCCTGAACCTTAAACATTTACGTGCTCCCAAATTGCCTCCAAACTGTTGTCCCACTTGGCTTTTTACTGCTGAGATTGGTGGCGGTTTGTCGCGATAAAATCAATTACCCAACTTAGAACAGCCCGCAACTGACTTAATTATTTGGATGCCAAAGGTTTCATCACCGACTATTGAATTTGCTTTCGGATTTTCGGCGTCGTGGTCGCGTTTGCGTGAAGCTTAATGTCCATGTACTGCTGTCCTTAGCTGCTGAATGAAACTGGCTACCCAGCCCGAGAGTACAGAAATCTCGCAGCAGAGTAACCAAGCCATTCATCCGGGACTGAACACTTAGTGTTAACAGCGCCATTAATAACCTATCAGCATCCGTGTGCTACGACTACCCTTAAATAGACTCTTTACAATTATTGCGGAACCGATTGAACAAAGCAAAACACAAAACGACGCAATAAAGTATACCAGCCATGATTCCATGGGATAATCTATTTTTTTAGAGAAAGACACAAACAAACTGATAAACCATGGATGGAAGAAGAAAACTGCAAAGCTTGTGGAGGCAATTATATCTAGCACTTTCAAATCACTATGTTCAAAACGCCTAAGAAAAGACATAAAAAACAATATCAATAACGTTTTTTGCATGAGCATCAAATCAACACCTCCATACACAAAAAATCCCTTTGCATAATTACCAGTCTCACCTCTATCGACCGCTATGGCGGCAAAAAAAATGACGCCAACTAGAAGAGGCAACTCCTTACCTTTAAAACATGAAAAAAGCTTTTCTTTATATTGAGAGTAAAGAATCCCGAACAAATAAAAGAAGTTAAAATAGAATAATGAGTGAACTGGATTTATATTATGTTCGGGCCTATGACAAAATAACGAAATAACAAAGCTCACAATCAACACTAAAATTCTTTCTTTCACGCTGGACTTTATGAACTTGATGTATGCCGGAGAACACAAAAACACCAACATAACAAATGGGATATACCAGTATGGGCCCATATGGTTCCCAGTAAGGTAGTACTTCATAACAGTAACGGCCGCGATATCACCAGCACCAAAGAATGTAACGTCAAAGTTTTGGCCAAACGCCCCTTTATTCAACGCCCACAAAGAAAATATTGCTAAAGATGACAAAATAAGATAGGGGAAAAGTACGTTATTAACTTTCCCTTTCATAAAACCATAATACTCGAACTTATTAAAGAAAACATGGTGAAACATGAACCCTGAAATAAATACAAACAAAGCCGTCCCTCCAGTTATTAAACTTTTCAATACCTCTTGGTAAAAATATTGACTCGACGCTCCCAAATTATATGAGTGCCCTAAAACAATAAACATTATAGCAATGGCTCTAAAATAATTTACCGATTTCAAATACATAGTAAATCAACTTCCCTAAATCTAATGTTACGCTATTTTAAAAGGCACAAACACTTGCTGGTTAATTCTTTATGTAATTACCACCTTAGAAATAGAAAAACTGCGGGATCAAAAACAACACCACCGACGAATACACCACAGAGACAGGCAAACCGATCTTAAAGAAATGGCTCAGATGGTAATTACCCGCGTTCATCACCATCAGATTGGTTTGGTAGCCGATAGGGGATAAAAAGCTGGCAGAAGCACCAAAGGCAACCGCCATCACAAACGGCATATAATTCACCCCAAAGCTCTCGGCTACCGCCAGGGCCAAGGGGAAGGAGAGCGCCGCCGCGGCATTATTGGTAACCACCTCCGTCATCGCGAGCGTCAATAAGAAGATCACCGCCAGCGCCGCAATATGGTTCCCCGTCCCCAGCGAAGCGAAGATCTGGCTGGAGATCATCTGCGCCAAACCCGAGCTTTGGAAACTGTCCGCCAGACACAAGGCACCGATGATCACTATCCAGATATCAAACGGGATCCGCCGGCGGATCTCCGCAGGCCGCAACACCTTCAAGATCACCATGACCGCCAAATAGAGCAGCAATCCGGTAAACAGCGACATAACCTTAGCGGCCGCCAGCGACACAAGCAGGCCAAAGCCCACAATGGCAGACCACTCCTGCACCGGTTTAAGCTTTTGCTGTACCTCGGTATCGCTCAAGAAAAAGAAGTTACGGCTCAGGTTACGCCGCTTCTCAAAATCCGGCCCGACAGCCAGTACTAGGCGATCACCCGCCAGCAGCTTAATGTCCCCCAGCTTGCCAGAGAGGTTTTCCCCGCCACGTCCAATCGCCACCACCGCAGCATCAAAGCGAGAACGAAAATCCACGCTTTTTAACGTGCGTCCGACGATAGAAGAGGACGGTGACAGCAGCACCTCATTCAGATTCGAGCTCAACAAACCATTGCTGTGCGCGAACATCTCAACCCCCGGCAGACTCAAGATCTCACTGGCATGCGCGACATCACCGGAAAAAATCATCCGATCACCCGCTTCGATCTTCATCTGAGGCGCCACCGGCGAGATAAGTTGCTTCTTCCGGACGATCTCCACCAGAAACAGCCCTTCCAACGAACGCAGCCCATTTTCCATCACAGACTTACCGATAAGCGGACTGTTGGCCGCCACCTTAGCGTCGAGGAAATACTCAGCACTCTTCCCTTCCGTCACCCGCGCCGTCGGCAGCAAAAAGCTCAATAGCACCACCAAACCGCCGCAGATAAACACCACAGCCAATCCAACCGGCAGGAAGGCAAAGAAATCAAACCCCGGCAAGCCACGCTCTAACAGAAAACTGTTCACCACCAAATTGGTCGAGGTGCCGATCAGGGTCAAGGTGCCGCCAAAAATGGCAAAGTAAGAAAGTGGGATCAACAAACGTTGTGCCGGAAAATCCGGACTGCGACGAACCACGCCGATCAAAGACGCCACCACCGCTGAATTATTCAAAAAAGCCGAACTAATAGAAACCAGCGCGCCCATTCTTAATAACGTCACCCGATATCCGGTACGAAATATCTGTCGACTCACCCAATTCAATATTCGAGTGCGCTCTAATGCCACCGAAGCGATCATCAATAGCAATAGAGAGATCAATGCCATATTGACACTGTGTTCCAACAGCCTTTCCGGACTAATAAAACCAGGTAAATAGAGTAATAAGACACCACCAGAAAATATCCAAGATGGCCGTAGTCGTGTCAAAGCCAACAATGCAAACAACAGCACCGTCAAGCCAGCCACATAATACGGCTGAAGGAATTCATACATCATACAAAACAAGATCCCTTTTATATAATCGCTTCCCGCGGATTTATATCTTTAACATGACAGCCTTATGTCGCTGCGCGACGGCGTTATGTGCCTTCGGCACGGCTGTATGACTTCGTGGGCTTTATGTCGCTACGCGACGGCGTTATGTGCCTTCGGCACGGCTGTATCACTGCGTGGGCTTTATGTCGCTACGCGACGGCCATACGGCTAACGCCAGGCAATAAGCGCTGCGCGCGCAAAAAAACAAACACGCTCTTGCTCTAGCGCCTTTCCCCGGCGCAGCCGTTACAGCCGCCCCACCGGGGCATCCGCTCTTACTGATCGCTGACAGCTTAAAGCTGCTCTTCCCGCTCTTGCGCCTTTCCCCGGCGCAGCGCATAAAGCCGCCCCACCGGGGCATTTGCTCTTACTGATCGCTGATCAACTTAAAGCTTAAAGCTGCTCTCCCCCGGCGCAACCGTTACAGCCGCGCGCAGCGCATAAAGCTGCCCTGCAGGGGCATCCGCTCTTACTGATCGCTTAAAGCTTACCGCTTACCGCTTACCGCTGTCAGCTGACAGCTGACAGCTGCTCTCCAGCACGCTTACTTCGGCGCCTGCGTCCCATATTCATAATGGTAATAACCGTAACTGCCATAACCCCCAGAACGCTTCTCCAGCGCATTGAGGATCACACCATTCACCTGCACCCCATTAGTGGCAAAACGCTGACAGGCATACTCCACTTCCTTGAGCGGCGTCATCATATGGCGGGCAATCATCATGGTCGTGCCCGCATGGCGAGCCACCAGCGCCGCATCGGTCACCGCCAGAATCGGCGGCGTGTCGATAACGACAAAATCGTACTCCTCGCTGGCCCAATCCAACAGCGCCTTAAAGCGCGGATGCATGATCAGCTCCGCCGGATTCGGCGGCAAAGTCCCACGGGGGATCAGATCCAGATTTTCCTGCACCGAAGTGCGAACCGCCTTCTCCATGGAGACCTGACCGGCCAGGTAATCCGACAAACCGTCGTCCCAGTTCAAGCCAAAGGTACGTTGCAGGTAGCCCTTACGCATATCACAATCGATCAACAGCACCCGCTGCCCAGCCAGCGCCATCACTGTCGCCAAGTTGGCGGAAACAAAACTCTTACCTAGGTTTGGCGCCGAGCCCGACACCACCACAATATTATTTTTCGCCTCAAGCATGGCGAAGTGCAAACTGGTACGTAGCCCTCGCAACGCCTCAATGGCCAAGTCAGCAGGCCGGTGGATCGCCAGCAGCGAATGGCCCTGATTGAGCTTACTGTCCAGGTCCAGCTTGCGCTGCTCCTTCTCGATCTTACTCAGTTCGTCACTCACCGGCACCGAGGCATAAACCACCAGCCCCGCTTCCTCAAGCTCTTCCGGCGATTCGATACCGCGGTTCATCGCCGCACGCACCAAAACAAAACCCACGCTCAATACGCCGCCAAGCACCAAAGCCACCGCGACGATCAACGCCTTCTTCGGCTTCACCGGCTTAGGATCGCTCTCCGCCGTATCGACGATGCGCACATTGCCCACGGTGCCGGCCTTCATAATCGAAAGCTCCTGCATGTGGTTGAGCAATGACAGGTAGATCTGCTGATTCACCTCCACATCGCGACGTAAACGTAAAATTTCCTGCTGCGTCTCCGGCAACGACTCCACCACATTGAGCAGCTCAGCCCGACGCACCAACAAACTCTGCTTCTGCTCCTGCAGCGCCTTATAGCTTGGGTGCTCAGCAGTATAGAGGCGGTTCATCTCCGCTTCCTTAAACTGCACCTCAGACAGCTTGGCTTCGATATCCACCAGCTGCTTCAACACCCCTTCGGTCTCCAGCGACACATCCACCGACTGAACCTGCAACTGATAGCGATTGAGCGCCTGCTCCGCAATGTCCAGATCGGCTTTAACGTCCGGCAACTGACGCTGCAAAAACTCCAGCGACTGCTCGGCCTGCGCCGCCATGCGCTTCACGTTCTGCAAAAAGTAGAAATTCGCCACGCTGTCCAACGTCTCGGCGATCTGCTGTGGATCTTCCCCGGTCATAGTCAGCGACAAAATGCCCGAATCCTTGCCACGCTCGCTGATCCCAAGGGCCAAAGACAGATCCTGAATCGCAACAAAACGCGGCTGCTTGACCAGCTCGATGTGCGCGCCGACATGGGTGTCCAGCGCCTGCACCAGCAAGCTCACCTCACCGCGCATCGCGCGCTCACCCACCACACCTTGCAACAACAGTTCATCGGCCGGGCCATACAGACGGTAAGTCTCACCCGCACCGACCTCCAGCGTCAACACCTCACCTTGCAAACTGTCCGGTACCAGCAGCTGGCCTATCTCAATGCGCTCACCGCCCCAGTTGTAGCGAGCAGACAGCCATGCGCCCGCTGGCGTCGTTTCGGCATAGCGCCGTGCCATAAAGCCACCCAATAGCGGGAAGCGCTTAGGCTCAATCAACAACGACAAATCCAGCTCATCCACCGTACTGCCCAGTACCCGGCGAGAACGAATAAGCTCAATCTCCGTCTTAGAGGAAGACTCACTGGCAAACAGGTCGCTCACCCCCTCCAACCCCGGGATCCCGGTCGACTTCTCCTCCACCTGCACCAACGCATCCGCGCGGTAGACCGGCGTCGCCAGCAGCGCAGCTGCAACGCCAAGACAGGTCGCCAGTACCGTGCCTAAAACAATCCATTTCTTGCCATCAGCCAGGGTCGCAAACAGCTTACCCAGATCAATATCATCACTCGCCGCCATGGCGCGTGTTTTTAACTCTAAACTTTGTGTCATTGTCATTCCCAGGCTACTGCCCTAACACTCTGATCCATCCGGCAGCTGCACGCTCCATCATGGAAAAAACATGGTCAAAGGCTTCTTGGCTCTGCCGGTACGGATCGGGGATATCTGCGCCCCCGCTCCACTTGTCCAGCAGGTAAGTCTTGCCCCGCGCCTCCGGCGCCAACTGGCAAACCCCTTTGAGATGAGACTGCTCCATCACCAGGATCAGATCCGCCTGCTGCGCCAGCTCTCGGGTCAACTGGCGCGCACTGTGTGCCGCACCGTCCAAGCCGTGCGCCGCCGCCACCGCCAGCGCCTTCGCATCCATCGGCTTATCCACCAGCGCACCGAGCCCCGCAGAGTGGACCTGCTTGCCCGGCAATCGGGCCTTAAGCAACAACTCTGCGGTTGGGCTGCGGCAAATATTGCCGATGCAAACCACCAAAATATTCTGAAACTGCATTAAATATCCAAGTCGTCGTAGCTGCGACCCAACCAGTACAAGCCCTGCACCGTTGGCAACAATTGCTGGATAATACGGTTCCAGCGCGCCACCGGCGCCGCCGTCACATACACAACGTCCCGCGGCTCAAGCACAAACTGGTCCGCCAGAATAAAGGCCGACGCATCCTTGGCGTGCAACTGATAGATATCCGCCAGACGACCGTCATCCTCACGATTCAAGCGCAACACAAAAATGCCATTGGCATCCGCCTGCCCCTCGTTGATGCCGCCCGCCTCCGTCAGCGCCTCCGCCAGCGTCATGCCATTGCGGTTAAAGGTCACCGCCGTGGCATCGGCCACCTCACCCATAACAAACACCCGCATGCCATCGTTGCGTGGCACATGCACCACATCGTTGTGCTTGAGCAGCATGTTTTGGCTGATATCGCCGTTTTCATACAAATTACGCAGCGACAGCAAACGGGCCTCACCATTGCGGGTCAACGTCACGTTTTCCCAATCGGCGTGCTCGGCCAAGCCCTGAGATAGGTTTAATGCATCCAGCAGCGTCAGCGGCACATTCGTCACCGGCAACTGGCCCGGCGTATTCACCTCACCGGTCATATACACCCGCTGACTGCGAAACGCCGCCACCGACACATCGACCTGCGGCTTCTCAATGTACTTCTCCAGGCGCTGACTTAGGATCTCGCGGATCTCCGTCACCGTCAGGCCCGCCACGCTCACCTTGCCGACATAGGGATAGAAGATGGTGCCATCATTGTGCACCCAGTTGCCGGCGTCCTGAGCGCTTCGAAACGAGCCCGCGGGAATGGTGAGCTCAGGATGATCCCACACGGTCACATTGAGCACATCGCCCTTACCCACGACATAATCGTAAGCAGCGATATCGGCATCGAGTTGGGGATTTAATACGCTATGCACCTGATCCAGCGCATGCGTACGGATCAATGCAGGGGTGATCATCTGGATCTCAACCTGCTCAAGCTCAGGCTCGGACAGATCAACCGTCTCGCTATAAGGCCCGGAAACATGACTGCCAGGCACCAAAGTGCAGCCTGACAAAACCACTAGAGAGGTGGCCGCTAATAACTTTTTATAAATGTTCATCCTGAATCGTCATTTTATTCGTTTCGGTACTGGGTCCGAAAGATACTAAAAAAATGCCCACGACCGAGTCGATCGGGGCATCTGAATTCCATCGCCGTGATACTAACAGCGAATATAACTCACGCAAACCCTCTGGCGAATAACGCACAAACGGCCCCTGTTACTTAAAACTGACGATAATAATCACTCAGCGCCCGATAGAGCGCCTCAATCTTGTCCGCAGGCAATGCATTAATGCCCGCCGCCGCCGCCCGGCCGCCGCCGGTGGCAAAGCCGCTGCACACCACATCCGCCCCCTGTTTATTGTGGATAGGCGCCCGCACACTGACGGTGTAGGTCATATCCTCATTCAAGGTCAGCACAGCGTGGGCTCGGTCCGGCGCCCGATAGGCTAACGCATTGCCCAGCGAGCCGCTGACCCGCCGCGCCCACGCCGCATTGGGCAACAGGTACAACGCGCACACCTCGTCACTCAGCTCCGGCTGCACCGCTCTGGCCTGCGCCATGTCATAGTCATAAGCGCCCTTGAGCACATCAAACGGCGAACCCGCATCATTGATGGCATCGAGGGGATTTGTATAAGGCAGCAACGCCTTATACAAATCCTCCGGCGGAAAATGCAAATCGTCCACCGAACGGCCATACCCGTTGTAGTTGATCAGCGTACCAAACTCCTGCAACTGCTCGATGTCATGCACGGTCAACTGCGTCTTCGCCGCCAACTTCTCCGCCGTCGCCAGCATATTGTCACCAAACGCCGCCGTAATGGCCCAATGGCGATACTTGCCCCGCAGCGCCTTATCCACCAACACACTGGTGCAAGTGTTGGGGTTAAGATCAATCGTCGCCCGCAAATTATCCGACTCAGGAATATCGCCGCTACGATGATGATCGACATAGCGCACCTTCGCCCCCGCCGCCAACAACCGCCGCAACCCCTGCTGGTTTTTCTCCATCGAGATATCCAGCACCGTCACCTCATCACCGGCCCCGGCCTCCACCCGATCCAACAACTGAATATCCCGCTTCACGCCCGTCACCAACACCGAATCCCTCGGCTCAGCCAAACGCAACTGCAATAACGCGATGATGCCATCCGCATCACCGTTAAACACATCAAAAAAAGCCATTACTAAACCTTAAAAAATGGGAACTCGGCCGCTAACGCTCCGACCTCAATGCGCTGACGCGCGGCTGTAAAGGGCTGCGCCCTTCGCTTTATGTCGCTACGCGACGGCCGTACGGCTAACGCCTGGGCTATAAGCGCTGCGCGCGCAAGATAAAAACCATAAAGGGGCTGCGCCCTTCAGCTGCCCTTACTAATCGCTGACAGCTTACAGCTGACAACTGCTCTTCCCGCTCTTACTGATCGCTGACAGCTTAAAGCTCGCCGCTGCTCTTCCCGCTCTTACTGATCGCTTAAAGCTTAAAGCTGACCGCTGCTCTTCCCGCTCTTACTGATCGCTGACAGCTTAAAGCTGACCGCTGCTCTTCCCGCTCTTACTGATCGCTGACAGCTTAAAGCTGACCGCTGCTCTTCCCGCTCTAACTGATCGCTTAAAGCTTACAGCTGACAACTGCTCTCCCCGCTCTTACTGATCGCTTAAAGCTTACAGCTGACAGCTGACAGCTGCTCTTCCCGCTCTTACTGATCGCTGACAGCTTAAAGCTTAAAACTGCTCTTCAAAGCTTCCACAATCCGCTCTGCACAGGTCTCAATATCCGCTTCTGCCGTCTGCACATGGATATCCGGTTGCTGCGGCGCTTCATAAGCCGAATCAATGCCAGTGAAATGCTTAATCTCCCCCGTACGGGCCTTCTTATAGAGCCCCTTGGGATCACGCTGCTCACACACCTCAAGCGGCGTATCAATAAACACCTCAACAAACCGCTCAGCGCCCACCAACTCGCGCACTAATTGACGATCCGACCGGAACGGCGAAATAAACGCGGTTAAAACAACAAGCCCCGCCTCCGCCATCAGATTCGATACCTCACCGATACGACGAATATTCTCAATTCGGTCGGTATCGCTAAAACCCAAATCCTTATTTAAACCGTGACGAACATTATCCCCATCCAGCAAATAACTATGAACAGACAACTCCGCCAACTTACGCTCTACCGCATTAGCAATGGTGGATTTACCCGACCCGCTCAACCCGGTAAACCACAACACCAAAGGCTTATGCCCCTTAATCTTCTGCCGCTCCTCATGACTCACACTCTGGTCATGCCAAACAATATTACTGCTCATAAACATCCTAAAAAGACAAACCAAAGTGAAAAGGCTACGCCTCAATGCGCTAACGCGCGGCTGTATCACTGCGTGGGCTTTATGTCGCTACGCGACGGCGTTATATGCCTTCGGTACGGCTGTATCACTGCGTGGGCTTTATGTCGCTACGCGAAGGCGTTATGTGCCTTCGGCACGGCTGTATCACTGCGTGGGCTTTATGTCGCTACGCGACGGCGTTATATGCCTTCGGCACGGCTGTATCACTGCGTGGGCTTTATGTCGCTACGCGACGGCCGTACGGCTGACGCCTGGCTATAAGCGCTGCGCGCGCAAAATCAAAAACCAAAACCATAAAGGGCTGCGCCCTTCGCCTTATGTCGCTAATGCAAAGGCACATACAGCCGTCCGCTTTTTTGCTCTTACTGATCGCTTACAGCTGACAGCTTACCGCTGCTCTTACCGCTCTCACTGATCGCTTACAGCTGACAGCTTATCGCTGCTCATACCGCTGCTCCTGCCGAAGAACTTTTAACCCTTCACCCATTCATGTCGCTATAAGAAAAAGGCAAATGAACCCAGCCTCTCACCGCATACGTTCATTTGCCACAACCTCGGTTGGAAGCGTCTCTGCTACCCACAGAGCGCTTTCAACTGCTCTCGCTTCCGCTCTACTGATCGCTTAAAGCTTACAACTGCTCTTCCCGCTCTCACTGATCGCTGACAGCTTACAACTGCTCTTCCCGCTCTCACTGATCGCTTAAAGCTTAAAGCTTACAACTGCTTTCCTCGCTTACAGCTTAAAGCTGACCACTGCTCTCCCGCCGCTCTCACTGATCGCTTACAGCTTAAAGCTGACCGCTGCTCTTAATAAGCATTCTTATTCACAAATCCCTTAAACACAGTCAAAAAGATAATCTTCAAATCCAGCCACAACGACCAGTTGCGGATGTAGTTCAAATCACTCTCGACCCGTTTACTCAGATCGGTATCGCCACGCCAACCTTCTATCTGCGCCAAGCCAGTAATACCCGCTTTAACCATATGCTTTTGCATATAACCCGGTATCTCATGCTTAAACTGCTCGACAAATACTGTCCGCTCTGGCCGTGGCCCAACAATGGACATATCGCCTTTCAGTACGTTGATAAACTGAGGTAACTCATCGAGGCTGGTTGCACGGATAAACTTGCCGATCGGCGTCACCTTCATCGACTGCGCGCCGCCCCATTGCACCCCGTCCGCCTCAGAATCCACCGCCATCGAGCGGAACTTCAGCATTTCAAATGGCTTGCCATTCCAGCTAACACGTTCCTGACGATAAAAGATAGGCCCAGGAGAAGTTACCTTTACAGCAACAGCTAATCCAATCATGACTGGGCTAATCAATAGAAGAATAATAGACGCAATAATCTTGTCTTCAATATCCTTGATAATTTGATTCACACCCTTCATCGGGCTAGTAGATACATTAATGACGGGCATGCCAGCAACAGAACTTACTGAGTGATTGATGAGATTGAATCCTGTCAAGTCTGGGATGTAACGAACGTCAGCAGTGACAAACTTCAATTGCTCAATCAATACTGAAGCAACACGCGCATCATGAAGCCCCATAGCAATCCATATCTGGTCAACAGAGTTGTCACGACAGTATTTCTCAACATCATTAAAATCGCCTAAGTTTTTAGTCGAAGTATCCAAATAATTGTCGCCAAAATACCCAGACAATTTATATCCGGTCCACTTTGCACTATTTACTTGTCGAATAGCCGCATCAGCAACATGACCATCTCCAACAACAATAACATGCCGGAGATTCCGACCCTTGCCACGTAAGTAGTTTAACCATTGGCGCACTATGATTCGCGCACAAATTTGGACAGCAGAACCAACCATACACCATACACCAATAAAGAGTGTATATAGTGCCTGATCTACTTCCAAAAACTGAATCGATACAACGGTAAAACTCATAGATAGTATCCACGCACCCAGAGCATTACCGACTTCCTTCAGACGCGGCTCTCCCCGCCATGGTCTATAAACGCCAACAATTGGATAGACAACAACAGTAAAAAGAAAACCAATTATAAGTACAGTGTAGAGTTGACTATTTCCCCAATGAGTATCATTAAGCAACTCGACAACAAAAACTGCGCCCAAGAGTACCGCCAACCAGTCAAACATTCGATGAAGTAGCCACATCAAATTTCGATGCTCTACATGATATCCGCGAATTTCCATATAAATTCCTCACTAGCATCTGAAGCTAACGGCTAAAAATACGCAACGTATTAAACCCAAGCTGTCGATTAACAAAGAAAACCGACAGCAAATTTTGTAAGCCTACAGATATTGATGTAACAGTTGCTGCACCAACAACCCCAAACAATGGAATTGCTAGAGGCAGTCCAATTACCATAAAAATGAAAGCAAACATGAGATTGTTTCTTAGAAACCTCTCATTTCCAGTCATCTGTAATAGATATCCAACAGAGCCAGTGATTACATTTATAAACTGTCCCACTGCGAGGATACGTAAGACCAATGCCCCTTCGCGAAAATCATCTCCAAACCAACTCATGATGAACTCGGCACCAAACCACATAACACATAAAGCAGGTACAGCGACAATAGTCATTAAGCGGCCTGAAAGTATTGCTGTCTGCCTAAGCATAGCCATGTCACCCTTCTCATAACTAGCTGCAAATTTAGGTGCTGCAATAGCATTGACCGCTATCAATATAAAGCTAGTTAACATCGCTGTTCGTTGAGCAGAAGCAAAGATTGCCACATCCTGTGCGGAAGCTATCGCTCCTACAAGGAGTTGGCTTCCCCATTGTAGTGATTGCCCAACGAAGACAATAACAAACAATGAAGGCAAGGTAGGTACAATCAAGGCCTTTACATCTACTGTAGGGCGTGCTGTCGTTGGGCTTGACGTTCGATGCCAATACAACGTAACAAAAACAGCTACTAAGCAGGAAATGGCAAGGTAACGATAAGCCAAGCCTTCTGCACTTACCGATGGAAAAAAAAATAATACTAACAACAAACCTAGCGGGACTAATAATGACTGTGAAGATACAGACATTGCCACCATCTTCTTACCCTGAAAGGCAAATCCGTGTAGCAAGCATATGGACAACGGTATGGAGGCTATTAGCATCAAGCACAAGTTATCTGCCAACTCTGGTTTTGAGAAAACACTTAAGGCTATGTCTTCAACAAAGTAAATCGCAATTGATACAATCACAAGAAGTGCTGGTATTACCCTAGACAAAGCTAAAGTATAAACCTGTGCAATAGCATGTTCATTTCCTTTCTCATTGTATGATGAGATAAAACGAACCAGTGCATTGTCGAAGCCTAATAGGCCAAGTGTCGCCAGTAGCGTAATAGCGCTAAGTGACAGAAAGTAGTATCCAGCCTGTTCAACTCCAAGTTGTCTAGCAATGACAATATTTAGTAAGAAAGCACAGCCTGCCGCAACGACTTTGAGAATAAGGGCAACACTGCCCCCTTTAATGATCTCGCCCAAATGGCCTCCGACGAGGCCGCTCTTAAGTTTTATAAACATAGAAGATATAGCCAAATAATCAGGCTTGTAAAATCTTTAATACTTCCTCGGTTCGCCTCAACATTAACTGTGCGTCAGCACGAGCCTCAACATTAAGACGAACGACCGGCTCTGTATTTGAACTTCGCAAATTAAATCGCCAGTCCGCAAACTCTACGCTGATACCATCAGTCATATCAACCGAGATAGCATCATTTTTATATGCCGCGAATACACGTTCTATTGAGCCCTGAGGGTCTGCGAGTGTGGAATTAATCTCACCAGATGAAGGAAATGCTGAGATTCTACCCTTGACTAGTTCTGACAAGGGCTGTCCCTTAACCGAAAGTAGCTCAGTAACCAGCAACCACGGGATCATCCCGCTATCACAGTAGGCAAAGTCACGAAAGTAATGGTGTGCACTCATCTCACCACCATAAACGGCATCTTCTGCTCGCATTCGGTCTTTGATGAAAGCATGTCCTGTCTTAGACATAATGGCAGTGCCGCTATTTTCGTTAACGACATCGATGGTATTCCAAGTTAGCCGAGGGTCATGAATAACCTTCTCGCCTGGCGATTTTTGGAGAAAGGATTCAGCGAGCAAACCAACGATGTAATATCCTTCGATAAATTCTCCATATTCATCAAACATAAAGCAGCGATCAAAGTCACCGTCAAACGCGATTCCCATGTCGGCTTGATGCTCGATTACAGCGTTACTCGTGTCAGCACGATTCTCTGGCAACAACGGGTTCGGGATCCCATTCGGAAATGTTGGGTCTGCTTCATGATGAACTTTGATGATTTCGACCGGAACCTTCAGCCCTTGGAACCGGCTCTCGATAGCATCGATGACATGGCCAGCTGCACCATTACCGGAGTTGATTACCAGCTTCATAGGCTTTAGCTTTTCGGATTTTACATAAGTAAACAAATGCTCAACATAGTCATCTAAAACCGAGATTGCCCGGTAGCTGGCTGACCGTTGGACACTTCGACTATCCAGTTTGCTGTCGCTCCAGTCTCCACATTCTGCCAATCTTTTAATCTCATTAAGACCACTATCTCCTGAGATAGGACGGCTTCCTTTTTGCACCAGCTTCATACCATTGTAATCAATCGGATTGTGCGACGCCGTAACCTCAATGCCTCCATCAATTCCAAGATGGTTAGTCGCAAAGTAAATCTCTTCGGTACCAGCCATTCCAATATCCAATACCTTAGCGCCACCGTCAATCAATCCAGCTGCCAAAGCCAGTTTCAGGGATTCACTGGTCTCTCGGGCATCGCCGCCCACAACCACTGATTCTGGCTTAACATAAAGGCTAAAAGCACGACCGATACGGTACGCAACGTCCTCATCTAGTTGAGTCCCCAGTTGACCACGAATGTCATAAGCCTTAAAGCAGGTTAACTCAGTCATTGGAACCTCGTCCGTAACGGTCAGAGAAACGAACGATATCGTCTTCGCCTAGGTAGGAGCCTGTCTGTACTTCAATCATTTCCAATGGGATCTTCCCTGGATTTTCCAAAGCATGGACTTGTCCAATTGGGATGTAGGTTGACTCGTTCTCGGAAACAAGGAAGGTTTCTTCGCCGTTGGTCACCTGGGCCGTCCCAGAAACAACTATCCAGTGCTCGGCACGATGATGGTGCATTTGCACAGACAACTTTGCGCCAGGATTGACAGTAATGCGTTTGACGTGGTCGCGCAGACCCATATCAATCGAGTCGTACTTACCCCAAGGCCGGTAAACTTCTCGGTGTAACTGCCACTCTGAACGATTACCCGCCTTCAGCTTGGATACAACAGACTTTACATCCTGAACCTTGTCTTTGTGAGCTACCAAAACCGCATCTTTGGTATCGACGATAACAATATCTTCAAGTCCGACAGTTGCGATTAAGCGCTCACCACCATGGACATGACAGTTACGCGTATCGTGTAGAATGCTGTCGCCGACTACTGCATTACCGTTTTCACACTTATCACTGACTTCCCACAGGGCTGACCAAGAGCCAATATCATTCCAACCCGCGTCGAGAGGAACCACAACTGCATGCTTTGTTTTTTCCATAACCGCATAATCGATAGAATCTTCCGGGCAACGATTGAACGCTTCACCATCAACCCGAATAAAATCCATATCCGTGATAGAGTTCCTAAGTGCTTTCTCGCAAGATTCGGCGATGTCACCGCGATGATCCCGCAACTCTTCCAGATATCGGCTGGCACGGAACAGGAACATACCGCTGTTCCAGTAATACTCTCCAGAATCTACGTAAATTTGAGCAGTCTGAGAGTCAGGCTTTTCAACAAAACGGTTAACCTCAAAGCCATTGTCACACCTTTGGCCACGTTGTATGTAGCCGTACCCTGTGTGGCCACTGTTCGGCATAATACCAAAAGTCACCAAGGCTCCCTTCTCAGCCATAGGGATTGCAGCCTCAACCGCACAGTGGAAGGCATCTTCATCTTCGATAACATGGTCAGCGGCTAAGACAAGCAACAGCGGATCATCATCTTGTAGATTTTCTTGCTCTAAAGCAGCGAGTGCTGCCAAAGCAACAGCTGGCGCCGTGTTACGACCGACGGGCTCCAACATCACACTGCCGATATCTCCAACTTGTCGAAGTTGCTCTGAGACGATAAAACGATGCTCTTCATTGCATATCGTGATAGGAGACTGGCAGCCCAAGCCGGACAGACGTTGTAAAGTCGACTGCAGCATGGTGCTATCACCTTCAAGCGATAAAAACTGCTTTGGATAAAGAGAGCGAGACAATGGCCATAATCGGGTACCAGAGCCTCCAGCAATAATGACCGGAACAATCAATTTCGTTTCCATAGTTAATCAAACTCCCTAATTAACTCTGCCTGTTTACGGACGAAGTCACCAGGAGAATACCGTTCAGCAAACTTCTTCTTGCAATCTTGTGACATTGATGACAACGATCCTTTCTTTAGACTCGAAATCGCCTCAGTAAGAGATTCAACACTCAAGTCAAACACGTGCCCTGTTATGCCTTCATCTACGAGTCCGGGCAAGGCTCCTCTATTGCTAACCAATACAGGAGTCCCATTACGATAAGACTCAAGAACAACTAATCCAAAACCCTCCCACCTCGAGGGGACAACAAGAACGTCTGCCCACCTATAGAACTGATCAATTGTTTTATTTGGCTGCCATCCGCAGAATTCAATGTTCTCTCTATTGGCTTGGTGGCTAAAGTTTCTCAAGACACCAGCACCGACCACTTTGAGATTGATATCACTTCTATCCAGAGACACCATTGCATCTAAAAGTATATCAATACCCTTCTGTTCATCTAGCCTCCCAACAAACAACAGTTTAATTATCGACTCTTCAGAATTAGGAGTATGGGAAGAATTAACAGCGGTGCCATTTAAGTCTTGGATAGCGTCAGGATAATGCTCTAACTCTCTTTCGCTAAAATCTTCGACTGAATTTTCAATAAGCATGCTATTTTTTGAAAACCCAATAGCGGAGGTCTTATCATGTTCATATTGTGATATATTGACAACTTGATCTGGTATAAAACTCATCTTGCGTTCTATTAGCGTTGCAAACCTTCTATAGAAATTGCCCTTTTCCCTAAACATAGCCCAACCATGTGGGCAGTAGATGAACTTTACTTTTGGATTGGCTAACTTAAACAGAGAACACACTACGCCTGCAAAGAAACTGTGAGCATAAATCACGTCAGGTTTCAGATGACGATATGTCGAGAATACTGCCAGAAAAAGAATAATAAGACCTTTTATGCTTCTTCCTCCTCCATGAGTTATTATTTCTCGGCAGTTACTCAGTTCATCAACTTGTTGGCTTGGTATTAAATAAAAAGACTGATGTTTGTCCTCGTCAGCACATATAGACATTAGCTTTAAATATGTTGCTATTCCACCAGTTATCGTCTCAGCAACGTGAAGTACTCTAAAGTTGCTCAAAACTAGATTCCTCCAACTTTAAATTTACAGCTCTAGCGTAATCATCCCAGTTAAAGTCCCTGACCCGCTTTAGGCCCTTCTGCACAAGGCTGTTGACCAACTCTTCATCTACCAACAGCATCTCGATTGCACTTACAATTTCATCTACCGAGTATGGATCTACTAAAATTGCAGCGCCATCAGCCACTTCCTTAATTGCTGAGCAGTTGGATGATATTACAGCGGTTCCAGATGCCATTGCTTCAAGTACTGGAATCCCAAAACCCTCAGCTAAACTAACAAAGCAAAACGCATGAGCATGCCTGTATAAACATGACAACTCTAAATCAGTTGCGTGTCCAAATGCTAAAACTTGGTTACCACTCCGTTTGATATGTTCCTCAAGCTCTTTGGGAGAGCCAAAATTTGACGAACTACCTCCAACTACAACTAAAGTATACCCACATTTATCATAAACCTGACTCCACGCTTGTAAAAGTCGAGTGATATTCTTTCTCTCCTGAGTGACACCAACAAACAACAAGTACTTTTCTGGGATATTATTTGATCTCAAAATTTCCGTATCATCTACCGCTTGTACTGGCGTGAACTTGTTAGTATCTACAGCATTTCCAAGAACAGTAATGTGCTCTTCATTTATACCATATATTTCCGAAATCCTTCTTTGTGAATATCGAGATACTGTATAAATGTGCTTTGAACTTTTAATCACTCTTGGAATAAGAGACTTGTATAGCATAGAGAACGAGCTAGAATACCACTCAGGATAATCTTCATAGAAAGTATCGTGAAGGACAATCGACTGGTTACTATAGAATATCGAGCCTGAATTGCATAAGTTAACAATATGAGCATTCCCTTTTGATATCGCAATTACAGGGAGAATCACACTATCCCAAAAATGTCCCAAAAGACCGGAGGAGAGTATCTTCGGGGGGACTATTATCGTTCCATTAATTCCTTCAGAAACTTCGTTAGCGAATCGCTGGACTCCTGACATTGATTGCTTAATAAATCTTCCATTTATTAAAGTAGACATAGTGTAACCCAACCCCTACCTTGAAGCCCTTGAAAAGATAAACTTGGAAATGCAATATGCAAATGCAAATGCAAACACTGGAAATACTCTCACAGAAAAAATGTAATTAACCCTTAGCAACTCAATAAGTGATATAAAAAAAATAGGGTACATCAAAGATAACCAGCTAAGTTCCGCTGAGATAAAACTCCGATACGTGATTCTTGCTAGAAATCCTATCAAAAAAAACACAACAAATGCTGAGGCTCCATAATCATATATAACGGTAAAAACTCCGCTCATGTTGTTAAATTCAGGGTCGGCAAATCTGTATAAAAAATCTCTTGTCGGATTACCAGGCTCCATATAATTATATATAAGCTCCCCTAGCATGGGTAGCCTATATAATGACTGTAGTGTATAGAATGGCGTATTCTGTCCAGCGCCCAATTCATTTATAAGTCCGGCACCACTATTTAGCGCCAAGTAATAGTACGAAAAAACTCTTGAAGTCACAAACTCAAAGTAATTGTCATATATGTTTATATAGTGATTGACCCAAGTTCTATGATACTCAAATAGTGCAAATAGAATCAATATGCCAGCAATTCCTATCAATGGCATAAGTGATACTATACAACGCGCCTTACCTCTTCTTACTGCTAGACAACCGACAATGACAATTGGTATTACAACTTCAATCAATGCAAGTCTCTCTGACCAAAAGAATGCCCTAAACGTAGTTAACGCAACTAAGATATATAACATTACACGTTGGCTTCTATCTTTATCAGGAAGCAATGCATAGAGGCAACTATATAGAATGGACAGTTGCGTAAGTGTCGTAATTCCCGGCATTGTTTCATATGTTTCCCTTACCTTATATGTTGCCCCTTTATTACCATAAATGACCTCCAAGAGTAGAGAAGGGTTCCTGAGAATATCACCAAACCAGACAATATAAGCAGTAAGCGAAGTATAAAAGAGAACCTTAAGAAGGATTCTTGATTCTTGTAAGGAAATACTCAATCCAGAAACTTTAGGTGAAATGAGTGTTCCTGCCACTAATGACACCATACAGAGTATAGCTAACAAAAACTCATAAGTTGAAAAGTACTTTAGAGTCATGCTTTCCGACAGGATAACATCAGACTGGGAGGAAACGAAAATGACTATAAGCAAAGGAGCCAGAAAAAAAGTAACCAGCTTAGTTGGGTCTATCCACCATACCTTATTCAAAGGTCTAAATGACATTTTATTTCACTCGCTTAACCAGCCCATATAGTTTACCAAAAAAACAGGACAGGTAATATGAGCTCATCTTAGGATTCACCCTGACCATATATAAAATAAATCCAGCGAGGCTTCGGCATATCGATTCTGAATACTTAAGCCCTAATAGTCCATGCTTTTTTAGTAAATAACTTCTAGCAAAGCTGTATTTAAACCCTCTTGTGAGCAAAGCTTTGGCTTCAAATTGCATCGGACTAGGGTGTAAAACATATGTAGAGGTTATATACTTGCCCCACTTTTTCCCCTTCAGAAGTGACAAAACTAAGTCAGGACCTTCATCTGCACCAACCAGCCCATCACTTCCAACACCCATTTCCTCACAAAAAAAATATCCATCATGTTTGAAGAGCGATGCTTTAAAAAAGAGGCTCCACTCAATGGATGTGCTCAATGCATTTGATTCAGCGATTATTTCTGATGTTTTCGGCAAGTTTACAATTTTACCTGTTCGCTCGTCATCGTCTGCATAAACAGACAGAAAATCAAAATCAGAATTCCCTAGTTCTTCACATACCGTCTCTAAACATCTTGAAGGGAAATAGCAATCATCATCTGGGAATGAAATTATTGACACATCTTCGGAAACATATTGCAGGCCAATATTTCTTGCTTTAGAGGCCCCTCTTTCTCCAACCCTACTAATATAAGTTATGTTTAGTAGACCTTTATAACCTTCGATCTCAGACTTTATGTTTGAATATTTATCTTGCCCATTATTTTGATGAACAACTATTACCTCATGTGGTTTATATGTTTGGTCATTAAGGGATGAAAGAAGTCTCGTAAGTGACACCCTTCCCAAAGTTGCGATAATTAGTGATATTTTTTCTCTATTTGATATCAAACTTGTACTTTCCAACTTTTAAGATCCCTGCTCGTTAACTCCTCTAGAAGAGTCACATCGTCTATGAACTCTCTACGAATCTTCTGCTTCAACTCTTCACTTACATCTGATTTGGTTGAAGGCACAGTCAACTTTGATAACAGTTTGGCTCGGACCCCTTTTAGTCCCAATTTCCATGCTACCTTTCTCAAAGATGATACGTACCCATCTAACCAAATTGGATTTCTTTTCATAAACCTAGATATCTTTCTATACTTGTGTTCCTTCGCTTCATTTATCCTTGGAAAGTCAGTTCGCTCATCAATAGGCAATCCAATAAAATTGAGAA
Source organism: Ferrimonas pelagia (assembly GCF_039543565.1). Lineage (NCBI taxonomy): Bacteria > Pseudomonadati > Pseudomonadota > Gammaproteobacteria > Alteromonadales > Ferrimonadaceae > Ferrimonas > Ferrimonas pelagia. The sequence continues at coordinate 178,596 of NZ_BAABJZ010000006.1, read as the reverse complement.
CCCTCAAATACTCAGTTCGCATATCAGTTTTCATATCGTCCATGAATACTATTAGAACATTTTCTCTTCCAAAATAATTATATAGCCTTTTTAGGTTCTCGCCATGCGAAGCTATGTCTTTATAGAATAGTTTCTTCGGCTCCCTGCAAGCACTTGGAATATTTCTTCCTTCTTTTCTGCTCTGCTGAAGACTCCAAGCAATTTCAAAGGACTCCTCATCTTCTGCAAATGAATAAAGCTCTTCTTTATGTAAAGATATCACCAACTCAGTAGGATCCCGCAACATTACTATTACTTTAGCTTCAGGGAATCTATTCCTTATATTTTCCGCAGCATCTCTAGACCAGAGATAAGATGTTGAAGCGTCAATTTTTACTGACTGTTCTTCTGAAGCAGAGAACAGCTCTAAATAATCTCTCTCGCTTCTAAAAAACAATCCACTATATGATTCTTTTTCATTTAAGTCGGTGGAGAAGTAATTTGGTTCCTTTGGGTCACAGACAAAGACATCATTACGCTCAGAAAGATAGTGCGCCATAGATGTTGTACCACACTTAGGAGCTCCAACAATAAAAACATTTGGCTTTTTATTCAATTATTCATCCCCTTAAAAATTGCCTTTAGCAAAACTTAATGCAGTTCCACTCCGGATAGTTATCTCTTATGAACTTGTTAAGAGCGATTTCGCGGTCTGAATATGACGTAGTCGAATGCTCTAAAGCACTTTCTTGCACAACGTCTGTGATCATACCAGCACCAACCGTGCCATTAGTTAGTTTATCAATGATAACAAATGAGCCAGTACCTGCAGAATCAAGATATGTATCAATGCTAAGTGCATCATTTATAATGACTGAACAAAATCCGATTTCATTTAACGTCAAAGCACTGGCGGACATTTCATTGAATGAGTTCATATCTGTCCGATATATAATATTTTGCACTCGTCCGACAGCTGTCTTCGAAGCGGACTTAATCAAGTACTCCTTGCCAACCTGCAGTGGAGACTCTCCCATCCAAACCACATTGGAATTAAAGCTATCGGTAGAATTTGGTAATTTGCCGGTTTTTGCAATGACATCACCGCGTGAAATGTCAATTTCATCATTTAAGGTTACTGTCACCGCTTGCCCGACGAACGCAATGTCCGAAGTTTGATTAGCAACATAGATACTCTCAATAGTTGACGTTTTGCCAGATGGCATTACTGAGATTTTATCCCCTACACGGATAACGCCAGAGGCGATGGTGCCGCAGAAACCGCGGAAGTCCAGGTTAGGCCGATTGACGTACTGCACCGGCAAGCGGAACGCCTCCAGATTTTTTTCGTCCTGCAACTTTACGGTTTCCAGCAGGGTCATCAAGGTGGCGCCTGGGTACCAATCCATAGCAACGGAGCGGTCAACCACGTTGTCGCCACACAGGGCTGAGATGGGGACAAAGCGGATATCTGGGATATTGAGCTCTTTGGCAAAGGCTTTGTAGTCCGCCTTAATCTTGCGGAACACCTCTTGGTCGTAGCCGACGATGTCCATCTTATTGACCGCGACAATCACATGCTTAATGCCCAACAGGCTGGCGATGTAAGAGTGGCGCTTGGTTTGGGTTTGCACGCCATAACGCGCGTCAATCATCACGATGGCCAAGTCGCAGTTGGACGCGCCGGTGGCCATATTGCGGGTGTACTGCTCATGCCCAGGACAATCGGCAATGATGAATTTGCGCTTATCAGTGGAGAAGTAACGGTACGCCACGTCAATGGTAATGCCCTGCTCGCGCTCGGACTGCAACCCGTCCACCAGCAACGCCAAGTCGAACTCGCCGTTGGTTGTGTTAAAGCGCTTGGAGTCGTTTTTGATGGCGGCCATATGATCTTCAAAGATCATTTTTGAGTCATGCAATAAACGGCCGATGAGGGTGGATTTGCCGTCATCGACGTTTCCGCAGGTTAGGAAGCGCAACAGATCTTTGTTTTCGTGTTGCTTTAAGTACGACTGGATGTCGCTTTCGATAAGGTTTGAGACGTGGCTCATGATGATCCCTTTCAATTCGTATAACACCCATAGCGCGTCTTCCATCCTACCTACAAGCTGTTAGCTTTAAGCTGTCAGCTATCAGTAAGAGCAAAGAGCTTCATGCCGCCATTTGGACTCTATTGGTGTTGTATATTTGGTCTTGTTACTTATCTGTTTAAGCTTGCGATAAGGCCGGACAGCATTGCTGATATCTCTCGGGTTTCTTGCAACCAAGCTTTGGTCACATCTATTGGGAGATAGCCTATCTCGGCTCCAATGTAGATTTGGGTTCTTGCTTCAGCCATTGATGAGCGTGCGATCTCGAGAAACCTGATCTTCTCTTTACTGCTCGTTCTGGTCATACCCTCGGCGATGTTGCTAGGCACTGATAAGCCAGACCGTGTCAGCTGGTCTCGGAAACCAAAGTCTCTTAGCTCTGCCGTTACTCGATATATCTCGCAGGACAAACGCGTCGCTCGCTTCCATACATCTAGCTTTTCGAAGTTCATGTTGTCGTCCTATGTTGAGGAAACAACAAAGTTGAGGAAACAACAAAACTCCTCTTTAATGCTCTTAGCTGACCGCTCAAAGCTTGTGACTGATCGCTTACGGCTTAAAGCTGACGGCTCAAAGCTCTTGACTGATCGCCTACAGCTTAAAGCTGACAGCTCTCACGGAGTGAGCTTAGAAATACCCTTCCATCTTTTTCTTTTCCATCGAGCCGGAGGAGTCGTGGTCGATGGCGCGGCCTTGGCGTTCGGAGGTTTTGGTAAGCAGCATCTCCTGAATGACTTCCGGCAGGGTGGCGGCTTCGGATTCGACGGCGCCGGTGAGCGGGTAGCAGCCGAGGGTACGGAAGCGCACGGTTTTCATCATGGGCTCTTCACCGGGCTCGAGTGGCAGGCGCTCGTCATCGACCATGATGAGATTGCCGTCGCGCTCAACCACAGGGCGCGGCGCGGCCAGGTAGAGTGGCACGATGTCGATGTTCTCTAAGTAGATGTACTGCCAGATATCCAGCTCGGTCCAGTTGGACAGAGGGAACACGCGGATGCTCTCGCCCTTGTTCACCTTGCCGTTGTAGAGGTTCCACAACTCAGGGCGCTGATTCTTTGGGTCCCAGCGGTGGTTCTTGTCACGGAAGGAGTAAACCCGCTCTTTAGCGCGGGACTTCTCTTCGTCGCGACGGGCGCCACCGAAGGCCGCATCGAACTGATGTTTATCCAGAGCCTGCTTAAGGGCATCCGTTTTCATCACGTCGGTGTATTTGGCGCTGCCGTGATCGAACGGATTGATGTTGGCATCGACGCCATCCTGGTTGATGTACTCAATCAACTCCATGCCGACCTTTTCCGCCATGCGATCGCGAAACTCAATCATCTCCTTAAACTTAAAGGTGGTGTTGACGTGCATCAGTGGAAACGGCGGCTTGCCCGGATAAAAGGCTTTGGCGGCCAGATGCAGCATGACCGCTGAATCCTTGCCGACCGAATAAAGCATGACCGGGTTATCAAACTCTGCCGCGACTTCACGAATGATGTGGATGGACTCCGCCTCAAGTTGTTTGAGGTGGGTCATGCGCGTATCTACAGATTGCATATACTTGTCCCAACGGTGGAAAGCGTTTGCACAAAAACACAGCGTTAAAGCAATCACTCAAAACGGTCGCTTTCGAGCCGTTGAAGGCAAGCTTTACCATTGTAAGTGACCACTATCGTTGTGGCATGCTGCTTTTCTTGAATATTGAAAGTGCGTTAGTAAACGCTGGATATGGCTCCGCCCATGAGCTTGGCTCCCATAAGCAAAGAAATGACGTTTTGATGTCTTTTTTAAGGTTTTAATCCGACATGAGCGCGCAAAGCGGCTTTTTGTCTCAAATTAAAACTTCAAGGAGTCTGCAAAGTACCGTCATGGCACATTGAATTTAGCGATATGGAGTGAAGCGAGCGGATTTCGAAGTCCCAGGGAGGGCCATGAAACCGACTTGGCGAGCTGCGCTGCGTGCAATATGCATGCTTATCAGCACCTTACGCAAGGTCTAGGCCTAGGCCTAGGCCTAGGCGCACATTCCGTATGCTAGAGGAGATCCCTTTATTACGGCGATTATCCTATCAATTTGTTCGCAGCGCACAAGCTATGAAATGGTTATAACGTCAATTTCATGACTCCACGTCAAAATAATTTCAGCCTCCTTCCAGCCTTAACTCGACGAATAACCTTCCCCTTCATAGTCCGATTTCTAGTCGCTTCCGGTCGCCCGTGGTTTTATTGGCGTGATCAACCACTCGGTGAACTTCATTACTTTTGTTAACGCTGTGACCGAGACACATCTAGTCGTTTCAACCGCTTCAACCACAATACTCACTCTTATGGTTACGACCTTGCGCCGTGCCACTCCGCGCAAGCCGCAAGACACACATCAATGAGTGCGTAAAGCACACATAAAGAATGGTCATTGTCTTACAAAGACAATGAGAGTTACGCCTCCCGCGCTCTATCCACTGCCACTTTGAGTCAGCCGGTGCAGGCAAGAAACCTAAGTGCCATCCAGCTGTAACCCACTTAGCGATAAGCTGTCTCGGAAAAAACGATAAATTCGAGACACAAGCGATGAACACCGTATCAAAACATAATTCACAGGCACTCAAACACTCCATACCAATTGCGCAGCCTTGCTGAACGCTTTAGGATATTTATGCTATTCAAGTTTTGCGGCCCGTTGGTCGCGCCGAATCCATTCTGCCAACGGGCACAGCAGTAAAATTAGGGACAAACAGGGAGTGTTATCGTGAAACTCACACCGACTCAATCTACGGTGGCGATCTTAATTACCGCCAGCTTTATCATCAGTGGCTGCAGTCGCTCCGACAGCACTGCGCCAGTCGAACCGCCACCGCCGCCAGTAACGCTCTTGGCTCCAGTCACGGTTAACTTTGCCGACACCGAAGGCGGTGTGTTGAATTCGGCCACCTTCACGTTAACCGATGCCGACGGCGAGATGATGACCGGGATTAAGGTGGACGGCGCCGACGCGACCGATACCGGCTACGCGCAAAACGATTATGTTGTGACCCTGTCGCGCGAAACCCGTGATGTTACCGATGCCTTTAGCTTCAATCTGGTCGCCACCGCGCCCGGCTACTTTGCCAATAGCTTAAAAATTGAGATGCCTGCGCTGGCCGACGTCATCGTAGAAGAGGAAGTGGTGGGTGACTACACCACCAAGCTAACCTCTAAACAACCTGCGACCGATGAAGTGGCTGTCATCGCAGCCGAAGAGACAACAACGGCAGGCGAAGATGGCGATGTGGCGGAAGAGATCGTTTTGGAAACCCCTCAACCTGAAGAGGGCGCAGCAAACGAAGAAGCCGTGGCTGGCGGTTCAACCAGCCTGACGGTTCCAGCTGGCACCGTACTGACTGACGCGGCAGGCGCCCCTGTCACAGGTAATATCACCGCCAATGTTATCCACTTCTCTAATGAGCCCAGCGGTGACACGGGTGAAAACTCCGCCCTGGATGCTTTCCCTGGTGGTCTATCGCCAGAAGGCGTGTTAAACGAAGCGGGTCAGGCGGACGATGATTTAGCTGATGTCTCCTTCGTCTCTGCCGGTTTTACCGCAATTGAGATAGCGAATGACGAAGGTCAAGTGGTTAAGGAGCTGGGCGGGCAGACAGTGACGCTTGCAATGACCATCCCGGAAGCCACTATTAACCCAGAGACTGGCGAACCGATTAAGACCGGCGATACCATTCCGCTATGGAGCTACGACGAGACCAGCGGCCAATGGAAAGCCGAAGGGGAAGCGGACGTTCTTGGCTACAACGAAGACACCAAGACCTACAGCATTGAAAAAGCCATTACTCACCTGAGCTACTACAACCTCGACTGGTATGGCGATAACTGTTCGGTCCGAATGAACCTGACTGACGTTAATGGCCAGGCAAACACTCAGCAGATGGGCATCCGCCTGACCCGTCCGGGCGGTGGCTACCGCTTCAGCACGCTGATGAACTCCGCCTTTGGCTTTGATGAATTGATACTGGCTCGTGTACCCAATACCAACTCCGGCCAGATCGTTTCCGGTGACGTATCCTTCTTCAACCCACAGAACCCCGCAGAAATCGGTTTAATCTTGTCCATCACGGATGCAGATGGCAATGCCGTAGACCTGACGGAAGCGGTCGAAGACAACAAGTACGTTGGTCCATTCTGCAGCCTGGATGGCGCTACCGTTCAGATCAACACCGGTGTGTTACCTGAGCCTGCCAGCGTTAACATCAAGATGAACCGCACCTGTCCGGCGCAGAACATCGATGAGTCCGTACCGGGTTATGTCACTCTGTACCGACTGAATGACAACGGCTCAATCCGTAACTATGTTACCGGCCGTTACATCGACGAAAACAGCGTTGGTACTGACGTCACCGGCCTGTTCGACGGTACTCGTTATCGTGCCGATGCCCGCATCTTATTCGAAAATGAAACGGTGCAATTCGACCCGCGTAACTTCCGTGCATCAGCGGACGGCACTGAATTAACCTTTACCTACAGCGACCCATCCGATGCTTGTAATGGCACAGGCGGTACGGGCGGTACGGGCGGTACGGGCGGTTAAAGCAGAAGCCCCGGTTGCGGGGCGGCTGTAAGCTTTAAGCTGTAAGCGATCAGTGAGAGCGGCAAAAGAGCAGCTGTAAGCTTTAAGCTGTAAGCGATCAGTGAGAGCGGCGGAAGAGCAGCTGATAACTGTTCGCTAATAGCTGATAGCTGATAGCTGATAGCTGATAGCTGATAGCATTCAACAGGCTGGCATGATGCCAGCCTGTTTTGCTTTAACCGGGTGCCGAGTTTTACCCGAGAGACAATAACAATTCGATAGGAAGACACAGGATGTCCTTTCAACCGCGCTTGCGCCCGCTTTCTTTGGCGATTGCCTCCCTTTTCGCCGTGCCGGCATTTGCCGCGCCGATGCCCATCAACTTCGCCCAGACCGGCTTTAGCGGTTTGCTGCGCACGCCGCACGCGGAGGTGGTGAACTTTGGTGATATCACCGCGTCGTACAATGTTGAAGACAATATTGTTTATCATCGCGACCATCCATCGGGGATATATCAACAAGGCGCCCATAAGACACTGCTTCTTGGGGTGGGGTTGTTACCCTCGGTTGAGTTTGCCGTACAGAACACCCACAAGCGCTTTAACGGCGAGGGCGGTTATCATGGCGGTGCGGGGAGCGATCTCTCCTACGCCACTAAGATAAGCTCGCGTTACCTCTTTCCCGATTCGCCGTTTAGCTTCGCTGTCGGTATGCAGGACATCACCAAGCGCGGCGATGCGACCTTCCATCAAAATCACTATGCGGTTGCCAGCTACCGCTATGGCCCGCTGCGCTTCTCGTTGGGAGGCGGCAGTGGCGATAAGAAAAACCAGATGGGCGAGGATTACCTCTCAGGCGTGTTTGGCGGGGTTGAGTATCAGGCGTTTGATTGGCTGCAGTTGGTGGCGGATCACGATGGCACCGGCGCTAACGTCGGCCTCAAGCTGAGTTCGCCACAGGGCTGGCTGCCCGACCGCTGGCGACTGGACACCGTTATCCAAGGCTACTCCAACAGCGAGACCCATAACCGAGATAACGGCTATGCCGGGGTGCAGTTAACCATCCCGCTGACCTCCGGCACCCGCTCCAGCGTGGCGGAAAAGCAACGCGCCCAGGCGCGATATGGCGCAAAGGAACCATCTGGCACGCCGCGCTCGTCAGTTTCGCCGCAGTCACCGCCTAAGCCGGATAAAACCCGTCCAGCGCCGAATGCCAATGCAACGCCGAACGCCGAGTCGCACTACTTATCTGCGGTTGAGCGGGGCCAGCTCGCCAATGGCCGTTCGGCTTCGCCGATCCAACCCAATGGCGCAGAGTCCAGTCATTCAGGCAGCGCCATTGATGTCACCGAGCGCTTGCTCAAAGCGCTGGGCGATGAAGGGTTTGAGAATATCCGTATCCAGCAACACGACGGCAAGCTTGCGGTAGCCGCGGAGAATAATCTCTATAGCTGGAATGAGATGGATGCGATTGGGGCGATTTTGGCTCAGATTAGCGATATCTATGCCGATGATTTCGAGTTCTATCTGCTCAACAACCGCATCCCTGTAATGAAGATAGAGGGCAATGGCGATGGCTATGCCGCCTTCCTCGGCGAGAATCACACCGTGGCTGAGCAGCAACTGTCGGTGCAAACCTTTGATGTGGGGCGCGAGTATGGCCAAGTAGGCTGGGACAGCGGTTATCAGTATTCCGGCGCTTGGGTGCCACGCATTAATCTGGCCCCGAACCTACGCTCGACTATTGGTACCGAGTGGGGCGTGTTTGATTACTCGCTCGCGCTGGGCACCAATCTGGTGATGGATATGTGGAAGGGGGCGTCGGTAGATGTCCGTCATCTGTTGCCGGTTTCGGCGTCGGATGATCCCAAGGCGTCAAATCGACCGGTGGCTGAGCATGTCAGCGAGATCGATCGGGCGTTGATCCACCAGGCGGTCTCTCTTCCTTATGGGGTGTTTACCCAGTTCAGTGCGGGCTTGGTCTACAGCGATTACTTTGGGGTACAGAATGAGAGCAAGTGGCAATCTCCCAGTGGTCGCCACGCCTTTCGCTTCAACGGTGGCTACTTTGAGCACCGGGACTTGGATTACACCATGACGCCCAGCCTCGGCTACTACCGTTATGCTAGAGCAGATTGGGATTGGGCATTTGAGGCCCATACCGGCGAATACCTCTATGGCGACAGTGGCTATGGCGTGCGCTCCATCCACTGGTTTGGCGATACGCAGGTCAGCATCGAGTTTAATCAAACCACCAGCACCTTCGCTGGCCTGTACTTCTCCTTCCCGCTCGGGCCACAGCGCAATATGCGCCCGCGCGGCTTCCAGGTTACCGGTACCGACCAATGGCGCTGGGGTTATTACACCCGTGCAGATTCGGGCGTTAACTACCTGAGTCCGTTCTCGATACAGCAGCTTGATCTGCAGCACAGCATCGATAGGGTCTATTTCAACCGGGATAGGCTGTCGCCGGAGTATATCCGGGCGAATGTGAAGCGGTTGAGGGAATAGAAGCGGGGAGAGCAGTTTCAAGCTTTAAGCTGTCAGCGATCAGGGAGAGCGAGTGCCCCTGCGGGGCGGCTGTATGTGCCTTCGGCACGGCTTTATGCGCTGCGCGCGGCCTTAGGCGACTCCGTCGCGGCTGTATCGGCTACGCCGGGGGAGAGCAGCTGTAAGCTGTAAGCTTTAAGCGATCAGTAAGAGCAAAAAAGCGGGCAGCTTTATGTGCCTTCGCGTTAGCGACATAGAGCGAAGGCTGCCGCCTTTTATGGCTTTCGCTTTGGTTTTGCGCGTGCAGCACTTATAGCCCTAGCGTTAGCCGTACAGCCGGAGCGCAGCGACATAAAGCCCACGAAGTAATACAGCCGGAGCGCAGCGACAGAAGGCGAAGGGCGTAGCCCTTTATGGTTTTTTTGTTTTTTGATTTTGCGCGCGCAGCGCTTATAGCCAGGCGTTAGCCGTACGGCCGTCGCGCAGCGACATAAGGCCCACGAAGTGATACGGCCGTGCCGAAGGCACATAACGCGAAGGCCGCAGCCCTTTATAGCTTTGTTTTTTGCGCGCGTAGCGCTTATAGCCAGGCGTTAGCCGTAACGCCGGAGCGCAGCGACATAAGGCCCACGAAGTGATACAGCCGTGCCGAAGGCACGTAACGCCGAAGCGCAGCGACATAAGGCCCACGAAGTGATACCGCAGTGCCGAAGGCACATAACGCGATGGGCGTAGCCCTTTATAGCCGTGCGTTAGCGCGTTAAAGCTTTGTTTCTTTCTTGAATGTACGTCCTTGTCTATGCTGGACAGTAGACTCGCGCGATAGGAAGGAAGTGATGTCAGGGATGAAGACAAATTCTAGGGTTTTACTGGGAGTTGCGTTGTGGGGGGGCTGTTGCTCGATTGCCCACGCAAAGCTAGATGGGAACTTGTACTTCTCACAGGGATTGGCCTATAGCGATGACAATGCGTTTATTGCCGATGAGGGGGAGACTGAGGCGGGGTTGCATGAGGCGATAGCGAACTTTAATTGGCGTCCTCACGCGCGTTTTCGCGTCGCCGGGCAGGGCTACTATCGTAAGCTGGGAAACCTCGACCCATCTGATTGGAATATTGATTACCTGTTTGCCGAATATCGCCTGCCCATTCCCAAAGGCAATCTGGCCCTGTCCGTGGGTCGCAATAAGAATGATCAGGGCTTTTTTACGGCGCAACAAGATACCCTGTTTACCCGTCCTGGCGTGCTGCTTCCGCAGTCGGTCTACCTTTCCTACACACGAGATGGCAGCCTCCACTTAGATGGCGCAAAGCTGAGCGGTAATCACTTCTTTGGCGACCAGCATTTTTCTTGGGACGTCGCCTATGGCGCTCTGGATATCACCGAGAACCTGCTGCGCAACTCGTTTGGCGATGCCTCAGCGGATGTCTCCGATTCACGCAGTTTCAGCGCCAGTGCGCAATGGGTCTACCGTCCTTGGATGACACTCAAGCTGTCCTACTCCGACAGCAAGTTCGATGTTGACCCCTTAATCGCCGGTTTACCTGGCAACAGTAAAAATGAACGTTGGATAGCGGGTTACCGCGGCGAATGGTCGCATTGGGAGTGGATAGCAGAATACGCTGAAACCCCCATCGATGTGAGCGGGCAAGTTCCTGCCATCGTTAATGGCCAGCCCGTTATTGTCGACGGCGCTGCGCTAACCGTCCCCGTCGGCATTAACCGCACCCAACAGGCTTGGTATGTTCAGAGCAACTACCGACTGAGCGAACCTGTCAGCCTGATGTTACGCTATGGCAGTTATTACACCGACAAGGATGACAAAAGCGGGTCAAGCTTCGTAGCTCAGGGCCAACCTGCGTGGGTGAGCTGGAGTAAAATATGGTCAGTCGGTGGCCGTTGGCATATCAACAATGACTGGTTACTGGCGCTAGAGATGCAGCACATCGACGGTCATGGTGTCTTCCCGGTGCGCATGCGCAATGTCGATGGCACCAAGCGCTATTCCCAACTCTACCTGGCCCAATTGGCCTACCGCTTCCAATGGTGATGCCAGTATGAATACGACAATCAAGCGAATTTGGACCAAATCGCTACTTATCAAATATTTACCATCCGCTAAACATCGACTTCAACGCACAGCAGTCGGCCTAGTCACGTGTGCCTTACTATGGGGCTCACTGCCTGTTTCAGCCTCCGCTATTAACGTCGTCACCCATCACCCGGCCGCAGAGCAATTGGCGCGCTCAGAGTTGCGTCAGATCTACACCATGCGCAAGCAGTTTTGGCCCGATGGCAGCGCCATCACTGTCTTGGTCTTGCCCCAGAAAAGCGATATTCACACCCAGTTTTCACGCCAGGTACTCAAGCTGCTGCCTTTTCAGCTGAGCCGTGAGTGGGATCGATTGGTGTTTTCCGGCACCGGTGAACGTCCACTCGAAGTGAGTTCTGAGCAGGAGATGCTGGAGATGCTGGAGCAGCTCCCCAATGCCATCGGCTACCTGCCCGCACAACAGATTGGACAAGAGAGCGACCTGCTGGTGCTGTTCTAACCGCTCAATATCCGAGCTCTCACCTCGGCATAAAGTAAAGCAGGGAGCCACGAGGCTCCCTGTTTTATCTGTGCGACCTTGTCTGCACCATCAGCGCACAGCACACCCCGACTATCATTGGGCCTGCGCCAAGCTCAGTGCCTCTGGGGTTTCCGCCTCCCGCCACCAAACGGTTTGCTCGAACGGTGCGCCGATCTCCACCACTTGGCCCATCATAGGGATCTTCAGGCTCTGCCCGTCCACGTTGGCGGCGGCCAATGCCCGCTCCATCGGCTCATACCAGGCATGCATTCCAAGATCGAAGGTGCCGTTATGGATGGGGATCATCGCCTTACCGCGTAAGTCACGGTGTGCCTGCACACTCTGCTCCGGCAGCATATGAATGCCGTCCCACATTTCGTCGTAGGCACCGGTCTCCATCAGGGTCAGATCAAACGGGCCATAGCGCTCGCCGATCTCGGCAAAGCCGTCGAAGTAGCCGCCATCGCCGCTGAAAAACACCCGGCTGTGCTGGCTAATAAAGGAAAACGATGCCCACAAGGTGCTGTCTCTGTCCCACAGGGTGCGACCGGAGAAGTGCTGCGCCGGCGTCGCCACCAGTTGTGTGCTACCGACGGTCACGCTCTGCCACCAATCCAGCTCGGTCACTTGGCTGGCATCAATGCCCCAGCGGATCAAACGCTGACCCACGCCCAGCGGCGCATAGAAGTGGGTGCCGGTTTGCGCCAGCCGACGCACCGAGGCTTTGTCCAGATGATCATAGTGATCGTGCGAGATCACCACGCCTGCCAGAGTGGGCAGATCGTCCAGTGCCATGGCTGGGGCATGGAAGCGTTTCGGCCCGGCCCACTGCACCGGTGAGGCGCGATCGACAAAAACCGGATCGGTAATGAAATACTGGCTATCCAACCGCAGCAGCACAGTCGAATGGCCCAGACGCACGGCCAAGTCGCCCGCGATGGCATCCAGCTCAGCCTGGGTCGGCGTCAACATCGGCAAGGACTTTGCTGGCACCGGATCAACCCGTTTCTCCAGCAATAAACGTTTGACGATGGCCCCCATATTGCCAGTACCCGACTGAACGTCCGTTGCCGAATTGACGAACTTGCCGTCCCGATATTGGGCGGACGACACCGCCTCATCCTTTGACTTGGCACAAGAGGCAACGCTAACACTCATAAGCAGGACTCCACTAACGACTAAAACCGACTTTAACCCGAACATATTCCACCCATTGTTAGGCTCTCTCACTGTTAACTGCAGATACACTTTTTGTCTTACATATCATCTAATTGCATCGACTTCAAACCCTAAGTCGCGTTGGCGACGGCAAGCAAAGGGGCGAGCCCCTCTGCACTCCCCCTACCGCTGCGTTTCGCTGTCCCCTCGCTTATGGCGTGCTCCAGCAGACACGCTGAAAGTCGCCCTTTTTCAACGACAAAAGCGGCCAGCCGCTTTCAAAAAGGGCTCCGTCCAGCTCCCGGTCTGCCTACACGCACCAACGCTCGGCGCTGCACTAGGCGGCCTAAATGCGGCGTAAACCTCGAACTACGCGATAGGGCTCAACAGTTACTCAAGACACAGCTTTTTGTTATCGACGCACTTGGTGGCTAACACGCTCACATCAAGTAAACTACACGGTGTAGTTTAGTATCTTTTTGGCAAAAGTAAACTGGTCGGTGTAATATCGGTTTATCCCTTCCGATCATCAGCGCTGGAACCCATGATGCAAACCCCTGAACAAGAAACGATAAAAAGCACGCTCAGCCGCAGCGAAAAAAAGCGGGCCGATATCCTCGCCGCCGCCAGCGCCGAGTTTCGCGAAAAGGGATTTGCCGGTACCAGTATGGATGCACTCAGCGCCCGCGCCGAAGTGTCCAAACGCACCCTGTACAATCATTTTTCCAATAAAGAAGCGCTGTTTGAGGCCATTACCGGCTCGCTGTGGGAAGCGCTCCAAGGTGTCCCCTTTCAGCCTGATCAGCCCTTGGTTGATCAACTTAAAGCCATGGCTCGACAAAAAATGGACGTAATTAACCAGCCGGATCACATCGAGCTGACTCGCTGCGTGATCGGCGAATACATGCGTCACGCACAAATGGCACAAAAAGCGATGGCGAAATTAGAGCAAAGTGAGGACGGCGTCATTCGCTGGTTTGAAGACGCGATGGCGGCAGATCAACTGCGTCAGGAAGATCCCCGCTTTGTGGCGCATCAATTCTATGGCCTACTGAAAACCTTCGCCTTTTTTCCGCAGATGATAGCTCACGCCCCAGCGCCAACACCCGAAGAACAAGACAAGATTATCGACAGCGCGGTGACGATGATCCTGGCGCAGTATCAGATCGCGCCCTAACACGGGCGCAGCCGGCGCTCAGCGTCGCAGCTACCCGCGCGCCGCGATGAAGCCATCTTATTGCTGGAGCGCAACAAACGCTTATGAGCGTTGATCCTCGATCACCACACTGTCACGGGGCAGACTGCCACTAGGCACGATGTCCACGCTGACGCCAAGCCGCAACACAGCCCTAGCCTGAGCCACGATCCGGTCGAGATCCAGCCGGGTGTCGGCCTGCGCCTCGCACAGTAGCGTCAATTGATCTTGATGCGCCTGCTGGGTGATCACCGCGCGGATCCGCGCCATGCCGCCCACCTCAACGCGCAACGCTTCCAGCTGGGCCGGATGGACAAACAGCCCCTTCACCTTGGCGGATTGATCCGCCCGTCCCTGCCAGCCACGCAAGCGCAGGTTGGTTCGGCCGCAGGGACTGGTGCCGGACAACCATGAGGACAGATCGCCAGTGGCAAAGCGGATCAACGGGTATTCGGGATCAAACCGGGTCACCACCACCTCGCCGATCTCGCCCGATTCAACCGGCTCGCCAGAGCCTGGACGCACGATCTCAACCAGTAGCTCCTCATCCAGGCTCAAGCCCTGATCGATCCAACTTTCATAGCCGATCAAGCCAATATCGGCGCTGGCGTACGCCTGTAGAACGTCCATGCCCGCGTCACTGAAGCGCTGACGCAGAGCGGGGGGCAGGGCTTCGCCGGTCACTAAGGCGTGGCGAAACGACAAACGCTGACCCTGCGCTTGTGCCTTCTCAAGCAATATGTTCAAAAACGAAGGGGTGCCGCAGTACCCCTGAGGTTGCAACTGGGCGTTGATCGCCAACTGCAACTCGGTTTGACCCGGTCCGGCTGGGATCACACTGCAACCGCAGGCCCGCGCACCGGAATCAAGAATGAAACCGCCACGGGCAGTGCCGGGAAGGTTTGCCGAATGTGCATCAGGGTATTGAATCCGTGCGCACCGGGAATGTTGAGATCCAGCAGCAGATCCGGCAGTGGACTCTGCGCGAGCACGCATTCCAGCGCTTTGGCGGAGTCGGCCTCTCGCACCATCAGGCCGGTGAATTGCTGCTGTAACACGCCGGCGACCGCTTGTCGAAACAGCGGATGATCATCCGCCAGAAGAATAGTGTCAGGTTGAACCATAAAACGTCCCTGTTGCGCGCCAGAGCGCGGGCAGCCAAGACAAGCCACATGGCCACAGAATTGCTGTTGTTATCCCTAAGCTCGGGACGTATATGCCCAACCTAAAAGAAAAGACCGCCAAGCTCAATCCTCAGAGCGATAGCCCGACTGTACCTTATGCCAACCAATCCTTTAACCGCTCAAACACCGTGGGATCGCCCAGCAGATCGTTATGGCCCATGGAGCGCCCGACCCAGCAATGGCTGGGCGGGTACGCCAGCGCATAGTGCGGTAAGCGATGCCGCCCCAGGGCGCTATTGAGACTGACCAAACCATCGCCCACCAGTTGCTCCGAGCGGATCCCGCGCTGCTCTGAGCGCACGGCGGCGATGGCGTAGCAATCCACTCCGCTTGGCAGCGGTACAACCTGGCGCTGATCCTGGCCGAGCACAAAGCGGTCGCGCCCGCCCCAGTCATGCTCGGTAATGTGGCCATATCGCAGATCGGTGATCCCGCGGCTGCGCAACTGGGCCAAACGGGTGAAGGGGGCGGAATAGGGACTGGCTGGCAGCACCACGTCGATCAGGTTGCCGCCTTTCTCCAACAAGGCGCCATGATGCGGCGTGCCTAAGCTAACCATCTTTTGCAGCTGGGCAGGCCAGTGATCGCCCCGCTGCTGTCCATAGTAGACGGCGCTACGGGCGAGCAGGCCGCCCATGCTGTGTCCGACCATCGCCAGCTGCAACGGCACTTCAAGCTGTTCGCTCAACTGCGCCAGCTGCTGCGCCAACTGCTGGCCGTTATCAGAGATAGGACGGCCGGTGTTGTAATAGAGATAGACGGGACACAAACCCAGCGCCTCGGCTAGGGCCAGACCGTGGTTATGCTCCCCCTGCTGCCACAGGTGATCGTTCATGCACAGCCCGTGGATCATCAACAGCATCCGGCCGTTATGCGCTTTGAGGGTTTGTGCCAAGCTCTCGGTCGACAACGCCACACCATCTTGACGCCACTGCATCGAGATGGCCAACGGGTTGTCCCGCGCTTCGAGATGATCGCCCAAGACGCCATTGAGGATGGCGACCAGTCGCTCCCGCTTCGCGGTGCGCGGCTGCGCATCGATGCGCTGACCCAGCTTGGCCAGCGGCTTATCCAAGGTTTTACCCAGCCAGTGGCTGTAGGAGCGGATCCCCCGATAGACATAACGGCTGATCCCACGGGTGCGCTTGCGCTCGACCGGTTGCCGATCCAGCGCCAGGGTCGCGATGGTCTGATGCATCGATTCGACAATATGGGTCACTGCCACAATCGCCTCCACAGTTAAGCGGGTGCTGCCCTGCAGATCGTTCGACGCCCTGTTGTGATTATCCGACTCCGGTTTCATCGCACCCTCCCTTGATGATCATCCCCCTGTACCCAGCGTCTGGCCACAGCCGGCGACGGCAGGCCCGGTAAGGGATCGGCACACCCCCCAACCGGTCATCCATTCAACATAAAGCAGAGTCGATGGCTTTACAGCCCCTGCCGTCAATTAAACCGGCCGGGGCCTTGTGCGGGACGCCAGCCCGATGGCTAGGGGCGCATTACCGGCAGGATAAGACGCTGCCTAGCATTCGGTCGCCGGGCACAGCGGCGCTGCTCGGCCGATACGACGCCAGTACAGGGTCGCACCTATGCCCCACCACAGCAGCAGCAACAGCTGCGATGCGCCGGACAACTGAGCCGGAGAGCCCGGCAGCAGCAACAGGGCGCAGAAGCCCAGTGAGATCAGGATCGACACCACGCCCAGCCAGGCACGCTGACCGGCAGCTCGACGGGCCTTAAAGGCCACCACAGACACATACAGAAAACCGATGGTGATCCCCATTGAGGCCATATCAACGATGTTCAGCAAGAAGTGGCGCCCTAGGAAGATCGAGCCTAAGCCAAACAGCACGCCAAACCACACGCCGACGTACGCTGCGCCGCCGGCGTTCTGGCGGGCAAAAGCCTCAGGCAACAAACCGGCGCTGGCCATGGATGACAACATCCGGGCGCTGACCATCAAAAAGCCGTTGATCCCGGCTAGGATGGCCCCCCCCATCGCCAGCGTCAGCAACAACATGCCCGCCATGCCAAAGTGGCGGAACACACCGTCGCCGGTGGCCCAGGCGGCCGCCTCGGCTTGGCGAGGATCAAACCCATTAAGGGCGAAGGTGGCGTAGTTCACCAACAGATAGAGCAGTGTGCCGATCAGCACGGAGGCGGTCAGCAACAGCGCCACATTGGCGCGACGCGAGCGCAGGTATTTGCTGATCTGCGGAATGGTTTCAAAGCCCACAAACGCCCAGGGGGTGATGGCCACGATCGCCCAGAAGCCGGAACGATCGATGGCAAACACGCCCTCTTGGGCGGTCCAGGCCAACGACGGCGCTTGGTACAGGCTCATGAGGAAAATAACCCCCATGGCGGTGACCATCACCGCGGTGATCCCCAACTGGGAGCTGGCCCCCAGGCTGACCCCGCGCGCATTGATGATCCCAAGCGCCAACAACACCACGGCGCAGACCATGATCTCCAGCAGATACACCTCCCAGCCGCCACTGGTATAGAGGTAGCCGACATGCAGCAGATCATCAGCGACAAAGCGAAACAGCAGCGGCAGCGCCGTGACATTAAGGGCGACGATGGACACATAGCCCAGCGCGACGCCCCAGCCATAGAAGAAGGCGTGTTTACGCCCCAACGAGGCGATGACCCAATCCAGCGCGCTTTGCTGGGCACTCAGCCGGCGCGCGCTCATAAAGGCGTAAGAGGAGGAGACCAGTAGGATCAACAGGGCGCCGAACAACAGCGCCAGGCTGCTGCCAACAAAACCGCCAGCGGGGAGGAAGAGATCGCCGGGCAACACAAACGCGCCCCAACCGATGATACTGCCGACACTGATGGCAAGGGCGTGGCGCGAGGACAAATAATTCAAAACAAAACCTTTGGGTAGCTGCAACCCAAGCACCCTACCTCGCCCCTTGCGCATTAGCCAACCCAGCCGTTTGAATTGAGATCCAGACACTTTTCGTCGCTGACAGCCTCATTCAACACTGCGATCACACCAGTGACGGCGGTATGTCTGCCTCACGACGCCGATCGCACAGGGCTCGCTGAGCGCGATAGCCGGTGGCAACCCAACCTAAGCGAGGGCCTTCGCCACCAAAGCCAAGGCCTCTGGCGGCAGATCCAACTGCAGCGCTTGCTGCTGAGCCCGCTCGGACATCTTGCCCCAGGTCTTCTGCACGATGGCGATGAGCTTCGCCTCCTCATGCCTGGCGGAAAAGGACAGAAAGTCGTGCTCAATGAACACCAGGCAGGCGCAATCCTCAAGCAGCTGCACCTCCGCGTCTCGCTTGATCCCTTGCTTGCGGATGATCCGCGCGGTGCGCTGTTGCGCCGCCTCATCGAATCCCTGGGCTGCCATTACCGCTAACGCCTTGTCGGCGTGCAGCTTGGCCAATTCGGTGCGCCACTGCAGGTAGCCAGTTCGCCCCATCGGATAGGTACTGCGCGGAATGGACCAGCGGCACAAATGCTGGCTGCGCACGGCGATCTGCAGCTCGGCCGAGCCCTGTGGCGCCAAGCGCTTGAGCCAGCGGGTCATGCGCTGGGCATACAAAAGTTCGGCCGGTTGGCCATCGCGCAATGTGGGATCTTGCGCGTGCAGCGCATCAATGGCCAGCAAAGTCAGTTCGAGCTGCGACATAACGTCATCCTTTACGTGGGAACAGCGAGACGGTTGGCCCGAGTCTATCAAACCCGCGTCTCAAACCAGAGTCGCAAACCGGCATTGAGCCATAACCTGACACCGCCCGCCCAGCCCGGTTGCGCCGCCCTGACAGCACATCCAAAGTCTGGGCATAAGAACCGTGGCCCCAATCGCACCCTGAATCCCAGTCAGGGCTATCGTCACGCTTTCACAAAAAAAGCGCCCGTTCGGCGCGCCGCCCTGCCGACGCTACACAGATATGAGATAGTAAGCTCATCAATGACGACTCAAGGAAGAGCGTGACGTACCGGCATGTCCATGCCGCTCATAAGGAGAGGGCCCATGGCCCGATAGTGAGGTTCCCTATGCCGTTGTCCTTCGACCCCCTACTTTGGCTCAGCCTGGGCTTAGCCCTTTACGCCACCGTTCAGATCCATCTTATCTTGCGTCGACTCGACGCCGCACCTGGCCAGTCCGCTGTTCAAGCCAAACCGCCTCAACTCGCAGTGAGCAACAACCCGAGCAGCCCATTGCCCTTCAACCGCAGCGCCAAATTCACCGTGCAGCACCATGCCGTCGCCGCGCGTTACATCGCCCATGCCGATAACGCGTACAGCCTGAAGATCTGGAATTGCGGCCACCATGTGATCAAGCAACTGCGACTGGAGTTGCCGGCCGGGCAAACGGTGCTCTGCGCAGAGACCATCGCCGCACACTTTCCGATGGAGCAACTCAATCAATTCCAATCGATTGATCTGCCCATCAGCGTGGATGACGAGGCGGGGCGCCTACCCGCCATCGCCCTGTCTTGGCTCGACGACCAAGGCCAGCCGCAACACGCTCAGCTCGCCCCAGGCTTAAGCTGGGTATAAAACAAAAAGCCCCAGCGTGCTCGGCACGCTGGGGCTGAGTTTACAAGCAGACGCTTAGCTGCCCTGCCAGAAAATGGGGTTGGTGTAGAACCAGAGATCCTGCCAAGGGTCCAATACCTGCTCATTGACCTGAGGCTCAGGGTATTCGCCACTGGTACCGCGCAAACGGACATAACCATTGCCGTGCTCTCGCGGCAGCGTCACCGTCAGCTCGATATGGCCGTCCTTCACCTGCCAATCTTGTGGGTACAAACGCTGGCTCACCTGAGTCGTGCTATTGCGATCCGCTTGCGCCACCGCCGCCTCGCTGATCGCACCGGTAATGATGTCGATCCGCTTCAGCTCTGGACGATCGCCGTTAAAGTTCGGTCCCTCAGGCAGGCTGATCCGCATCGACAAGCGCAACTCGCTCTCATCCCCCACCGACAGGCTCTGGCCCAAACTGGCTGTTGCGTCATTCGCACCGCGCAGGGACAGATCCAGCCCATTGATCAGATCGCCAAACACCATAAAGCTACGGCCATGGCGCAGGGCATCCATGATGTCCGCCGGCTCATTGCGGGCATAGACATAGGTCTTGGTGTACTCACCCGGCCAGAAGTCCCGCCCTTCATCGCTGACGTGGATATGGCAATCGGAGCCAGCGCTGATCCAGAACTTTTGGCCACTGCCGAGCAGGTGATCCCATGGGCCACCGATCACCGCAGTCATCTGATCAAACCCATTTAGCGTCGGCGACTTGTAGTAGCTGCCACGATTGTCAGTGCCACCCTGGTGGCCCGGCGCCGCCACCATGCCGACAAACACCTCAGGATCGGTCTCATGCCAGATCTTCAGCTTTTCCGGGGTCACCCGCGCCCACTCCCCGAGCCCCGTCGCCTGACGGCTCGGATGGTTTTTGATGATCAATGCCTTTTCCTGCTGCTGGCCCAGATAGCGGATCCCCGCCTGCAGGTGCTCGACGGTATTGCGCTGCCGGGTCAGGCTGCGATCTTCCCGGATAGAGAAGTCGCGCTGAAAGGTCACCATCACCTCGCGCTCATCGGCGTTGATCGGCACCATCACAGTCGCATGCTCCCCGGCGGGCACATCCAACTCGATGCCAAAATACTGGTGCACCTCGGGGACCGCCTGGCGTGCGGCCAGCAGCTCCGGATAGGCTTCCTTGTCGAGTAACTGGCTGTGCTGCGGGCCGCCGTGATCGGTGTTAACCAACCAGGCGAGTCCATATCGCTTGGCAGCCTGCGCGTTGTCCAGATAACTGTGCGGGCTGTCACCGCCCTTGACCGGACTCCAAGGATCCGTGCTCTTGTCCCAGCTCACACTCCAGTGGGTGTGAGCATGGTGATCCCCCGCCAGCCACTGCCGCTCAGCTCCCTGTACCCCGGCGCTCAGCGTCATCGCCAAGGCCAGCGCTACCATCCCATTGTTCTTATTCACAACCTGTATCCCATATGTCAACGCGCCCAACGCATCGGTTGGCACCAATGATGCAGTACCCTAATGGTTTTTAAACAGAATTGACGAGAGCTCGATCAGAACTCATGCAATGCAGGCCAACGCTTCGGACGTTCGGGCGGTGCGCCTAAACGGCCCCGCCATCGACGATGGCGCCCAATCACTGATAAAAGATTGAACTGTGTACAGGAAATATTCAGCCATGGCGGGCACAATAAAGCTTACTGCCCACTGCTGCGGAGATAGCTCATGCTCAGAGCTTCACGTTTATTGACCGGTGCGATCGGCGCACTGCTCATCGTCACCCCTGCCCAGGCCGAGCTGCTCCCAGTCGAGCCGTCAGGCTTCCAACACTTCAGCCTCGAAGCGGGGGTGGATCTCAGTCAGTATCAAGCGATCGCCCTGTTGCCCTGTGACATCAGCTTTCATAAAAACTGGCAACGCAATCAAAACAGCAATGCCCTCAATTCCCGCCGCATGCGTGATCGCGACGTCGAGCAACAGCGGGACAATATGGCCTCAGTGTGCGAACGCAACCTGCGCAAACAATTCATCGACGACGGCTATGAGGTCGTCAGCACTGAGATCAGCGGACCGCAGATCCTACTGGTGAAGCCGATCATCACCGAGCTCGATATCCGCGCGCCGGATCTCAACAGCACCAACATCGAGCGGCAATACGTCAATAATGTCGGCGAGATGACCCTGGAGCTGGGTCTGTACCACAGCGAAAACCGCAAACTGCTGGGCCAAGCCAATGATTGGCAAGAGGGCTGGGATTTTGGCTATCCCAGACAGGTCAATAGAACCACCAATAATGCCGAGTTTGGCCGTATGTTCCGCAGCTGGGCCAGCGCCCTCACCAAGCTGATGAGCCCCGAGTCGTAACCCCAGTCGCAGATCAAAAAACGCCTCAATTTGAGGCGTTTTTCAGTTTATCGATGGGATTGCGCTCGACTGCGCTGCATCCGGGCGATCCGCCACAAGCGCCAAGCGATGGCAAATCGACTCAGAGTAAAGCTCCAGATCAGCGCCATCACGCTGCCTCGGGCGATGAACTCAGATCGCGTCAGTTCCGCCACCATCAAAGACTCCTGGGCCATCCCCGCCACGGTAGCACCGGCGACACCAAGCAAGGTCATGCCGATCATCGCCACCCGATCGCTGCCATTGGGGGCGGCTGGGGCGATCTGCTGCCACTGGCGATCAAACATCGCCATGCCGCTCATCGCCAGATAGTAAAGGCTCAGTCCGCCGCAGATCAGCGTCACAAAAAAATCCATCCCGTCCAGACGCAGCAGCAACAGAAACAGGGTGGTCAGGGCCGCAATGGCCAGTTTGAACTTGATGGACATAGAAGTGCCGGTACAGTCTTACCGTAAAAAATCGAAGGGGCCATGCTATCCGGCCCCCCTGTGCAGCTCAAGCAAAACCGAACCGACACTGAGTTTGGCTTAGCCACACTAAAGGGCTATGTCTGAGTTAACTGTTGAACGTGCCCATCAGGTTATTTTGCCGAGTAAAGCTGATGTTCCCTGCTTTTACGCCGACTTTGAGTCGCCCGAACGAAAGGGATATAGGCAAGGTCGCAGGCCAGGATGGCCGAAGTGGTGCGTGGAGACAGGGATGTCGACTCACGCCAGTGCCGCAGAAACTATCCCTGAAAGAGAGGGTTAGCGACGAAGGTCGGCAAAGGGAGAGTGCAGATAGGGCTTGCCCTCTTTGCTTGCTGTCGCCAACGCGACAAGGCGACGGGCGCTAGGGTTCGCGAACCAAAAATAGCGATAATATGCGCCGCAGCTAATTGCGACGCAGCCCATTAGAGCCCGACAAAGAAACCAATGACGATGGCATTGACGATATCGATGAAGAAGCCACACACCAGCGGCACGATAATAAAAGCCTGATGCGAGGCGCCGTATTGGCGCGCCACCGCGGTCATATTGACGATGGCTGTGGCGGTCGAGCCTAGGGTAATGCCGCCGAAACCGGCACTGATCACCACCGCATCGTAGTTGCGGCCCATAAAGCGATAGACCAGCAAAATGGTGAATAGGATAGACAGGGTGATCTGCAAGCCCACCGCCACCGAGATGTACCCCAGCAAGCCCTCCAGCTCCCACAGCTTTAATCCCATCAGCGCCATGGTCAGAAACATGCCCAGACAAACATCGGAGATCAACGCCAGTCCCATCTGCCCCTGCGCCTGCCAGCGGCCCGGGGCCTTCTTCAGCGCCCGAGCGACATTGCTGATCACGATCCCCGCCATCAGGCAGCTGACAAAGGTGGGCAGATTCACTCCGGCCTCCTCCAACGCCTCATTTAAGCCATAACCCAACATCAGGGTGATATTGAGCCAGAGCCAGGCCCAGAGAAAGCCGTAGTAGCTCAACTGGCCCTGCTCGCCATCGCCATGACTGACACCGATATCAAGCTCATGGTCATCCGAGGGCTCGATGTTATGACGTTGGATCAGATAGCGGGCGATCGGTCCGCCGATCACGCACGCAGCGATCAGGCCCATGGTATTGGAGGCGATCCCCAGCTCCATGGCATTGGCGATCCCCAGCTCAGAGACAAAGCGCGGCGCCCAGGCGATCGTGGTCCCCACCCCGCCGGTCAGGCTGATGGAGCCGGACATCAGCCCCGCTTTCGGATCCAGCCCAAACGCGCCGGCCACCCCCATCGCCATGGCGTTTTGCACAATAATGAAGCCCGACGCCAAACCCAACAGGATAAACAGCGGCTTACCGCCATTGAGCAAAGATTTGATGTCCGATTTAAGACCGATCCCAGCAAAGAAATAGAGCAACAGGATATCCCGCACCTGCAGCTCAAACTCGACCTGACGGCCAAAGCCGTAATAGAGAATGGCAACCGTAGCGGCGCAGACAAAACCGCCGATCACCGGCTCCGGAATGGAGTAGCGGCGCAACAGCTCAGAGCGAGTCGTCAGGTTTTTACCGACAAACAGCAGCAGAATAGCCAGAGTAAAGGCAACAAAAGGTGGGACGGTGATCAACTGAGGTTCCATCAGCTCACGCTCGCTTAACCGGAGTGTGCCTTTAACATAGAGGATCGGCCAAGCAAACAACAGGTTCGACGGAGGGCCTTGAAGGCTAGGGAGCCATAGCGCAAACCACAGGTACAAAAAAACCGGGCATCAGCCCGGCTTTCTCTGCTTCACTCGCTTACTCTTCAGGCTGGCCGAAGATCTGCTCATTGTGGAAAGCATACGCCGCTTCAAACGCTGGCTTCTGGAACTTCTTCAGCCCCATGGCATCGAAATCCGCCATCGGAGGGTTACGCTTGAGCTGCGCTTTAATGGTACCCGGGCTGATCAGGGACACATCCTGCTCGCACAGCTGTATCAAGGCTTCCAACTTAAAGCTGGCCGCGCTGCCGGCAAACTTGCCCTTGTGGTGGCGCTCGATGATCACCACGTGATCCACCTTGTAATCTTCCATCAGCTTCTGGAAGGCAAAGTAGAACTTACGGGTGGCTTCCGTCTCGCCGATCTTCGGTGCCGGCATGGATTGCTGGCGACAATCCGGCAGGTAGAAGCTCTCCACCTTATAGTCCAACAGACACAGCACGGCTTCCGCGCCTTTTAACTCAACACCACAAACTCTCATGTCTCACCCGGTGATCTTCAATAATGGCCGCCATTGTAGCCGAAAACCGCCACAGATCGCGCACTATCAGTTGAAAACGTTGCCGAGATAAAGAACAACGGCGCAGAAGCCAACCCAACTCATATTCTCGGTGATTTTAATTCAAGAACAAACGCGTCTAACACAAACGCAAGCAAACCCCACCGATCCCGCTCTATGTTGAAGACACTCCGTCAACCGAAAGGAACAAGAGATGAGCCACTCCACTGCACTGAAAACCACGCTGGCCGGCGGCGTCGCCGCCAGCTTTACCCTGGCCGCCACTCAGGCTTTGGCGGTGCCAGATCAGCCCAAGGCCTGGGAGAAATGCGCCGGTGTCGCCAAAGCGGGGATGAATGACTGTGGCGCGCTGGATGGCAGCCATGGCTGCGCCGGGCAGGCCGAAATGGACAACGATCCGAACGAGTGGGTCTACGTACCGCAAGGCACTTGCGAGAAGATCGGTGGCAAGGTTGCCAAGGTGAAGCCCGCCAAGGCCGAGTAACGCCGATGCGCGCATTGCCACCCCACGCCAGCATCAGCCTGCGGGAGACCCATCTGGCCCAATTGCTGGCGCAGCGTCCGCCCCTGCCCTTTATTGAGGTGGTGGCGGACAATTTTCTCGCCCTGCGCGGCCCCCATTACGCCGGGCTGCGCCAGCTCTCAGAGCACTACCCCATCCTGCTGCACTGTGTCGGCTTCTCCTTCGGCTCGGCCCAGCCACCGGCTCCCGACTACACCCGCAAGGTGGCGACCATGGCGCAGGAGCTTGGCGCCCTCAATGTGACGGATCACCTCAGCCTCAGTGCCTTAAACGATGAGTTCATTCACGATCTACTGCCGATCCGCTATCACCCGGATAGCCTCCAGGCCCTGTGCGATAATCTGAGTCGGGTGCAGGAAGCCCTGCCCGTCCCACTGTTACTGGAAAACCCTTCCCGCTATCTGGCCTACGCCGACGATGAGATGAGCGAAGGGAACATGATGACCAAATTAGTGCAGCGCACCGGCATTGGTGTCCTGATGGACATCAACAATCTGTATGTCACCGGCCATAATCTGGGGCTGTGTCCCCAAGCCATGCTGGCCGACTATCCGCAGGAGGCCATCGACCTGTATCACCTGGCGGGGCACCACGCCCAGCCGCCCCTATTGGTAGACAGCCACAGCGCCGCGATCTGCCCCGAAGTCTGGCAGTTGTATGAATATGCCATCACCCAGATCGGCCCCCGTCCCACCATCATCGAGTGGGACAACCAACTCCCGCCACTGCCAACCCTGATAGAGCAGGCGCAGCTCGCCCAAGCTTACCTTCAGGCCGCGCCTGTACTGGACGGAACGACATCGTGAACCCAGATCCCCTGCGTCATTTTCGCCAGTTCGGTGCCCAGGGCTTTGCCCCCTCGGCCGATCCCGCCGCATTGGCGACCGCACTTTCCATCTACCACAACAATCGACTCGGCATACGCCGCCGCGCCGTCAGCCTCAGCTACCCGCTGACCGAACAGCTGCTGGGTAAGCCCCTATTCCGGCCGATGCTCAAGGCCTTTTGCCATCAGGCGAGCATGCCGCACGCCCTCGAGCACAGCGGCGCCGGGCTACTGCACTGGCTCCGGGCCCAACCGCAAGGGCCAGCGCTGTTTGCCGACTACCCCTTCCTACCCAGTCTGCTGCGTTGGGAATGGGCCCATCATCTGGCCTATCACAGCGAACGCTACGATCCCGCCTCGCACGAGCGCTGCGATCTCTGGTTGCGACATCCCAGCGAACCGCCACCGTGGCGATTGCATCCGGCCCTGTCGGTGCTCAGCTCACGCTATCCCTTAGCGGCGATCGTCGCTCGGCTCACGGCACTGAGCCAGGGACGTGCAACCGAAGGGCTCGCCATCGAACGAGGCGATCGGCGCTGCTGGGCAGTCTGGCCAACACTGGACAACACCGCCGTTGCACAGCTCACACCGGCGCAGCGACGCTTGTTGCGCTGGCTGAAACCCCCTCAGCCCGCCAGCCTCACGCCGGAGTTGTTCAGCCCCTTGCCGCAATTGCTCAAGCGCGGTTGGCTGGTAGCTCGAAACGATTCAGCGCCAGTGCTCCGCGATTTACATTCCTCTTTGTTTTTCTCCTAAACTAAGCGCCACCCGTAGGTGGCGCAATGGTTCATGCAGGCAACTCAGTCAGCGCAGCGCACCTTGCCTAACTTGGACACGCCAGTTTCGTTAAAGGCCTCGATGGCGAAGCAGTAGCCACTGTGCAGGTTGAGCGAGCGGATCTCCTTTTTGCCCTCCAACTCACCGACAAACTCGTCATGCCAGATCTGATAGGTGTGGTACAGCTTGTCCTTGGCATGACCGAAGCGGATGTTGTAACCCACGGTTTCCTGGCCAGATCCCTGTTTGGCATCGCTTTGCGGCGTCCAGGACACCACAGCGTTGCGGCGATCGCCTTGGCGTTCCACCTTGAGGCCCTTCGGCGTCTTCGGTGCCTTGCCCGGCGCGTTACCAAACACCCGGATCGCACTCAGCGCCAGGTGCTCGGTAGGCACATGCAGGTTCTCAAACTTAACGAAACGCGCCTCTACCGGCTCATCCAACTGAATATAAGGGTTGGCCCGGTTCTCCTGAATGGCGCTGTTGTCCGCCACTACGGTCCACTCTTCGCCATCGCTGGACAGGCTCACCCGGTAGTGGCTGTAGACTCGCGCCTTGTAGTCCTTCAAATCGCTCTCCCGTGGCATCAGTGGCGTCAACTTCTCGGCGTCGACCAGATGATCCGTGTAGTTGAGCTGAATGGCCCGTACCGTCTTCTCGCCCTGCAGATCCATCACAATGTGTTCATCGCCATTGCTCTGGGCTAGCCAGTAGCTGCGCGGTTCCTCGTCACTCAGCCGTGCCGCTTCGTGGCCTTCAACCTCGGAGCTGGCGCTCACCGGCTTCTGGTAGGAGAGCAGCATCCAGCCGGTGAACAACTCGGTGGGATCCTGATACTCGCCGGTGGGCGCATACTGAGGGAAGTCGGCGAAGCGGCTGGTGCTGTAAAGTTGGCCGTCGGCGTCGATCGCCCCCGGCAGCATGACCAGACGGCGCTCAAACACCCAGTTCACCCCCAGCCAGCTGGTGCCGGAGCGCCAGACGTTGCCGTGTTCGTCGCGGAAGGTGTTGCCGTGGCCCGCGCCGTGGACATAGCCGCCTGGCTTGTAGGACACCGGATTGTGCTCCTGATAGACAAAGGGCCCCAGTGGCGACTTGGCGGTGTAGACCCCGTCACCGTAGACATTGTTGTCGGTGCCCGGCGCGGCGTAGGTCAGGTAGTAGGTATCGCCATCCTTGATCAGCTCAGGGCCTTCGCCGTAGGGGCGACGCTCCTCGGCGCGGTGATCCCAGCCCATCCGCTCCCAGCCGTGTTGATCCGGGTACAGATGCACGAAGGAGCGCAGGAAGCGATCCACCTTGATGCCATTTTTCTGGGTTTCGTTGAGCTTGGCGCCATACAGCGGGTGCAGGTGAGAGCTGCCCCAGAAGATATACCACTGATCGCCCTCATGGTAGAGGGCCGGATCCCACAGGTGCTTGTCGCCCACGTTGGGGAAGCCCAGATCCTGCTCCAGCATGCGCCATTGGCCGCTGCGCGCGTCCTCACTGACAAACAGCTCCGGCTTGCCGCCACGGCTGGAGGCCATCAGGTAGATCTGGCCGTCCTTCACCGCCGCCGCAGGGGCGATCATGTCCTTGTAGATGTAACCTGTGTCCGCCTCGGTGCGAATGCCACCGGAGTTGCGCTCCCGCTCGCTCTTCTCATTGAAGTAGCTCACCGGCCAGTCGCCCTGAGGCACGATGTGCTCCCAGCTCACCATATCTGCGGAGTAGTAGTAGCCGCGATTATGGGTACCAAACAGGTAGTAGCCGCGCTGCTCGCCCTCGGCGTCCAGGTGCACCATCACCGGATCGGCGCCCATACGGGCATTGAGCCCGGCTACGCCCGGATAGGCCATCCGCTGCTCGATCACCTCGGCGTATTGATATTCCACATCCATGGGGTTGATGTAGGTGCCGGCGCTGACGCCACCACTGAGCAGGCTAAGCGCCACCGCGCTCATTGAAAATGTGTTCACTGAATTCACCAGTCATAACGGTAATTGGCGGGCCCGCTTGGGTGCAGGCCCGCGTGGAAAATCGGCGTGTAAACGTCGCCAACAGGCACGATGTGCCTTAACGTTTGAGCTTGGGTAAGGTCTCCTTGAACTGCAGTTTGGCCACATAGGCCACCGACTCGGCCATCCCTTGCGGCCAAGTCAGGATCAAGGCGTCCTGCTCCTGGCGCCAACTGATAGCCTGGCCATCCAGCGTGCGCACCGATGCGATCCCCGCCATATCAAAAGCCGCCGCATTGAGGCTCGTCACCCGGACCTGCCCCGCCTCGGCCATCGCCAAGGCAGTGACGTACAAGGTGTCGTTGGCCTTATTGCGGGTAAAGCGGATGTCTTCGGCACCGTAGTTGTACCCGTGACGCTTGAGCTGAAGGCGGTTTTTCGCCGTGCGGACGGTCGGCCCTTCCCCGTGGATCTGATAGGGTCGGGTCTCATAGATCGCCTCCCCATTCATGGCCAACCACTGTCCCATCTCCCTGAGCACAGTGCCGTACTCGTCCGGCACCGTTCCATCGGCACGGGGTCCGAAGTTGAGCATCATGACGCCGTTCTTACTCACGACATCGATCAGGGTGTGGAGCATCTCGGTGGTGGACCAGTAGTCATCCACCTCGGAGTAGCTCCAGGAGTGCTTACTGATGGAGGTGTCAGCCTGCCAGACATGATCGCTGACTTGGTTGCGTCCCCCCCGTTCCACATCCTGAATGGCCACGCTACGGGGCAAAGTGCGCCCCTTGAAGTTCATCACTACATTGGGATCGCCAAATTCGCCCTTACCCTGAGCGATCGCCGCATTGTAGTAATAGGCCAGGAAGCGTTCCCGCTGCCCCTCAAACGCCTCAAGCATGCTCGGCCGGTTCCAGCCC
This sequence comes from Ferrimonas pelagia, assembly GCF_039543565.1. Lineage (NCBI taxonomy): Bacteria > Pseudomonadati > Pseudomonadota > Gammaproteobacteria > Alteromonadales > Ferrimonadaceae > Ferrimonas > Ferrimonas pelagia. The sequence goes on along the minus strand of NZ_BAABJZ010000006.1, from coordinate 148,739 downwards.
CAGTCGAAGTAGTAGAGATCCGGCTGATATTTATCCACCAACTCCGCCGTGCGGTTCCACCAACGGTTCATGTACCACTCGTCCGGCTCTCCGCCGTGGCTGTACAGATCTTGATATTCCGGCGCCCAGTCACCGCCGTACTCAAACAGATGCTCGTAGTAATCCAGGTTATGGGCGAAGTGGTTGGTCACCCCCACCTTCATACCGCGCGCCCGCGCCGCGGTGAACAGTTCATCGACGATGTCCCGTTTCGGCCCCATCTCGACCGAGTTCCACTGGGTGTGATCACTGTCGTACATGGAGAAGCCGTCATGGTGCAGAGCCACTACCGAGTAAAATTGGGCCCCGGCAGCCTCTGCCAGATCGATCCAGTGATCGGCATCGAACCTCTCGGCGGTAAACAGCGGGATAAAATCCTTGTAGCCGAACTCGCTTGGCGAGCCGTAAGTGGCCTTGTGGTGCGAATGGTGCCCGGCACTGTCGCTGGTGTCGTACATATGGCGGGGGTACCACTCCGCCGCATGACGGCCACCAAACGCCGGTACTGAGTAGGGCCCCCAGTGGGCCCAGATCCCAAACTTAGCATCCTGATACCACTCCGGTGCCTGATAGTGACTCAGTGAGGCGATGTTCGCCTCATAAACTGGCTTACCACTGTCCGCCGCAGCCAGCGCCGGCGCCAACAGCAGCGCCAGGCTGCTCAATACACGGCGGGAAAAAACACGTTCCATGATGATCCTTTCCTTTGTTGTTGCTCTGATTTTGATCACGACCTCAGCCTGATCCGGGTTAATCGACGCAACGCACCTTGCCCAACTTGGACACGCCGGTTTCGTTGAAGGCTTCGATGGCGAAGCAGTAGCCATTGTGCAGATCCAGCGATCGGATCTCCTTTTGCCCCGCCAGCTCACCGGCAAATTCGTCGTGCCAGATCTGGTAGGTGTGGTACAGCTTGTCCTTGGCCACACCAAAGCGGATGTTGTAACCCACGGTGGACTGCTTCGCCTCGGACGGCGTCCAGGACACCAGGGCGCTGCGGCGATCGTCCAGACGCTCTACGGTCAACCCTTTCGGTGGTTTCGGTGCCTTACCCGGTGCATTGCCAAACACCCGCAGGCCGTTGACGGCCAGATGCTTCACCCCGACATGGACGTTATCGAAACGCACATAGCGGGCCGATACCGGCTCGTCCAACTCGACATAGACGTTGGCTCGGTTTTCCTGGGTGTCCAGGTTGTTGGCCACCTCGGTCCAGGACTCGCCATCGGTGGACACCGACAGGCGATAGTGGGTATAGAGCTGCGCGTCATAAGCATCGCGGCTGACGCCGGAGCCAGGCAGCGGCGCGCGATACGCTTCGCCCTGCACCAGATAATCGGCGTAGTTCAGTTGGATGGCGCGCACCGTCTTCTCGCCCTGCAGATCGACAGTGACAAACTGGCTGTCATTGTTGTCGGCAGCGACCCAGAAGTTGCGTGGGTTCTCGTCGGTGACGAAGGCGGCGTCGAAGCTTCGATCGTTCTGTGGTGCCAACGTCGAGCTGGCGCTGGCCGGCTTGTTGTAGGAGAGCAGCATCCAGCCGCTGAACAGCTCGTTGGGATCCTGGTATTTACCGGTCGGCGCATGGAACGGGAAGTCGATAAAGCGGGCGGTGGAGTACATCACGCCATCCTTGTCGATGGCCGAAGGCAGCAGCACGTTGCGCCGCTCAAACACCCAGTTCACTCCGAACCAGTTGGAGCCGGAGCGCCACAGGTTGCCATGGGCATCCTCGAAGGTGTTGCCGTGGCCTGCGCCATGGACATAGCCGCCGGGCTTGTAGGACACCGGGTTGTGGGCCTGATACTCAAACGGCCCCAGCGGCGATTTAGCAGTGTAGACGCCATCGCCGTAGACGTTGCCATCGGTGCCGGGACCGGCGTAGGTCAGGTAGTAGGTATCGCCACGCTTATACATCTCCGGCCCTTCGATGTAAGGGGCGCGGTTGTCGTGGACGTGGTCAAAGCCCATCCGTTCCCAGCCATGCACGTCCGGATGGGCCGTGATCACCGGTTTGGCGAAACGATTCAGCTCGAGGCCGCGCTGGCGATGTTGGTTGATCTTGGTGCCCCACAGCGGGTGCAGGTTGGAGCTGCCCCAGTAGACGTACCACTGATCGTCCTCATGGTAGAGCGCCGGATCCCACAAGTTGGTGTCGCCCACCACCGGGAAGCCCAAATCTTCCGAGGCAAACTCCCACATCCCAGAGGCAGGGTCATCCGACACCAGCAACTCGGTCTTGCCGCCATTTCGGTGGGAGGCCATCAGGTACACCTGACCGTCTTTGGCCAGCGCCGCCGGGGCGATCATGTCCTTCCACTCCAGACCGGTGTCGGGATCGATGATGGTGGTGCCCGCGTCCTTTTCCTGGCCCGGGGTGAAATAACTCACCGCCCAAGGGCCGGCAGGAGTGATGTGATCCCAGTGGATCAGATCCATCGACATCCAGTAGCCGCGGCCCTGACTGGCGAACTTAAAGTAACCCTGAAACTCGCCATCCACCTCGTGCTTGATCACCACGGGATCGGCGCTTTGCCGGGTCACCAGGCCCGGGGCCTTGATGAACTGGCGCTTTTCGGAGATCCGTTCGCCGTACTGATACTCGACGTCCATCGGGTTGATCAAGGTGGTGCCCGCCAGCGCAGAGGCACTGAGCAAAGAGAGCGTGATAACAGAGAGCGACGTTTTCATGTTGTCCATCCAAATAGCAAAGCGCACCGGCCTGGGCCGGTGCGCTAATGAGAGGAAAAATACGGGGGCTCAGTCGACGTGCTGACCCATCTTCTGGGTGCTATCGGCGCGATCGATCACCAAACTGGCTTGGGTGCCGTCCGCCAGATCCACCCCGTCGATCAGCGACTGCACGGTCAGGGTGTAGCGGCCCTTGTCGTTCAACAGCATATGACCGAACTCCTGCGGCCCCGGCTGGCTTTGAGCTGGCAGGGTCACGCGGAAGCCGCGATCGAAGCTCTTGTCACCTTTGAGCATGTGCAGTTGCACCACGCCACCTTCGTGAGCCGGCATATCCAGCACCAGATTGTAGTGGCGCTCGGTGTGACGAATGCGGACATTGCTGCTCAGCAGGTGGGTCTCACCGTCACGGGCTTCCAACGTCAGGGTCTGGGTGGTCGGCAGATAGTGATGGCCGTGCTCATGCCAGGACAGATCGAAACCGGTCAGCTTAAAGCCGTACACAGGACCGATGGCATCGACGTTCAGCTCGGCGGTCTCCAGCACCAGGTTACCGGCATCGTTGATGCGGGTGCTCACTTCGCCATTCCCTTCGCTTAAGCCCAGCAACTCAGCTTTGGCACGCCAGCGCTTCTTGTCGACGGCGGTGGCCTTCAGCTCGATGTCCTGGCCCGGCTCCCAGCCCATGGCAAAGGCGTAAATGGTCTTGCCATCTTTGGATTGGGTGTAGCGGATGTCTTCCGGACGGTACACGGTCGGCGCGTGGGCCTTGGAATCCTTGGCTGCGTAGTGACCGCGATCGTTGGCGGACAGGCCCTCACCATAGGTCAGCCAAGGGCGGGTGTCGTAAATGCCTTCGCCGTTGATCTCAAGCCAGGCGCCGATATCTTCAAGAATGGTCACCTGCTCGGCAGGGATGGCACCGGTATGATCCGGCCCAACGTTCAGTACCATGATCCCGTTCTTGGAGACCACGTCCACCAGGTAGTTCACCAGATCGGACGACTTCTCCAGGTGCGGGTTCTTGTGGTTAAACCAGGCGCCGGTGGAGGTGTCGGTCAGCCAAGGGAACTCGGACATAAAGCTCAGGCGGCCGCGCTCTAAGTCCAACATGGAGTAAGGCAGCTGATGCCCTTCGTGCTTCTTCTGCGCCACGGTAGGCTGACTTTGGCCGTAACCCAGGGCTTCGTTGTAGTAGTTGGCGTACATCTGGTGCTGGATATCCCAGTCGTGCCAGCCCAGGCCGAAATCGAAGTAAATCATGTCCGGCTGGTACTTGGCGGTGTACTCATCCACCTTGGCCAGGAAGATCTCCTGGTTGGCACGGGAGATCCAGCGAAACTCCGGGGTGCCACGACGTACCGGCTCGACGAACTCGCCGTACAGATCCGGTGCATCGGCACCATCGTAGTTATGGGCAAACTCGAAGAAACGCGGGGCAAAGCCGTGGTGGAAGGAGGAGAAGAAGTACATCTCTTCGCCTTTGATGGCCTCAGCCAACTCACCGGCGATATCGCGTTTCGGGCCCATCTCTACGCTGTTGTAGGGGGAGATCTCGGAGTCCCACAGCAGGAAGTTGTCGTGGTGCACTGCTACCGGTCCGGCAAACTTGGCCCCCGCGGCAGCAAACAGCTCGGCCCACTGCTTGGCATCGAAGTTGTCGGCGGTAAAGCCTTCGATCAGATCCTTGTAGCCCACCTCGGCCGGATCACCCCAGTGCTTCTTGTGGTGTTTCTGGATGTAGTGGCCATCTTCATACATATGGCGGCCATACCAGCCCATCGGGCGCTCAGCATCCTGAATGGCGTGGGTTACCACGCCCCAGTGGGTATAGATCCCGAACTTGGCGTCCATCAGCCACTGGGGATCCTGGTACTGGGCATTGAGGGATTCGTGGGAAGGTTCAAACTGACGTGGGCTATCCGCGGCAATGGCTGGAGCCACGGCCAGATTGGCCGCGATGAGGGCAGGCAACAGGGCCGGCACCAGAGGCAACTTTTTCATCGAATTTCCTATATCGCGACCCGGTGCTGAGCACTCAGGGAACGGTCGCTTTGTTGTTTTTAATGGCACTGCCACCGCGCAGACATCAAACGGAATGAGGGCAACAAGGAGATCATTGTCACTTCAATGGCAGACACACAGTATTCGTGCCAATAGTCGGCTCATTTTTGTGACAAAAATGGACTGGGAACCAGAGTCTTGACGTTTATTTACAACAACTTGTGCTGCATATCCAAATCCCCCCTCGAGTGCCGATCAACGGCATCCGCAATTTAACTGATGGGGTTGGACATCGCGCAGATAATACAAAAGTTCCAGTACCAAAGGCTTGGCGAATTATCTGGTAACAAAGGAGGATTCGCTTCTGGGTGATGTATCATCATTGCCACCTACATTCAGCCGATTTGCTGAAAATTCTCACCATTTCAGAACCACGCTGTTGCCGTCGCACTGCTCTGCCACACCGCTGCAAAACTGTGAGGCTTACTGCTCCGCAACGGCCCCAGCAACCCGACAATCCAACCTCGATGAAACCAATACACCATGAGAAAAAGAATCTGGCTGCTCAGCCTACTCTCGCTGATCAGTGGCTGTAGTGACAGCGAAACCACACCAACCGTCGACCACATTGAACTGTCCGTGGCGGATCCCTTGATCTGGCACACCCGTGAGCAGGTTATGGTCACCGCACACCTCAGTGATGGCAGCCAAACCCAGCTCACAGACGGTGTGACCTACCACAGCTCTAACCTTGATATCGCGTATTTCCAGCAAGAGCAGCTTTGGGTCATCGGCACCGGTGAGGTTGAACTCAGCGCCCACTATGCAGGGTTAGAGCATAGGTTGCAGCGTCAGGTGTTACGCAGCAGCCATGATTGGAGCCAAGATCCTGACGCAATGGTGATCGCCGATCACTATTACCCAAAATGCTTTGCTGCCGAATTGCAGGCAAATCTGGACTACTTCCGACACGACATCGGCATTGAAGTCGGCACCGGCATTCCCCACGAAAACCTCAAGGTGGACCACAACAACATCCCCTACGGCAAAGCCAATTACACCAACATCTCCGCCATCGGCCTTTATCTGAATGTGCTTGTTGAGGTTCAGCGAGCTGGCTCACCCACAGCCGCTGAAAAGATGGCGCAGGTACTCCGCCAACTGGAGCAAGCGCCCCATCTCGATGGCCTATTCCACTGGTTATACCGATTTGAAAATGGGGTGCTGACGACCACATCCAATGGTGGCATAGTTTCCGCCGTCGACAACGGCAACCTGGCCTCTTCTCTGGCCAGCCTCGCTGGTGCCTTCTGGCAGCACTCAGATCCTGTGTTGGCCGAGCTGTCTCAGCGTTCTCACGCTCTGCTGCAACGACAACGCACCGGCTGGAGTCGTTTCTACGATCCCGACAAGGGGATGCTCCGCGCGGCTTATCGCTATAACACAGACGATCCGGATCAAGCTCCCGGCTTTCAAAACTATCATATTGACCGCAAAACCAATGAGAGTCGCACTGCACCGATCTGGGCAGCCCTACTCACACAGGGTATGGGGGATGAGGCCGTTCCTATCGATGCCTTCACCAACATGAAGTTGTTCACCACCGAGTACCTAAACGCACAAGGTCAAACCACAGAGCCAGCTTTGGCCTGGAATGGCGGCATCTTTCAGGGGCTCGCGCCACAACTTTGGTTTGACGAAGCCAGCCTCATGCCCGATTTCCAGATGTGGATTGATTTCTCACAAGCGCAATATGAGTTTGCCGAACAGCATCGTATCCCGCTGCTGAGCTCTGCCCCAACCGTTGAGGACGGATATGACTCATATGGGCTCGATGTGGTCTCCGAGGCCTATATGCGCAATCCTGCGAATAGCAGCCAAGATACGGTCGGCACGCCGCATGCGAGTGGCCTCTCCTTTATGGTTGAACCGGATCGGGCATTAACCCACCTGATGGGCCTGAAAGACCAATACCCGCAGATCACCAGCGTGGCTGGCTGGTATGGTGCCATCAACGCGCAAGGCGAGATGTCCAGCAAGCTTATCGCCTGGGATCAAGGGATGTTTGTGGGCGCCTTCTTTGCCGATGCCATCCGTCAGGATGTAGCGCACTACATCGAACAGATCGAGGGCACCGAGGCATTACATCAGATGTATACCAGCATGATTTCAGACGGCACCTTATTGCCGAAAGAGTGACGCCGAATACAACAAAGGCCCTGGATCATCAGGGCCTTTTATGGGCTTCATTGCGAGCGAGTGAGGTGTCACTCCTCTTACCGTGCGGTTACCAGACGCCCTTCTTCTTCACTTTTGCGGCACTGGCCAGCTTGGCATCCAGATCACTGCTCTTACCCGCCGCCGAGGTGATCGTGTCCGCCGACGATAGCTGCTCGATCAGCTTGGTCTGTTTCACCAGCTGCCGTCGTAACTCACGGATCTCATCCTGCAGCGCACTCTGGCTTTGCAGCAATTCGGAGCCGTGCGCCTCGGACTGGGCGCTGAGCTGCTGCGCCACCGTCGTCGCTAACGCGTGCGGATCGGCCTTCGACTCAAACTGCGGCGCACTGGATTGGATCTCACTGAGCTGTTCGATCAACTGGGTACCGAATTGAGCACAGAGCAGATCCATATCCAGTTCCAGCGGTGCCGGGGCTTCCGGCGTGGGCAGCGCCGCAATCACCATCTCAGCAATATCGGCGCTATCCAGTGCCGCAACCGGCTCCGCGGGCGTCGTTAGCATTGTTGGCAATCCCGCCAGCACCTGCTCAGCGATCGCACTTGTGTCGAGCTCAGCGGCCGCTGCTGGCTCTGGCGTCATCGCCAACATGGCTTTCAACTGCTGCCACTGACGATCACACAAGAGTGCCGACACCGGCTCCGTCGACGCACCACTGTGCACCCCATTGGCAGCCAGCAGGTGCAGCAGGGTTTCCCCTTTGACCTTATCGGCACTGAAGCAATCCGCCAGCTGACGGGGCAGATCGCCCGACAGCTGATTGAGGTACAACCCCGCCAAATAGATCTCGCGGTGGAAGTTCGATTGAGCCGTTTTCAGTTGATCGGCGTCGTTGTAGCGCTGACGCAGGCCCTGCTGCCACGCCTTAAGGGTGGTCACCGTGTGCAGATCCGTCGCCTTATGCTCCGGCTCGACGTGGAAACTGGCGCTGATCCGCATCAGGCTGCGTCCGCGTCTTCAGCGTGGTAGCAGCAGATCTCCCGCGCCAACGCCGATTGCGCTTGTGACACCAGCATCACCTTGTCGCCCAGGGTCGCGTACGCTTCGCGCACCGCATCGGCGATCAGCGGCGCACCGCCGCCCACCAGATACACCCGGTTTGGGTTGCGGGCGAAGATCTTGGCTTCATAGGCCACCGCCGCGCCCAGCTCCTGGATCTTCTCTTCGATCTTCTGCAGCACCCAGTCGATCTTGGACTCGTCGTTGACCACCTCAGAAACAAAGTCACGATCCTGGCGGCGTTTCACCAGCTCGGAGGCCACCAGGTAGCTGGCGTCGCTGTCCGCCGCCGCCATCGCCTTGCGCGCCGCGTCGGTCACCATGCATACGCCGATATCGGCATTGCCGTACACCGCCGAAACCTCGTCGAACTCGCCGACCACCACGCCCATATCCAGGGTGGTGCCACCCAAGTCGATCACCAGAGATTTGGTGAACTCGCTCACGCCGGAATCCACCAAGGTGGTCAGTACCGCCGGCAGACTCTCCGGCATCACTTCCACATCGACGATCTGAAACAGCTGGCCCCTATTGAGGCTGATATCACGCATCAGGTTGGCTTTCTTACGGGCAATATTGGCTTCGTTGCGCTGGCAATCATCGGCGTTGTAATACTCGGTGATCGGCAGGGTCACCACGATGGACACCGGACACGGCTCGATGCCGGTTTTGAGCAGCGCATGATGCACCGCCAGCAGATTCAAATCGTCGTACTGATACTCGACATGTGTGGTCGACAAGGCTTTGTCGGAAGTCGCGTCATAGGTGTATTTGGTCGCGCCGATCGCGTAGTTGAAGACCCGTTTGTCCGACAGCAGTGCGGCGCTCTTCCAATCCTTACGGAAGGAGTTGGCGGAGATCAGACTCTTCAGCTCACCATTGTCGATCCAGCTGATCTTCACATTGGTGGAACCATCATCGATGGCAAATTTCAATTTAGCGGCGGTCATGGCGACTCTCATAATTAACGGTGAATGGGCGACCCAGTGCGCCTGAAAGGCGACCAAACTACCGTCAAAACAAAGGGATCTCAGCTCTTTTCCTGTGGGAATGTGAGCCGGATTCGTCATGCCATTTTCTTGTCGCCAAAGTGCCAAATTGACGGCGCAAATTGCCAATAAAAACGCCGGTATCGCTCATCTATACAGCACTTTTCACGCTTTTCCGTCGTCCCCCAAAAACACATTAGCCCAATGAAGTTCATTGCCCTTATCGTCAAAAGCCTTGTCTGCCAGCGCGCCAAATAGGCACCCAAAACACCGCGGCGGTCCGAGTGGTGTCAATATTAGCTGGGATACGGCAAGGCGCATGGCCTTGCCTTACGCATTTCAGCCTGCGCGAGAAGCGCCCGTTAGTGCCGACTGTAGCCCGTCATCTCGATAAAGCCCACCCCTCGCTGGCTGCCACTTTCACCATCGAGGATCCGAACCGGTCCCTCCCAGTAGGGAAATGCCAGTTGGTTGCGCTGATCACTCGACAGGGTTTCCACCTCCAGTTGCCAGGGGTTTGCGAGTACCTGTGGTGCATCGATCCCCACCTGCCAAGCCACCGGATAGCGGCCGTCATCCAGTTCGGACCAGGCCGTGGCGCGCCAGTCGATCTGGTGATGATCCAGCGGGTGCAGGGCACCGTCTGGCGTGACAATGGATCCGGCGCAGTTTCGCAGCGACGGATCCGCGCCCTGCTCGGGCCGCATGCAAAACGTCATCAACGCCTCACCGCTGTCCAACTGGGCACTAAGCCAGTCCCAACCGGCAAAGCGCGGATCCAGAAACTTGGATGACCACTCCCGATCCAGCCATGCCGTACCGGTAACCGGAAACCAGCCGTCGTCACTTTTAAGATGGCCGGACACCTTCAGCAAGGGGTAGCTGTAGTAGAAGGAGGCCAGAGAGCCGTCGGCACTTTTCTGACTGTAGCCGTCCTCACCATGGCGCACCAATGGGCTGTCATCGAGCACCAGCGCCATGGCAAATTCATCCTGCTGAGCCACCAGGTTCAGTGGCAAAAATTCGGTGTCTCGGCTTTGCAGCAGCCAATTATCCAACCAGGCACTGAACGGCGCCGCCCGCACCCCGGCTTGCGCAGTTTGCGGCTCATTGTTGCCACCTCGGCCCCAACGCTCCCAGGCGCGGTGTTTGCCCAACCCCGGCGGCGGCGACCAACCGAGGTGACCCATATACCACTGCCCCTGCCACCAATCACTCGCGGCTGCATTCGCCACCGCATCCACCGCAGCATTGGTCGCCTCATCGTTCACCGGCTCACCGGCAAAACGAAACAGGGTCCACTGCACGCCATGCTGACGGCCTTGCTCATCAAACAGATTGGCGGTGATGTACCACCACTCGATGCCATAGTCATTGTGTGCGCCATGATCTTGAGGAAACTGCAACGGCGTGCCCGGCCGCACCGCCTTGCCCCTCGCTTCGCCCATCGGGCCCACCGTATGCTCAGACTTAGGCTGACAGGCCATCAGTATTGTCCCCACTAACAGCGCCAACCCCACCCATTGCAAGGTACGCCAGTTCATCATGCCTCCTCCCGCGTCAGCTCGGCTGCCACGCTGCGTCGGGACTGCCACCAAATAGGGCCGGTCGCCACCAAAATGAGCAAGCCACAAGCCATCACCAAACCGGACAGCCACTGGCCACTGCCCAGTTGCACTGGCATGCTCCAACCAAAGGCCAAGGGATTGACCTTACTCACCAACTGCCAGCCCAGCAGCACGCCTGAGCCTGTGGCGATCAACGCCACCAGCCCCATCTGACACACCAACTGCAGCAGTCGGGCCTGGGTGATCTGCGCCCGCACCATGCCCAAGGAGGACACCACCGCCTGCTGCCGCTCCCAACTGCGCTGTTGCGCCGCCAGCGAGGCGAACCAGGAGATCATCGCCACCACAAGTGTCAGCCAGGCTAGCGCATCAGTAATGACAAACGTCCTGCGAAACAAGCCATTGGCCTGCTCGCGCAAGGTCCGTTGCGCGAGCAGGCTGGCTTGCGGCAAGCCTAGCTCTTGTTGCAACTGGCGAAGCGTGGCGGACAGATCGATCCCCTCATGCAAGATCAGCGAGTAGCCGTCCGCCGGTGCACTGCCAAACGCCTGAGCCAAGCTTCGCATCCACACCGTGACTTCGTCGCCCGGGTTACCGTAGTCGTAGTAGATCCCAACCAACCGACAGACCATCATGCGCTCACCGCTGTGCAGCGTCATGGCCTGCCCCAAAGACAAGCGATGACGCATCGCCATCGGCTCATTGGCCAGACAGCCACTGCCGTCCGCCAGCGCCTGCCACCAATCGGGCTCGATTTGGGTAAAGGTCAAGAACCGCCATGGCTGTCCGGTGCCGTTATACCCCATCAGGTTGACCGCGCCTTGTCCAAACCGTCCATCGCGCTGACTGCGCTGCTGCAATCGCGCCACCTCAGGCATCGCCTCCAGCCTAGGTTTCAACTGGCGCAAGGTGGCATCATCCGCATACAGGTAGATGTCGGCATGCAGCCGGGTGTCCAAATACTCCCCCAGCGCCTGCTCAAACGAGCCCACCAAAATGCGGGTGGAGATGGCCGAGGACAGTGCCAGCGTGATCGCCACGATGGGGATCACCAAGCGATGACTGGCACCGCGCAGATCCCACAGCGACCAGGCTAGGGGCGCGTTGGCATAGGGCGCCAAACGGCCGAGCAAAGCGGCGCCTAGATTTAGTAATTTCGGTAGGACCAACACGGTCAGCAAAACGGTACAGGCCACCAGTGCCAACGCGCCGTTTTGATCCTGCGCCTGCCAATTCAACCAAGCGCCAAGCGCCAACAACACCGCGATCGCGCCCCAATGCCAGCGACGCCCGGCCCCCGCGGCGCGCAGCAGATAGACGATCATCAGCATCAGCGCGCCAAACAGCACAATAAAGCAGAACAGTGCATGGCCCCAGTTCCACGCCAACTGCAGCGGTTTCTCCATCTCATACAGGGACACCAGGGTGTCGGACACACCGGGGCCAAGAAAGCGGGCCAGCCAGATCCCGAGCAAGCTGCCGAGCAAGGCCGCCAGCGCAGACCACAGGCCCAACTCCATTGCCAAGGCCGATAACCACTGGCGCCGAGTAAACCCCAGCTGATGGAGGATCTTTAAGCTGTGCAGACGATGCTGCACCAAGCGCTCTAAGGCATGAAACGCCAGCAGCAAGCCCACTAGGAAACTCAAGGTCGACAGCGCCGTCAGGTTCAAACTGAATGCTTCCAGCAGGTTATTGTCCCCGGCCTGAGTCATTTCCCGCAGCACCAGCCCGGACTCGATCTCCTTGTCGATCCGCCGCTTAACCCACGCCAGCTCGCTGTCCGTCAGGGTCGGCAGCTCAAGGTAACTGAGCCAAGGGCCGGTCTTCGCCAGCGCTGCCGCTTGCGAGATGTCCAACAACAACCAGGGCCCGACGTCACTTTGCAAGGCCAGTTGAGGTAATGGCGCGCCGCTGTCACTCAACAGCGTCTGCCCGGCCAGCCAGCCCCGTTGCGCCGCCACCTGCATATCGACGATGGTGCGCCAGCCCGACTCGCCACGCAGATAGCCCGGTGGCAGCTCGACCCCGCGCAGGCGAACCACACTGCCATCCGCTAACCGCACCATCTTCTGCATCACCGGCCGCGCAGCGATGCCGGCCCGGCGCAGATCCAAGTAAAGATCCTGATGAATGCGATGACCGGACAGCAAAGACTGCAGTCGCCAAGGGTAATGGTTTTCCAGGCCCTGCTCCGCCTGGGTGAAGCTGGACTTGGCGGCGCGATTGAGCGCCTCGACCCCGGTCAGCAGCGCGCCAGCGAGGGTCAGTCCCAGTGCCAACCACAAATAGAGCCAGCGGTGACGGCGCATGTCGCCCAGGCTCAGGGCGATAAAGTCTTTGATCATACGCCGGCCTGCCAATGCAGCCCCTGATCGCGCAGATAGATGCGGTGGGGAAATTGCTCGGCCAGCTCCCGACTGTGGGTCACCATCAACAAGGTCGCATTCTGCGCTTGCGCCAAGCTGCGCAGCTGATGCACCACCTCCCGGCTGTTGCCCTCATCCAGGTTGCCGGTGGGCTCATCGGCCAAGATCAATTTCGGCTGGTGGATCAACGCCCGACATACCGCGACCCGTTGCTGCTCGCCACCGGAGAGGCGATCCGGCGTTCTATCCAGCATGCGCGTCAGGCCAAGCGCCTGGGCCAATGGCTCTAACGCATCGGTGCGGTCGTGGCCAAATTTGAGTTTGTGGGGCAACAGGATATTGTGCCGCACCGTCAGTGCCGGCAGCAGTTGGAAGCCCTGAAACACGATGCCGATCTCGCGCCGGTAACGGGCCAACTCATCACTGCTGAGCCGGTCGAGTTGATGCTCACCAATGCGGATAGCGCCGGATTGAATGGGCTCCAGTCCCGCCAACAGATTCATCAACGTGGTCTTGCCGCTGCCGCTGTCGCCGAGCAGCGCACAGTGCTGGCCCTGCTTGACCGTCAGATCGACGTCATGGAAGATGGTTCTGAGGCTATCGCCATCCTGGCGAGTAAAGCGAAGCGACTGGATCTGGATCATAGTGTGCCCCTACTGCGTCCTTACGTTCAGTGTACGCAGCGGTTCACGGCAGAATAAAGCGTAATTGCATTCGAGTCGGGTTTTGTTGCATTAACTAAGACTTGTACTGCTTATCACAGCGAGCGGATCACCCAGATAGCAACCACCCCCGCATTGGCGGGGGTGGTTAAATTCGTCGAGATCACCGAGGTGACGCGGTTTAAGGCATGGCCGCCACGCGCTCGGACAGGCCCAGTGCCTGATCGATGATATGGAATATCACGTTCTGCTCCAGTGTGCCCCGGGCCAGTTGCGCCCCCGGCCCCACCGCATGCAAGATCACATCTTCGCCGGCGTGGGTTTCACTGTCCATCGGCGTCACAGCGCGCTGCCGGTAGTCCGGTGCCATTACGCTCTCCTGAGTCAAACTGGCGGTGGGGTAGTTGGCCCCCGGTCCATTGGCGTACGCCAAAGTGGTAAAGGGCTGCTGCTCCCCATCAAGCATCGGCTCATGGCCGCCGTCCTCGGTCGGGCGTCCAGCCAATCCTAAGATCGGATTTCCGATCGCCGAATACCCCGCCATGCTCAGCGTGTGGGAGTGATCCGCCGTCACCAGCACCAGGGTATCTTCCCCCACCGCCGCCATCACCGCGGCCACCGCCTCGTCCAGCTCAATCACCTCATGCAGGGCACGATGGGCGTTACCGGCATGGTGGCCGTGATCGATGCGGCCGGACTCCACCACCAGCATGAAGCCCTGGCCGTCCTGCGCATCACGGGCCTGCAGCAACTCCAGCGCTTTGCTGGTCATCGCTTCCAAACTGGGTTGGATGCTGCGTTCGCTCTCAGAGGCCAGGCGGTCAACCCGGTAGGCGTTATGTGATGGCGCAAACAGACCCAATGCCTGGGTCTTGCCATCCGCCGGCAAAGCCTCCATTGCAAGCAAACTGTCCACGTAGATAGAATCCGCATGTCGCTGCTGCCAGACTTGAGTGAGGTCGCGGCCATCCTTGCGCTTACCGGTCACGCCCGGATAGATGGGATCCGCCTGCTCTTTCGGCAGAAACTGCTGGCGACCACCGCCAAAGGCCACATCGAGACCGCGACCATAATCAAACTCGACCAGCTGGGTGGCAATATCGACGCAGCCGACCTGCTTACCCCAATTGGTGATGTCGCCATCGCTCTCATAATTGCGATCCGGCGACCAGGCGTAAGTGGCCGCCGGGGTCGCATGGGTGATCCGGGTATTGGTCACCACCCCGGTGGCCATTCCGGCTTGGGCCGCCATCATCATGTTGGTCATCAAGCGGTGCTCGCCAAAGCTGGCACAGTCGCGCCGCGCCACTTGCTCGGACACACTCAAGACCCCGGCGCGGGTCTTCACCCCGGTGACGATGGCGCTCATGGTCCCGGCCGAATCCGGCACCTGGGCATCGGTGTTGTAGGTTTTCACCATGGCGGTGTAGGGAAATTCGTCGAAACTGAGCATGTGCCCTTCGCCGTTCTCACCCTGCAACTGGCCCGCCAGGATCCGCGCGGCGGTGATGGTGGTAACCGACATGCCATCGCCGACAAACAGCACCACATTGCGTGCCCGCTCGGTGATTGGGGTCAGCGCCTGCAGCTGCGCCACCTTATCCTGACCCTGCTGATACCAGGGATCGGTCTCATCTAAAGTGCGTCCGTCCAGCCCCAATTGGCCAGTCACTGGCGTAGCCGGCGCGTCGAATTGCGCTTTCATCTGGGTCGCGGCCGGTGCCGGAGCGTCCCCATGCCCTGCACCTTGCGGCGAGCAGGCAGTTAACAACATGACACTAACCAGCGCCGCCAATGGAGTGCAATTCATACCTCTGTACATCCTTCTTTTGATCCACACCTTATCGGTCGATGCGCGCAACTTAGCACGGCCAAATGACAACCCGATGGCGAAGAGGGCTTTAATCGAACTTGCCGCCCTAGCGCGCAAGTCGAAGCCAAAGGCGCTAGTCGGCGTCTGCCATCACCGGCTGCAAACTGCCGCCCTCAAGCCAGCGCCGCACCTGTTCGATTTCCTGCTCGGGATCTTGTGGCTTGGGCAAGTAGATGTCCGGGGCAACACCAGCAATATCGACGGAATATTCCGGTAATGCCATGCGGCGCGAACTGGCGTAAAACAGCTCACGCTGCTCCGAGGGCAAGATCCAGGGCACCATATTGGAGTAATCCAGCGCGCCGATGGTAGGACGCCCCAACAACTTGACCGCAAACCCCTGTCGCGCCATCAACGCAAAGCTTTCGCAAGAGCTACCACAGCCTTGATCGATCAACACCGCCACCCGCTGTGGCTGCGACGCTGCTGCGGGCACGCGAAACGTACGCATGCTGTCCTCACCGGCTGTGGTGTACTGGCCATGCGGGGTCTGTGCCAGTGCCGCGATGCGTGGTTCCACCATCCGCTGGCAACTGGCTAAATCATCCATAAAGCGCGCGCACATTGCGCCATAGCCGTCGAGAGTGTTTGAGCTTGATAGCAGCTCAATCCCGGGTAAGTAAAGTTCATCACTAAGCAGATAAGGCAGCAGTGGCTGGAAACTGCTGTCCGTACCGCCACCGTTATTGCGAATATCGATTATCCAATTGGGGTAAGCCGACAGCGTCGTTTCTTTCTCGGTCATCAACGCCGCTAGCGCCTCACCTTGAGCATGAGCAAAACCGGGCAGAGTCAGCAACAGAGTATCCTTGGTCAAAGGCTCTATGGTGGGCGTCGAAGTGGTTTGCGCCTGCCAGCTTTCCTCCCAACTCGGGCCGCCATCGTGCAGTGCCATCAACCACAAATGCGTGCCGCGATACGCCTGAAGATAGCGATTAAGCACTTTATCGCACTCCGAACGGGTCGAGACTCGATCCGCCGCCGCGCGGGCCTGGGTCATAGCATGGGTAAAGTGCTTACGCCCTTTCTGCTGGAGGTGATCTGTCGCACCGGTATCATTTTCCAGCAGAAAATCGGGCAAGGCGGCGAGATCGCGCTGGCACTCCATCACTAGACTCTCTTGCTCAGTGTCCAAACCCAACCGGCCCAGCATCACAACGGCGACCCCGGCAACCACGATGCCACTCACCCACTTCCAATTCATCGCGCTTTCCCGGCCGTAGACAAAGGTCCAGCTTAAGCCGGTCACAGGCTCAACCCTCGGCCGCAGTCAGCCTCGATTGCATTAATGGCTCGGGTGTCACGAAAATGCGTACCACAACCCTACAACCAGCCGCCACGGCGCTCAAACCGGGCACCCGCATTGTGTTGCCGGTAACCAACTTCGTGCGTCCGTCGTCATATCATTGCTCGTTCACTCGATAAGCTCTCTTGCACAACCACTCAGACAGGATCCCCTGAATGTTCAGACGAATAAGAGCCATCGGAATGGCCCTATGCTGTCTGCTCCCGTGCTCGTTAATGGCGCAAAGCTCGGTAGCCGATTTTGTTTCTCTGCCCAATTACTCCCAGCTGCAACTCTCCCCCAGCGGCCAATATCTGTCGGCACTGCGCTTGTATGGCGACGATCAAGTGCTGGTGGTGACCGATCTCAAAGCCCGCGAGACCCAAGGGGTATTGCGCGTCGATAACCTGCAAAACAAACTCAATTGGTATCACTGGGCCAGCGACGACACCCTGCTGTTCAGCGTGGAAACCATCCGCCGTGACAATGATGCGCGCTACGCCATCCGCCGCCTGCAAAAGATGACGCTGGGCAAGGACAGTCGTCCTCGTCCCGTGGTGCGACTGCGCGACACCCACGGTCAGATCGGCCTGGTCCACACACCGCAATTCACCGATCGGGTGATCGATTTTCTGCCGGACGATCCGGACCATGTACTTCTCGCGCTGGATCTGGACACCCCCAACCTGCCGGCGATCTATCAGGTCAATATCCACAATGGCCGGGAGAAACGCTTGCAGCCGGCGCGCGATGGCTATGATCGCTGGTGGACCGACCGTCAACATCGCATCCGTCTGGGCTACGGCCGCAATAAAAAGCAGGAGTATTATCGGCTCAATGACATCGACGGCGATGGCCACCGAACCCTATGGGATAACGATCCGGAGTTTAAACGCTCCCTCAGCATTCTCGGTTTCGGGCTCGATCCCAACGAGCTGTACATCTCTGCCCCCCACGAGAAGCGCCGTGCCGTGTTTAAGGTGGATCTGACCTCCGAGTCACTGGAGCGCACCTTGGTGTTAAGCGATCCCCAGTACAACCTGTATGGCTCCCTGCTGTACTCCCCGGTCTCCGGCGAAGCCGTCGGTCTTTCCGCACCGGATCGAGTCCACGGTACACGTTACTGGAGCAAGGAGTACCTCAGCCTGCAGCGGGCACTGGATAAGGCTCTGCCCGATGACAACAATGCCCTGATCGCCTTCTCCGCAGATCAGCAAAAGTACATTCTTAAGTCACGCACTCGGATAAGCCCAGGGGATTATTACCTAGGGGATCGCAGCAAAGGCAGCCTGGACTACATCGGCAGCGAGTTGCCCGGTGTCACCGACGCCAACTTTGCCGGCCATCAACGCACCCAGTTTGAAACGCTGGAAGGGCGCGTCTTCGATGGCTACCTCACCCTGCCTATTGGCTACGATGGCAAACGGCCGCTGCCGACCCTGCTGTTGCCCTTTAACGGCCCCGCCAGCAGCGTGCCGGGCAGCTATGACAAATGGTCGGCGCTGCTGGCCAGCCGAGGCTTTGCGGTCTATCAGCCGGATCTCAGCTTCCAGATCAGCGACGGCAGCCACACCACCGGCCGGTTGCTGGGCGAGCGGGGAGAGCAACTGCAGCATGAGCTGATCGACATCATGGATTACCTGATCGAGACCGGCGTCGCCGATCCCAAGCAGATCTGCCTGATCGGCCGTGGCAACAGCGCCCTGCTTAACCTGCTGACCGCCGCGCAGTATCCGGATCGGGTTCACTGCACCGCCAGCTTCGGCGCCATCACCGACATTCCCATGCTCCGCAGCCAAAGTGAATCCTTTGTCAACGGCGACATCGTTCGTCGCAATCTGGATCACAGCAAGCCGCGCCATCGCAGCCACTCGCCGGTGAACCTGGCCGACAAGCTGAGCCAACCTCAGCTGCTGGTTCATGGCACGGACGATCGCATTGCCACCATAGAGCACAGCGAACGTCTGCATCAGGCGCTGCTCCGGGCCAAGCAACCGGTTGAGCTGGTGACACTGGAAGCCAGTGACACCGCGCTGGAAAACCAGACCCACCGGGTCCAGGCGATGAGTGCCCTGGTGGCCTTTTTGGAGAAAAACCTTACGCTCTAGCCAGCGCTAAGATCCCCAGCAAAAAAACGCCCCGGCGATCGCAGGATCACCGGGGCGTTTTGCTCAGAAGCCGACGCTTAGAACGGGCCGAGGCCGATCATCTGACCGATCACCACGGCCACCAGCGCCACCACGGTCCACAGCGCAAACAGCGGCAGGAAGAACTTGACCCAGGTGCCGTAGGGGATCTTGGCCAGGGCCAGTACCGCCAGCAGGCCGCCATTGGTTGGGTAGATGTAGTTGGAAATGCCGTCTCCCAGCTGGGAGGCCAGCGCCGCCACCTGACGGGTCACGCCGCCCATGTCCGCCAGCGGTACGATGATCGGCATGGTGATCACCGCTTGGCCAGAGCCCGATGGGATAAACAGGTTGATGATCGCCTGCGACACATACATGGCCACAGCAGACATCAACTCATTACCGCCGATCAAAAACTGCGACAACCAGTGAATGATGGTGTCCACCACCATGGCGTCTTCCATGATGGTCATGATGGCACGGGCGAACAGGATGATCAGCGCCGCCACCAGCACATCGCTACAGCCACGGGTCCAGTAGTCGCAGATCTTGTTCAGGCTCAAACCGCCGACCAGGCCGGAGATAAAGGCCGCGGCAAAGAAACAGCCGGACATCTGATTAAAGCCAAAGCCCATGGTCAGGGTGCCGTAGATCATAAAGCTCATGATGGCGACGAAGGTCAGGCCGGCCGCTTTTTCCCGGCTGTTCAACGCCTTGACTTGCTCAGCCACGTCATAGGTAACGCCGGAGTTGGCCACTAGGCTTTGACTGGGATCGGCCTTGACCTTCTGCGCATAGCGCAGCACGTAGGCCATGCCGGTCAGCAGCATGAAAATGCCGATAATGGCGCGATACCACATGCCGGAGTAGAGCGGCAGCTCGGCGATGTCATGGGCAATACCGGTAAAGAACGGGTTGGCCAGAGCGGCAGCGAAACCGGCACAAGAGGAGAGCAGGACGATCCCCAGTGCGGTCATGGCGTCATAGCCCAGCTTGATGCAGATGGGGATCATCAAGGTAATGAAGATCACATCCAGCTCACGCATGCCGGTGAACGTGGTGTTGAGATAGATGGCCAGCATCACCACCGGAGCGATCACCCACAGGCCCTTGCCCGCGGTCTTTTCGGTCAGACCATAGACGGCGGCATCGAGCACGCCCATGTACTTAAGCACGCCAAACGCGCCGCCGACGAACAGCACCAAGCCGATGATCCCAGAGGCCTGAACAAAGCCCTTATAGAAGGACTCGAAGAAGGCGGCGATGCCGGCAGGGTTGGACTCGATGAAGGCAAAGCTGGCGGGATCGACCAAGGTACGGCCATCCACCACCACGCGCTCGAACTGACCGGCAGGCACCAAATAGGTCGCTACCAGTGCCACCACAACCATGATGATCAGCGACAGAAACGGGTGATTCACTTCTTTTGGCGCAGCCGCGCCCGCGGCCGGAGCGCTGGCCGTTTGAGTAACTTGCATATTATCCCCTTATGAAAAGCGCTGACGGCGACATCAAACTCAGTGAACAGGCACTGAAATGCAGGCCGTAGCCTGTCATTGGTCGGGAAAAGTCCACACAACCGGATGAAGCAATATGGGGTGTCGGCAGAGGGTGCCGTCAGCAAAAGCGGGCAAGTTTGCCAGAAAAGCGGCCAAGCGCCTAGTCTGCCGCCCTGCCATTGTCCTAAATGTGACCAAGCCCCGGCGAAGTCGTGAGCACCAGATCAGTCGAGCAGACGTGCGATCAACAAGCTCATCGCTTTGGGCTGGTGAACCCGTTGCTGATACATGACAAACGCCTGACGCTGAGGGATCTGCAGCTCGGGCATTACCTCGACCAATCCCGCGTCCGGTAACATCTGATAGGGGATCAGCACCAATCCCAGATCCGCCTGTGCGGCCCGGATCTTGGCGCGCAGATCGTTCACCACCAAACGTCCGCTCAGCGACAACAGCTGAGTTTCCCCATCCAGCGTGAACGCTTGCTGGCGCTCATCAAACTGACGGATCCAATCGTGCGTCATCAAGCCATCCAAGCTCGTGGGCGTGCCTTTCTCGCGCAGGTAGTTTGGGCTGGCGAACAGGCCCACTTCGGACTGAAAGAAAGGACGGGCAATCAACTCGGAGCTGCGGCCGAGCTCAAACCCTATCACCAGATCCCGATCCGTTTCTGGCGTAGCGCCCTCCAGGCTCAAACTCAGCTCCACCGTCACGTCCGGGTAGTCGGCCAAAAAGCGCTCCAGCAGCGACGCAATGCGCATCTGGTAAAGCGTGCTGGGGACCGTCAGCCGGAGGTGGCCCTCCACCTTGTGCCGGTTTTCCATCAGCTGAGTCAGCTGAAACTGCACCTGGGCCAGCTCGCCGCTCAGCCGTTGATAAAACTGCATTCCCGTCGCCGTCGCCACCAGCTCACGTCCCTGCCGCTCCAATAATCGCACATCCAGTCGTTGCTCCAGCGCCGCCAAACGCCGCGATAAGGTCGATACCGGGATCCCCGATCGCTCGGCGGCTTTCAGTTGCGAGCCGGCGCTGACCACCAGACAAAACAGCTGGAGATCGTCCATGTTTCCAAATGTGGGATCCACGGTTGCAAATGTCCCTATATTTTCCATTTACGGGCCAGTGTAGGGTGAATAGCTCGAAACAGGAAGCCTCGGAGGCGCAATGAAAGATCCACAATTTTGGCTGACCGCCATCCTCAGCTCGCTCATTATGGGTCTGTTTATGTCCGGTCTGATGACGCTGCTCAACCTCGGCCTCTGCGAACACTTCTTTGCCGCCTGGCGCCGCAGCTTTTCCATTGGCTGGCCGGTGGCGCTGCTGTTTAGCGTGCTGATCTTGCCGACGGTCCGGCGCGGTGCCGAGTGGCTGGGCCAACGCTTATTGCCTCAATCCGACTCCGCCTCCTTGCAGAGCGATCCATAAAAAAACGCCAGCCGGAAAACCGGCTGGCGCAGTGCGATACCGCCCGAGTGACCGATATAGACGTCAGTTCTTCAGATGCTCATCGAGAAAATCAACAATGGCCTGCATGGTCTCAAGCCGATGCTGTTCATGCCACAAATGGTGATCGCCGTACTCCAACTCCAGGTAGCGTACGGGTTTCTTTTGTCGCTGCAGCGCCTTGTGCATATCCCGACTATGGGCGACGGGCACGATATCATCATCACTGCCATGAATGAGTAGGATGGGCGTCTCGATCTGCTTAGCATGTCGTACCGGTGAATTGGCCCGGTTGCGCTTACGATCGGTACCCAACTGTTTACGCACCACCTTTTCATTCGAAAAGTGACGTGCATCGCTGACCAGTTTCTCCAGATCGCTGACTCCGGCAAAACTGACAGCACAACGAAAAGTGTCACCATGCTTGACCGCAGCCATCAGCGCCGCATAGCCCCCATAGCTGGCACCAACAATGCAGATCCGCTCGGGGTCCGCTAAGCCCTGTTCCACCAAGTAATGGGCCGCGTCCTGCAGATCATCCTGCATCTCCGCCCCCCATCCGGCGATGGCCGCATTAGAAAAAGCAAAGCCACGCCCGCTGGATCCACGGAAGTTGGGCTGTAGCACGACATAGCCCTGATTGGCCAATAACGCCGACCAATAGTCAAACGACAGTTTGTCGCTGCCAGCAGGGCCGCCGTGGGGCAGGATCACCGCGGGCACAGCGCCATCCTCTGCTTGCACCATCGGCCGGGTCAACATGGCATCGAGCTCAAGACCATCACGGGCCTGATAGCGGACCGCTTCCTTACCACTGTGATTGGTTGGGTTCACCTGTGGGTAACGACTGCCAATGTAATCAATGGCATTTGTCGTCCGATCGCCCAGATAGTAGTGGCCGGGATCGGACTCCGAGGAAGAGAACAGAATGTACCGGCGGAGACCTCGTGTCTCAGCCAAAATCCGATTGTGGTGATCCGGTAAGGTTTCATCGAGGGACGCCTGCAGCATTTGATAGTCGCTATCCCAATAGTCAATGCCGTTTCCGTCGATCCCATGTCGGATCCCAACCGCTTTGCCGGTTTTGGGCGAATAAACCAAGCCACCGTCGATGTCGTAGTCCGGGTGGGAGTAGAACAGCGTCATCTCGGGCTCCGCCTGACTCACATCAGCACGAAACACGGCGTAGCGCCCTTCGTGTTCGGCCCGCAAATAGAGAATGTTGGGATTGAGGTCAAAACCTAACACGTCGATCTCTGGGGCATTGAACAATTCGTACTCCCAAAGTATGCGGTAATTGTCGCCCCCCTCGTCATACAAGCGAACAAACATCTCGGTATCACTGCGCCCCAAACCAATGCGGATCCGGCCTTGTCTATCAGCAACCCAAGTGTAGATATCCGATTTGGCGCGCAACACGCGATGAACCCGACCGGAATTGAGGTCCAGTTTGTAGACACTGGGATGATTGGCCACATCTAAAGCCAGGTTGATTAGGATGTGATCGGGCTCATCCGGCAACAAGCTAATGACGCCATCAGCCAGTTGTGGCAACTGACTGCCCTGAATATTGCGTAATCGGATGGCGTTTCGCGGCTCGTCATCCTTACCCAGAGTCATCACCTGCAGCCGAGTAACCGAGTACTTCACACCACGCTGATGTCGAGTCGTACCAACACCAAACAATATGGTTTCGTCATTGGCCCACGCATACCAGTCAAGGGTTGTCTTTAGGTTATCGGCATAAGCGAGACTTTCGCCTTGTCCGGTGTTCAGATCGATCACCATAAGAACTTCAAAACCCTGCTCTCCCTTTAGGAAAGACAGATAGCGACCGTCGGGGGAGAGCTGGACACTGCTCACCAAGGGCAAAGAAGCAAAGGCTTCAACAGGCAGGGGGCTGGGAGCCGGAGTCTCCGGCTCTTGGCCACTGCTTGGCATAGCAACAAGCAGCAACCATACGACAAAATGCCAAAGTCTGATCACATCAAAACCCTTATTTCTTTTTGATGAAACCCTACTGAAAGAGAGGCTAAAGATCACCAATCATAGAAAGTCACAGAGCCCAAAAACAACAAAACCGAAGCATATGCTTCGGTTTGTAAACAGTGCAGGGCTTCCTCTGGCTACTGGCTCCGTCGATGCAGAGTCACCAGCAACTGCGCTTCCGCCCGGGGCAGCTCACACTCACGCATGATCTCCTCGACATCGGCCCCCAGCTCCACCATCTTCATCGCCCGATTGTACAGCCGGGCCTCCGGATCGTTTTGCTTTACCTCGTCCTGGCGGGCGCTCAGTAACTCAAGCTCCTGCTCGAGCTCCTTCACCCGACGACCCACGCCGAGGGCACCGGTTCGGATCTCTGCCATCTCCCGCTGCAGATGGTCATTGGTGCTCTGTGCCGCCTTCTGCAGCAGCTTGAGGGCATCACACTTGCGCTCCAACTGGGCAAAGCGACGATGGCTCCACCACAACAGGACCGACAGCAATACCGTCAGACCAACGGCCACCAAGGCTAATGGCAGGATCCAATCCATCACAGGGCGGCTAACTCCATCCACTCTTCACCACTGAGCAGCTTTTCCAGATCGACCAAAATCAGCAGCTTATCATCGCGATGGCACACGCCCTGAATGAACTTGGCGCTCTCTTCATTGCCCACGTTCGGCGCGGTGTCGATCTCGGAGCTCTTGAGGTACACCACCTCGGCCACGCTGTCGACCAAGATCCCCACCACCTGATCTTCCGCTTCGATGATCACGATACGGGTGTTATCGGTGACCTCAGCGTCACACAAACCAAACCGAGCACGCGTGTCGATCACCGTCACTACGTTGCCGCGCAGGTTGATGATCCCCAGCACGTATTGAGGTGCCCCAGGGACCGGCGCAATGTCGCTGTAACGCAGCACTTCCCGCACCTGCATCACATTGATGCCGTAGGTTTCATTTTCCAGTTGGAAGGTTACCCACTGCAGCACTTCATCATTTTTATCCAGCGCCTCAACGGCATTCGTTTGTTGCATGGCCATCCGCTTAGGACTCCTTCAAGTTAATATCTAAACCCGCATCCAACAGGTCAACCAGCTCTGGTACATCCAGAACCACGCACATACGCTTGCGCACCACCCCGGCCAGATAGCGTCGCTTATCTTCCGGTTTGCGCCAATTGACCTCATCCTTGGACAAAGGCTCGGCATTGACCAGAGCCTCACAGGCCAAGGTCCAGCGGCTGTCGCCCAGTTGCACCAAATACTGATAATCCGGCGTCTCGGCCGCGGACCGATCGGGCATCAACCAACGGGCACTGTCGACCACATAGTAACGCTCATCCCGCTCCGTCTGAACACCCAGCATCCAGCTAGGTTGCCCTGGCAGCTTGCTGCGGCTCGCCACCCGCTTAATGCCGCCGAGCAGTTGCAGTGGCACCGCCAGCGTGAGCCCAGCCACCTTAAAGTAAAGGCAGGGAAACTCGCTGTCGAGTTGTGCCCGCCAATCCTCCGCCACCGGGCGCAGTGCCGGTGCCGACTCGACGCTCGGTGCCAAGGGCTGCTCAGGCGCTGGCTGTGCCATCTCAACCACCACCGGTGCACTCGCAGGGAAACCGTCGGTTTCCGCCGCCTGCGGCGCCCAGCCGTCGGCTTGCTGTTGTCGCGCCTTTTCCAGCAAGGCGCCGACTCGAGCCTGGTGCAGTGTCGGCGCCTCTGGCGCCGTCAGCAACACATCAAAATAATCATCGACCGCTTGCTGCGCGTCGCGGGACATTGGCCTGGCCTCGTTCTAACAGTGCATTCAAAAGCTCATTGTATGCGCTCACCCCGCGGCAATCACCCGCAAACTGCGGCGCCGGTAAATGGGCGAGACTGGCGTCACGTAATCGGGTATCGACCGGGATCACCGAGTGCCACAACGCGCCGGGATAGGTGCGTGCCAACTCTGACAACGCCAATAAAGATGCCTTGGTTCGACGGTCGAACATGGTCGGCACGATCAGATAGGGCGGCACCCGGCGACCGGCTTGCCCCATCCGCTCCAGCGTTTGCACCATGCGCTCGAGCCCTTTCAGCGCCAGGTATTCGGTTTGCACCGGCACCACGATCTGCTGACAGGCGGCCAGCGCATTGACCATCAAGACGCCAAGAACCGGCGGACAGTCGATGATCACCGTATCGTATTGGCCTTGCAGCAGACCCACCACCCGATCGAGGATGAAGCCCATGCCCGGCT
Source organism: Ferrimonas pelagia (assembly GCF_039543565.1). Taxonomy (NCBI): domain Bacteria; kingdom Pseudomonadati; phylum Pseudomonadota; class Gammaproteobacteria; order Alteromonadales; family Ferrimonadaceae; genus Ferrimonas; species Ferrimonas pelagia. The sequence continues at coordinate 122,727 of NZ_BAABJZ010000006.1, read as the reverse complement.
GATTGCCCAGGCTGCGATCCAAGGTGGCCAACGCCGTAGCCGCTGGCATCAGATCCAACCCGGCCACCGAGGTCGGCACGATCGCCTGCTGACAACGGGCTTGCGTCAGATCCTCATGATGGTGAAACAGATCAAACAACGACGCCGGCAGCTGCTCAGGATCCAATCCTAAGTAGTAGCCCAGCGAAGCGTGCGGATCGGTATCGATCATCAGCACCCGCTGGCCTTTGGCCACCAACAGCCCCGCCAAAGTCACGACGGTGGTGGTCTTGCCCACCCCACCCTTTTGATTCACCACGGTCCAGACGCGCATGGGTTACTCCACTGTGGCGGTGTAGCGAACCGCACCGTTGGGCTGCTGCATTACCGCAACGCCGTCCTGCTGTTGCAGCACTTGCGCCTGACCCGACTTCTGCGCCTCCAACGCCAGCGCCTGCTGCCGCTGATAGTGCGCTAAGCGGCTGCGCAGCTGTTGATTCTGCTCCAGCACCCCGAGCAGTTGTTGATGCTGCTCACTCGCGGCCTGATGCTGTTGTGCCAGTTGCTCGCTCAGCTCTTTGGCGTGAACATGTTTATCCAGTGCCCACACCAGGGTCACTAGGGTAAAAATGCTTAACGCCGCACACAGCAGTGGAAACAAGCGGCAACTCCAGTTACAACCGTTGGGTTTCACGAAGGATCGCCTCCGACATCTTATCCAAGGGAATGGAGTGGCTGGCTATCCCTTCCGCTGCAACCGCCTGTGGCATGCCATAGACCACGCAACTGGCCGCATCTTGTGCCCAGATATTGGCGCCGAGGCGTTGCAACAAACGACAGCCCTCACGGCCGTCGGCGCCCATGCCGGTCAGGATCACCCCCAGTACATCACCGCCAAACACCCGCGAGGCGCTGCCAAAGGTGATATCGACCGAGGGCTTGTAATTGATCTTGTCATCGCCGTCGCGCACCACCAATCGGCTGTTGGCCGCGCTGCCGTCCACCAGCATCTGTTTGCCACCGGGCGCCAGATAGGCGACACCGGGGCGCAACCGCTCACCGTGCTCGGCTTCCTTCACCTGGATCGCGCACAGCCCATCGAGCCGCTGGGCAAACGCCGGCGTAAAGGCCGCAGGCATATGCTGCACCAGCAGGATCGGGTGGGGATAGTTGGCCGGGAATTGGGTCAGGATGGTTTGCAGCGCCACCGGGCCACCGGTTGAGGTGCCGATCAGCAGCGCCTTATAGTGCTTACCGCTGGCTCGGCCCGGCAACTTAACCTGCCCCACCTTTGGCACCGCACTGCGCGGCGCAGCGGTCGGCGTGGCCGGCGTGCTCAGCCGCGCGGCGGTACGCGCCAAAGGCCGCGGCGGGATCGCCTTGCTCAATGCGCCGAAACGCTGACGGGCAATGGCGCGAACACGCTGCTGCAACAGGCTGGCCGCCGCCTGACGATCGTTAGCGATGTCCTCAAACCGCTTGGGCAGAAAATCAGCCGCACCGGCATCGAGTGCATCGAGGGTGGCCCGCGCGCCGTCGTAGGTCAGCGATGAGAACATCATCACCGGCACCGGGCTGTGCGCCATGATCGCGCGGACCGCACTGATCCCATCCATCACCGGCATCTCAATGTCCATGGTGACCACGTCCGGGCGCAACTGACGCACCTTTTCAACGGCATCCTTGCCGTTTACCGCCGTATCAATCACTTCCAGCCCCGGATCTGCGTCCAGGATCTCAGCCACGCGTCGGCGGAAAAAACTAGAGTCATCAACGACCAAAACCTTGATGGTCATCTGTTTCCTTATTCCTCTGTGCCCCACGCTCAACGGCGTCGGGCGTAATGTTTCAGCATGCCGGGGACGTCCAGGATCAGCGCAATGCCGCCGTTGGACGTGATGGTCGAGCCCGCCATTCCGGGGACGCCGTGCAGCATGGCGCCCAGTGGTTTGATCACCACCTCTTCCTGGCCGATCAGGCCATCCACCACAAAGCCAACCTGGGTGTTGCCAATATGCACGATCACCACGTGGCCCTTGCCTTCCCGCTCGGCACGACCGGCGCCCTTGCACAACCACTTATCGAGGTAGAACAGAGGGATGGCCCGTTCGCGAACCGTAATGGACAACTGACCATCCACCACGTTGGTGGTACTCAGATCCATATGGAAGATCTCCGATACGCACGACAGCGGCAGCGCAAAGCTTTGCTGGGCCACCTTCACCATCAGGGTCGGCATGATCGCCAGCGTCAGCGGCACCTTGATCTCAATAATGGTGCCCTCACCGGGCGAGGAGTCGACGGTCACCGAGCCGTTAAGCTGGGCAATGCGGGTTTTCACCACATCCATGCCGACACCGCGGCCAGAGATATCGGAGATCTCGGATTTGGTGGAGAAGCCCGGTGCGAAGATCAGGTTATAGGCGTCAATGTCCGACATGCGGGCGGCGGCATCGGCTTCAAGCACACCCCGCTCAACCGCCAGCGCTTTGAGTTTGTCGGCGTTCATGCCGCCACCGTCATCGCGAATGCACAGCAGGATATGATCGCCCTCCTGCGCGGCCGACAGCAGGATGGTGCCTTGGCGAGGTTTGCCCGCCGCGACGCGCTCCTCGGGCATCTCAATGCCATGGTCCACCGCATTGCGCACCAGGTGCACCAAGGGATCCGCCAGCGCTTCGACCAGATTCTTATCCAGATCGGTCTCTTCGCCCTCCAACTGCAGTTGGATCTCCTTGTCGAGCGAACGCGCCAGATCGCGCACCACCCGAGGGAAGCGGCCAAACACCTTTTTGATCGGCTGCATCCGGGTCTTCATCACCCCGCCCTGCAGATCGGCGGTGACCAGATCTAAGCTGGCCAGCGCCTTGCTCATCTCCTCGTCATCCCGCTCGATACCTAGGGTCAACAGTCGATTGCGCACCAACACCAGCTCTCCGACCATGTTCATGATCTCGTCCAACCGGGCGGTATCGACGCGAACCGTGGTTTCCGCTGGGGTGGTGGCCGTGCTGCTCTTGCGCGCCGGCTTAGCGGGTGCGCTGACTGGGGTTGAGTTCGAGGCCGGGCTTGATGGCGCGGCGACAGGCGCTTGTGACACAGCCGCTTGCGGTGCCTGACCGCTGCCGTGCAGATCGTCCAGCAGTTGCTCGAACTCATCTTCCGAGATCAACTCCGACGACGTGGCGTTGGCAGCGGGGCTTGCCGCCACGGGCTTGGCCTCAAACCGGCCTTTGCCGTGCAATTCGTCCAGCAGAGACTCAAACTCATCCTCGGTGATCTCATCATGGCTCGCGGCTGAGCTGGGCGCCTCGACCGGCTCGGCAGCGGACGCCACTGAACCGGACGACGTATCCACTTGCGGCTCGGTGCCAAACTGACCGGCTCCGTGCAGCTGATCGAGCAATGAGTCAAACTCGTCCTGACTGATGTCGGTCTCGGGCTGGACACCGTCGGTCAGACTCGCAAGCATCTGCTGGTAGTCATGCTCGCTGAGCGCATCGATCCCACGGGGACTGGGCACCAGTTGGCTCAGCGGCACGGTATCCACCATAGGCGCTGCCACCGGTGGCGCAGTCGCCGCGGCAATCGGCGCTGGCACCTCACCGCTGGCACAACGCTCCAGCGCCGCCAGCATGGCCGGATCAGCCGCTTCGGGCGTCTCGCCATTCTGCAAGCGGGTAAACATGTCATTGACCGCATCCAACGATTGCAACACCAGATCCATCAACTCAGCGGTCACCGTGAGTTGATCATTGCGCAGCAGATCAAAGATGTTTTCTGCGCCATGGCAGGCATCCACCATGGCGTTCAGGCTGAGAAAGCCCGCGCCGCCCTTGACCGTGTGAAAGCCACGGAAAATGGCATTAAGCAGATCAGAATCTTTCGGGTTCTGTTCCAGATCCACCAACTGCGCCTGCAGTTGCTCCAAGATCTCGCCCGCTTCTACCAGAAAGTCCTGGAGGATATCGTCGTCGAGGTCAAATCCCATAGCCTAACTCCTAAAATCCAAGGCTGGACAGCAAGTCATCCACCTCGTCTTGGCCGTTCACCACTTCCTCGCGGTTTTCTGCCGCAACGACCGGTCCCTCAGCCAAGACAAGATCACGTTGTTTCATTTCCTGCTCTGGCTCTCCAAACATGGTCAGCATCTCAACCAAGGAGAACTCCACTTCCCGCACCAGCTCGATCACCTTGCGGATCACCTGTCCGGTCAGATCCTGGAAATCCTGTGCCATCAACACTTGATTGAGCAGATCCTTCAGTCGTTCCAGATCGCCCCCCGTGTCTTCCAGCAGACCATCGACGTCATGACACAAAGATTTAAACTGCGCCAGATCCAGCTCGCGTCGCATCAGCTGATCCCAACGGGGTTTCACCTGCAACAACTTGGACTGCAAGGCGTCCGCCAGCGGCAGACTCTCCTCGACCGCATCCATGGTGCGGTTGGCCGCCTGCTCGGTCATGTCGATCACATAGGTCAGCCGCTCTTTGGCGTCCGGGATCTCCTGGTTGGCCAGCTCCGCAATGCGGTCATCCAACTGAAAATCCCGCAGCGCATCGTGCAACTGACGGGTCAGTTTGCCGACTTCATCAAACAGATGTTGATTGGTGTCCACATTGGCCTGACGGATCAGCAGGTTTGCCGCCTCCGTCTGTCCCTGTTCCAGCATCTGAACCAGGGCTTGTGCGTCCTCTAACGAGATCAACGCCGCTTGTTGTGTCATCCCGACATCCTTGTTCAGTTAAGACGCTCGAACACTTTGTCCAGTTTCTCTTTCAACGTCGCCGCGGTAAACGGTTTGACGATGTAGCCATTCACGCCCGCTTGCGCCGCGGTGATGATCTGCTCACGTTTCGCTTCCGCCGTCACCATCAGCACCGGCAGATGCTTGAGGTTGTCATCCGCGCGGATGGCCCGCAGCAGATCGATCCCCTGCATGCCCGGCATGTTCCAATCGGTCACAACGAAATCAAAGTCGCCGTTTTGCAGCATCGGCAACGCCGTTGAACCATCATCAGCTTCCTGCGTATTGTTAAAGCCCAAGTCACGCAGCAGATTCTTGATGATCCGACGCATCGTTGAAAAATCATCAACGATCAGGATCTTCATGTTCTTGTCCAAAGTCCCCTCCAATGAGGCCATCTAATAACAAATTATCAGCGTTTCACGCGGTCCATGCCCGCAATTTGGTTTTCAGTCGCACCATGGCTTGACTGTGGATCTGGCTGACTCGGGACTCACTGACCCCCAAGATCAAGCCGATCTCCTTGAGATTCATCTCTTCGTCGTAGTACAACGACAGCACCAGCGCTTCGCGCTCTGGCAGCGTCTTGATCGCCGCAGCCAATGCCTGGCGAAAGCGCGCATCGGCCACCGAGCCAAAGTTATCCGCAGCGTCATCGGTGGGACCCAATGCCTCTTCAGAGACACTAAGATCTTCAATACCAATAATTTTCCCGCAGCTTACATCATTGAGAATATGATGATACTCCTCCAGCGAGAGTTCAAGCGCTGCGGCGACCTCGCTGTCGGTGGGATCGCGCCCCAGCACCTTCTCCAATTGCTCGACCGCTTCGCTGACTCGGCGGCCATTGCGATGCACCGAGCGCGGCGTCCAATCGCCCCGCCGGATCTCATCGAGCATGGCGCCGCGGATGCGGATCCCAGCAAAGGTTTCAAAACTGGCCCCTTTGCTGGCATCGAAATTGCCCGCCGCTTCCAGCAGACCAAGCATGCCGGATTGCAGCAGATCGTCCAGCTGCACACTGGCCGGCAAACGCGCCAGCAGATGATGCGCGATGCGCTTTACCAATGGGGTATAACGGGCGACGATCCCCGCCCGATTATCAAACTGGGTATAGGCCGCCGCCTTATTCACCAACCGCCTCTCCGTACATATTGCGCCGGATCAGCCGCTCAACGAAGAACTCGAGATGGCCGCTGGGGTTTTGCGGTACCGGCCAGGCCACGATCTTATTGGCCAGGCCCTGATAGGCGATCGCCGCCGGGGTGCGCGGGAAAGCCTCCACCACCACCTTTTGTTGACGAACCGCTTTACGCACATTCTCATCGAATGGGATGGTCGCCACCAACTCCAGTGCCACATCGAGGAAACGATCGGTCACCTTGGACAGCTTGGCGTACAGCTCCATACCTTCGCGCAGACTGCGCACCATGTTGGCGACAATGCGGAAGCGGAACACCCCGTGCTCACGAGACAGCAGCTTGATCAACGCATAGGCGTCGGTGATCGAGGTCGGCTCGTCGCACACCACCACCAGCACCTCCTGCGCCGCCCGGGCAAAGCTCAGTACCATGTCTGAGATCCCCGCGGCGGTATCCACGATCAGGCAATCAAACTGACTCTCCAGATTGGAGAAGGACTGGATCAGAGCGGCGTGTTGCGTCGGGGTGAGCTCCACCATGCCTTGAGTGCCGGAGGCGGCCGGAACGATATTGATCCCCTGCGGTCCCTCCACCAACACTTCCTCCAGCGTGCACTCGCCTGCGAGCACATGGGACAGGTTATATTTGGCACGAACACCCAACATCACATCGACATTGGCCAGTCCCAGATCAGCGTCCAACACCAGAACCCTCTGGCCCTGAGCCGCCAACGCCGTTGCCGTATTGATGGAGACATTGGTTTTACCTACGCCGCCTTTACCGCCTGTGACGGCTATCACTCGGATCATGTTTTCTTGTTTCTGTACCATCTTTCTCAGCCCGCTCGCTTGATCCTGTAGAAACCATTCAGTCATACAACCCCACCATACTCGATGCGTGTTGTTGCGGCTGCTCTGGTGATGCAGCGCCCTCTTCGGTCAAAGCCCGTTGGGCCAGATAATGAGGGTCAGCCGTCCGGAGATCTTCCGGTACCCGTTGTCCATCCGTCAGATAGCATACAGGCAATTGTTCTTGAAGTAGCACACTCAAAGCCTCTCCAATACTGTGGGCTTCGTCCAACTTGGTGAAGATGCATCCTGCCAAATCAATACGTCGGAAACGCTCCACCGTTTCTTGCAATACCCGGTACTGTGCCGTTGCCGACAACACCAAGTACGGTTTAATAGATAACTTAGTGGCACCGGTCAGTCGCTCCAGTTGCTCCACTAAGCGCATGTCCCGTTGGCCCATGCCCGCGGTGTCGATCAGCACCAAGCGACGACTGCGCAACTGGTACAACACCTGCTCCAGCTCATCGACACTGGCGGCACTGCGCACCGGACACCCCATGATCTTGCCGAAGGTCGCCAACTGCTCCTGGGCCCCGATCCGGTAGTTGTCTGTGGTCACCAGCGCGACCTGCTCGACGCCATAGCGCGCCGCAAAGCGCGCCGCCAGCTTAGCGATGGTGGTGGTCTTGCCCACCCCGGTCGGGCCAACCAGCGCGATCACCCCGCCTTCCTCGAGCATCGCTTCGTTACCACACACCAAGGCGTCGGCCACCAGCGCAGGCAACCGGGCCAGCACATGATGCAATTCACCCTGTTGCGGCAACAGCTGGGCAAAGTGCTCCGCCACCTCGCGATGAAAACCGAGATCGCGCAGCTGCTCGATCACCATATTGCGGACAGGCTCGGTCCGGGCCATGTCCTGCTGCATCAAGTTTGAGACCTGATGCTGCAACAGTTGCCGGATCGACGCCATCTCTTCGCGCATGGCGCTCAGCTCGGCTTGCCCCTGGCCGGTGCTCGCGCGCGCAGCGGGTTGGGGACGAGCCGGGGCTGCAGCGCGGGGCTGCACCTCCGGCTCCGGCTTGGGCGCCGGCTCGAACGCGCGCTGAGCCCACTTAGGCAACGCCTGCTCTTGCTTGGCCACCATCGCCTTGGCTTCTTTTTGCTGACGTCGCTGCTGCTGACGTTCCAACAGCGCGCGCAGGCCATCCGAGCTCTGCACACTGGCGCGTTGTTGAGGCGTGGGTTGGGGCGCGGGTGCCTCAGCGGCGCGGTTCAGCGCCACCGGGGCGGAGGAAAGACTCACTTTATCCTCACTAAGCGAACGAGACGGGGCCGGACTTAAATTGTCGGCCGGCGCAGTGTCATTCTTTTGCGGCACGTCAAAGTCGACTGCGGCGACGATCTCGACCCCGCCACTGACGCGCTTGTTGGACATGATCACCGCGTCCTGTCCCAGCGCCTCCTTCACCTCCGCCAAGGCACTGCGCATGTCTTTGGCAAAAAAGCGTTTAATTCTCAACGTCTCGCCTCCAAGGCTGAACCATTACTGACCGACCGATTGCACGATCTTGATCTGCTTATCATCCGGGATCTCCTGATAGGACAACACCCGCAATGACGGTATCGTGTGTTTAACAAAGCGAGAGAGCGTGGTTCGCAACAACCCGGACGTCAGCAAGACCGCTGGCTCCCCCACCATTTCCTGTTTCTGCGCCGCATCCTTAAGCGAGCGCTGTAAACGCTCTGCCAGCCCCGGCTCCAAGCCACTGTTTTCGCCATTGCTCGACTGCAATGACTGATGCAGCAACTGTTCCAGCTCCGGCGACAGGGTCACCACCGGCACCTCGCGCTCGGAGCCGTTGATCTCTTGAATGATCAAACGTTTCATCGCGATCCGCGCCGCGGCCGTCAGCACATCGGGATCCTGACTTTTCGGGCCATACTCCACCAAGGTCTGGATCAGGGTGCGGGTATCGCGGATCGGCACGCCCTCATTGAGCAGGTTCTGCATCACTTTGACGATCACCCCGAGTGACAGGATCTCCGGCACCAGCCCCTCGACCAACTTCGGCGACTGTTTGGCGAGGATATCCAGCAGCTGTTGCGCCTCTTCATAACCCAGCAGCTGCGCCGCATTATTGCTCAATAGCTGCGACATGTGGGTGGCGACCACCGTGCTGGCATCGACCACGGTGTAGCCCAAGGTCTGGGCGTAGTCGCGCTGATCCGGATTGACCCAGACCGCTTCCAGGCCGAACGCCGGATCGACCGTAGGTTGCCCCTCCAACTGGCCAAACACCTGACCCGGGTTGATCGCCAACTCGCCATCGTGGCGGATATCGGCCTCGCCCACCACGACGCCCATCAGGCTGATGCGGTAGGTGCTGGGCCCCAGATCCAGGTTATCGCGGATATGCACCGGCGGGATCAAAAAACCAAACTCCTGCGACAGCTTCTTGCGCACCCCTTTGATCCGCGACAGCAGCTCGCCGTTTTGGCCTTTATCCACCAAAGGGATCAAGCGGTAGCCCACCTCCAGGCCGACAATATCAACGTGATTGACATCATCCCAGCCCAGCTCTTTGGGCTCCGATTCCAGACGTTCGGTATTGCCCTGCGCCTGCTCCGTCTCCGCCAGCACTTTTGCTTCGATCTGACGCTTATTGATCCACCAAGTGGTGACCGCCATGCCGATCCCCAGCGAGACAAACGCCAAGGTCGGCATGCCCGGCACCAGACCCATGACGATCAACACGCCCGCGCTGATCCCCAGTACCTTAGGGTTGGCAAACATCTGCCGGGCGACCTCTTCGCCCATCTTCTGGGATTCATTCTGACGGGTGATGATGATGGCGGCGCCAATGGAGAGCAGCAGACCGGGGATCTGCGCGACCAAGCCATCACCAATGGTCAGCAGGGTGTAGATCTCCACCGCCTGGCCCAGACTCAGGCCATGCTGGGCCATGCCGATCACGAAGCCGCCGATGATGTTGATCACCAACACCAGGATCCCGGCGACCGCATCGCCCTTAACGAACTTGGAGGCACCGTCCATTGAGCCGTAGAAGTCCGCCTCTTTCGACACATCGGCGCGACGCTCCCGCGCCTGCTCCTGATTGATCAGGCCGGCGTTCAGATCCGCATCGATGGCCATCTGCTTGCCGGGCATGGCGTCCAAGGTAAAGCGGGCGCTCACTTCGGAGATCCGCCCGGCACCTTTGGTAACCACCACAAAGTTGATGATCACCAGGATCAGAAACACCACCAGACCGACGGCATAGTTGCCGCCGATCACCACCGAGCCGAACGCTTCGATCACCTTACCCGCCGCCGCGGGGCCATTATGGCCCTCCAACAACACCAGCCGGGTCGAGGCCACGTTGAGCGCCAATCGCAGTAGGGTCGCCATCAACAGCACGGTCGGGAAGGCGGCAAAATCCAGCGGGCGCAGGGTGTAGATCGCCACCAGCAGCACCACCAGCGCCAGTGCGATATTAAAGGAGAACAACAGATCAAGCAGCACCGGCGGCATTGGCAGGGTCACCATTGCCAAGGCGGCCAGAACCATGATGGGCGTGCCGATCCCTTTGAGATGTGTGTAACGGTTCTGATAGAGCGAACCGAATGTAGCCTTAAGATCCATACAGCGACTTAAAATTGACGTATTGGTTTAGGCAGCAATTTCCGCGCCATTATTCTGATTCTTCAGGGTTATCTACCCAAAGCTCGGTCGGGATCGGGATCTCATTGGGTAACGGGATCGGTCGTCGACCACGGCCATGTTGAAACTGCTTAAGCTGGAACACATACGCCAGCACCTGTGCCACGGCGGTAAATAGCCCTTCCGGCACCGGTTGATCGAGCTTGGTTGAGTGGTAGATGGCCCGTGCCAATGCCGGAGAGGATACCACGGGAACCTGGTGTTCGCGTGCGATTTCTCGGATTTTGAGGGCGATCTCATCATTGCCTTTAGCAACGACAAGTGGCGCATTATTAACAGATTTATCGTACTTTATCGCCACCGAATAGTGGGTCGGGTTGACCACCACCACATCGGCATTGGGCACCTCGGCCATCATCCGTCGCTGCGACATCTCACGCTGCAGTTGTCGGATCTTGCCCTTCACCTCAGGCTTACCTTCGGTCTGCTTGAATTCGTCCTTCACTTCCTGCTTGGTCATGCGCAACTGCTTGTTGTGATTCCACAGTTGATAGGGCGCATCGATCACCACGATCAACAGCAGTGAAGCGCACAGCAACACAAACAACTTAAGTAATAATTCCAAGGCATTACGCACGGCGCCAGCGGCATCGCCGCTGGACAGATCCAGGATCCGCTCGAAATTAAAACGCAGCAAGAGAAACGCCACACAGGCGATCACCGAAAACTTGGCGATGGATTTGACCAGCTCGACCACCGCCTGGACGCCAAACATCCGCTTGAAGCCGTTCATCGGATTCATCTTATTGGGCTTAGGAGCCGCCGCTTTCCAGCTGAAACTGAGCCCGCCCAAACCGATGTTGCCGAGAAAGCCGGCGATAAACAGCACCACCACGAAGCCGAGCACCGGCCCCACCAGATGACCCAAGATACTGCGGTACAGCTTGCTGAGCTCGCCCAGATCAAACACCTGGGCACGGGTCAGATCAAACTGGCCTTCGGCGATCTGCAGCAGCGCGCTGCCGATCTGCTCACCGAGCATCAGCATCGACGCGGCAGCGGCCACCAGCACCGCCGCCGTACCCAGCTCCTTCGAGCGGGGAACCTGGCCCTTCTCCCTGGCCTGCTCCCGCCTTCGGGGGGTGGCTTCTTCGGTCTTTTCCTGACTGCTGTCGTTTTCCGCCATCAGCGTACCTCACAGTCCAGTCGGAGCAGATCGCAGATCAGGATCTGGCCCTCATCCCACATGGCGTAGAAATGGGGCAGCACCCCGCCCAGGGTCAACCACAGGATCAGCAAGCCAGACACCATGGTGATGGGAAAACCGATGGCAAAGATATTGAGCTGCGGCGCTGCCCGAGTCATCACGCCAAAGGAGAAGTTGATCAGCAACAAGGCCGTCGCAGCCGACAACGACATGGTCAACGCGGTCGCAAACATCAGCCCGCCAAACTTGGCGATGCTGTCGAAATTGGCCACCAGCAAGCCCTCGCCGATCGGCAAAGTCTCGAAGCTGGCGATCAGCATGCGGATCATCAACAAATGGCCATCGACGGCAAAGAAAAACAGGGTGGTCATCAACAGGAAGAACTGGCCGATCACCGGCACCTGCTGGCCATTGGAGGGATCAACCATGGAAGCGAAACCCAGCGAGGTCTGCATGCCGATGATCTGGCCCGCCAGCACAAAGGTATTGAGCACCAGTACCGAAACGAACCCCACCGCCACGCCGATCAACACCTGCTGCGCGCTGATCAGAAAGCCCTCGGCCGACAGCAGATCGATCGCCGGCGGGGTGGGCAATACCGGCGCCACCGCCGCGGTGATCATCACGCTCAGCAGCAGCCGCACCCGCGCAGGCACCGAGGAGCCACCGATGGTGATCATTACCATCAGCATGGCGCTGATCCGAAACAGCGGCCACAGCACGCTGCGCAGCCAATCAAAGATGATCGGCAGGGGGTATTCCATCAGCCGACAACCTGAGGGATCAGGGCCACCATCTCAAACATCAGCTCCATCAACATCCGCGTCAGCCAATGGCCGAGCACCATCAGCGTGGTCAGGGTCACCAACAAACGCGGCAAGAAGGAGAGGGTTTGTTCATTGATGGAGGTCGCCGCCTGGAACACCGCCACCACCAAGCCCATCATCAGACCGGGCAAGATGATGGCCGAGACCAGCATGACGATGGTCTGCAGCGCATGGCGAAAGATATCAACAAAGGTCTCTGGGCTCATGTCGGCCCTCCGAGGCCAAAGCTGACCGCCAGCGTCCCCATCACCAGGTTCCAGCCATCCACCAGCACAAATAGCATGATCTTAAACGGCAGGGACACGATCATCGGCGACAGCATCATCATCCCCATCGCCATCAGGACCGAGGCCACCACCAGATCGATCACCAGAAACGGGATAAACAACATAAAGCCGATCTGGAAGGCGGTCTTGAGCTCCGAGGTCACAAACGCCGGGATCAACACCGTCATCGGCACCGCCTCGCGCTGAGTGATGTCGGTTCGGCCGCTGATCTCAAGGAAGGTGTTGAGATCGGTATTGCGGGTCTGCGACAGCATAAAGCCGTGCACCGGGGCCTTGGCCTGCGCCATCGCCTCCATCATGCCGATCTCCTCGGCCATGTAGGGCACCAGCGCGTCTTCGTACACCCGATCGAGCACCGGTGTCATGATAAACAAGCTGAGGAACAGCGAGATCCCCAACAGCACCTGATTCGACGGAGTTTGCTGCAAGCCCAACGCCTGACGCAAAATGGCCAACACCACAATAATGCGGGTAAAGCTGGTCATCAGAATGACCATCGCCGGCAAGAAGGTCAGCACCGTCATCAGTGCCAGGATCTGCAGGCTGACGGTGTACTCCTGATCGCCATTGGCATTGGTGACCACGGTCAACGCCGGTATGCCGGTATCGGCCAGCGCCAATGCGGGCCAAGCGCCCGCGATCAGGGCCAACAGCCCCAGTGCGATCCCTCTGCCCACCTAGCGCTCCTGCTTCTGGTTAAACTTCGCCAGGAGCTGGCCAAATTGATTGGCTTGCGGCTCGGCCAGCGGCTGTTCCAGTTTGTCCAACAAGGAGATCTGGCTGCCGGTGATCCCGACCAGATACTGCTGCTCACCCACCTGCACCACCGCGATCCGTTCACGATTGCCCACCGGCATCATCGCGACCGCTTTGAGCTGGCCGGCTCCGAGCGACGAGGGCAGATTGATCCGCCGCGCTAAAAAGCCCAGTAGCAGAATAAAGGCCACGATCCCCACCAGCGACGCGGCGATGGTGGCGATCTGATCGCTGCTGCCCGCCGCAGGCTCCGCCGCCAACGGCAATGCGGCCGACAGCAACGCAGCCGGCCCAATCCAACGGTACGTCATCGCAGCTTCTTGATCCGTTCGGTTTGACTGATCACATCGGTCAAGCGGATGCCGAACTTGTCGTTCACCACCACCACCTCACCGTGCGCCACCAAGGTGCCATTGACCATCACATCCAGCGGCTCACCGGCCACCCGATCCAGCTCCACCACCGAGCCCTGGTTCAACTGCAACAGGTTACGGATACTGATGTTGCTGCGGCCCACCTCCATCGAGATATTGACCGGAATGTCGAGGATGGTATCCAGCTTGCGCCGCTCCTCGGCACTGATATCCCGGTCGTTGCCAAACTCTTCCAGTTCAACACGCTCTGCCTGCTCGCCCAGGGCGGAAGCCCACTCCTGTGCCAGATCATCTTGGTTTGGATCGTCGATCATCGCTCACCTTCATTCTTCTCTTCATCAGCCGCGTTCAGCATCGCTTCCGATGCCAGCGTCAATGCGCCCTGACGGCTGACCATTTGCAATTCATTCTTATAGGATTTGGGTCTGGGGATCCGCTCGCTGATCTGGATCGCCAGATGTTCGCCGCTGCGGCCCAGCTTGCCCCGGAACGTCGGCAGCTCCTCGACCCGCATCAACAGGTGCTCAGGCAGCTCCACCGGGATGATATCGCCGGTCTTCATCTCCATCACCTGACGCAGTGAGATCTCCTGCTCAAGCAAAGTGGCGCTGTACTCCACCTCCACATCCATGATCTCATCTTGCAACGCCTTGGCCCAGCGCAGATCGGTATCCTGCTTATCGCTCTGCACCCCGGCATCCAGCAGCTCGCGAATGGGCTCGATCATCGAGTAGGGCATGGTGATATGAAAATCCCCGCCGCCGCCATCCAGCTCGATATGGAAGGAGGACACCACCACCACCTCGGTCGGGCTGACGATATTGGCCATCGCCGGGTTCACCTCGGAGTCGAGATACTCAAACTCCACGTCCATCACCGGCGACCAGGCCTCTTTGTAATCCTCAAATACGGTTTTGAGCAGCAGCTGGATAATACGCCGCTCGGTCGGGGTAAACTCTCGCCCTTCGATCTTGGCCTGGAAGCGGCCATCGCCGCCGAAGAAATTATCCACCAGCAGGAAGACGAGCCGGGCTTCCATGGTGATAAGGCCGGTGCCTTTGAGCGGGCGAAACCGCACCATGTTCAGGCTGGTGGGCACAAACAGAGTGTGCACATACTCACCGAATTTCACCATCTGCACGCCGTTGATCGACACCTCGGCATTACGTCGCATCATATTGAACAGACTGATCCGCAGGTGGCGGGCGAAGCGCTCATTCACCAGCTCCAGAGTGGGCATGCGCCCACGTACGATCCGATCCTGCGAGGTGAAGTCATACACCACCGCCTGACTCTCGTCGTAACTGGGCTCCTCCTCGACGTCATCGACCCCGTGGAGCAACGCATCAATTTCGTCCTGACTTAGAAGATCGGTCATGATTGGCTCTTATTGCATGACAAAACCGGTGAACAACACCCGCTCTATCTGACTGTATCCAGTGAGGGATTGCATCGCCATCTGGGCATTGGCCAGCGCCTGGTGACGCAACTCAAGCTTGCCCTCGCGGGTTCGTAATCCCTCAGGTTTTGCCGCACTAAAGGTGGTCAATAAGGTGTCCTTTAACACGGGGAAATGCTTACGCACCTGCAGTTGCGCCTCTGGGCTGCGGACCTGCAACTGCACCTTGATCTGCACCAGATAGCTGCGATCCTCGCCCGGCAGATTAAACAAAAACGGCGTTGGCATGCTGACGTAATAGGCATTGCCGACACTGGCGTGGGCGGAGAGCCACGACAACTCTTCGGCCCTTTCATGTTGCTTATCCATCTCCAATCCGGTCGCTACCAGACGGATCAACAGGTAGATCCCCAGCAACAAGGCTACACCGCCACCGATCACGCCAACGGTCATCCAACGGCGACGCTGCGTGTCCCGTTGAACCTCAAGTTCTAGCGAATTTTCAGGCATGTAGCGTAAAACCTATGGTTACGTTTTTATGAGCGCCAGAATACCACAGAGGGGATCAGGCGTAGTAATCAATCGCACCGTCATGGCGCCTGTGTGCCACGCTCACCCGCTGCTCGTCGCTGTCATCGCCAGCGCCGATCTGTCCATCCTCACCGGCCCCGCCCTCAGCGCCGCTCTGGCCTTGCTGGGGGTCGCCTTGGCGAATGTCGGCATCCGCCAATTGCAGCCCTTGCTGCTCCAACATCTCCCTGAGCCGGGGCAGCGCCTGCTCCACCAGATCTCGGGTCTGAGCCTGCTGGGTGACGATCTGCAATTGCGCCTGCTCACCGTTCATCTGGATCCGCACCTGCAGCGCGCCAAGCTCCGGCGGATCCAAGCGGATCTCCGCCGTCAGCTTGTCGCTATTGACCATCATGATCAGGCGATCCCGCAGCTGCGGAGCCATCCGCTCGGCTTCGATCGGCTGACGACTCAACACCGGATCGGCCACCATGCCCATGCGCGGCTCCGCCCGAGCGGCCAAAGTCGCTGGGCCGGCCTTGGCCTGCACGGCCAAGGGGTTCTCCTCGTCATGCCACTGCGGCAGAGACGCTTCGGCAACAGTGCTCGACGACAGCGCACGGGGATCCAGGCCGGAGCTCAGGCTCGGCTCGAGCCCACTGCGTGTTTCGGACTGGGTAGGCACAGAGCGCGACGCTGTGCTGATCCGCTCCGCCTCCAGGCTCAGCTTATCGCCCGCCGACACGGCCTTCGCCTCACTGGAGCGCACCGTCCCCTCATCGGGCTCGATATTCAGGCTCGCGACCGATTTCGTCGAGGCGGGCACCGTCATGGGCTCAGTGGCTGCCACCCGCTCTGTCGCCGTCAAGATCGCCCCAGCGGGCGCTGACTCCATCTGCGCTGTCGCC
Organism: Ferrimonas pelagia; assembly: GCF_039543565.1. Classification (NCBI taxonomy): domain Bacteria; kingdom Pseudomonadati; phylum Pseudomonadota; class Gammaproteobacteria; order Alteromonadales; family Ferrimonadaceae; genus Ferrimonas; species Ferrimonas pelagia. Next base: position 106,135 of record NZ_BAABJZ010000006.1, on the reverse strand, counting down.
ACCGGCTCCGCGTCAGAGGCTAACGGCGCGGAACTTGGCCGCTCGATCTGGGACGCGTCAGCCATCCACGCTGGCAACACCTCGTGCTCAGACTCTGGCTTGGACGGCGTCTGTGGCGCCACTTCGTTCTCCAACACTTCCGGCTCGAGTGACGCCGAGGTGTGCGCCGACGCCTCCGCCGCGCTGGGCTCGACGCGCAGCGCCTGCGTCTGCTGAGCCAGCCAGCCCAACAATTGCTCAGACCCCGCCTCCGCTTCCGGCTCACTGTTTAACTGCGGTGCGGCAAGATCTTGCCCCGGCTGATCCGTCCCTTCGGTCACCGCCGAGCGCGACTCACTTGCCGGCGCGAGCTCACCTGGGCCGATCAGATGACCTCCCTGCTCCCCGGCCTCGACCGCTTGAGCCAGTGCGCCCGCAAACAGCGCCTCGCTGTCCGCGGCGCTCTCGCCACCCGCTGACGGCGTCGCTCCCGTCGTCAACGGCTCGGGGCGCAATAATACTTCAGAAAAATCAGCCATAACTCTCGATCAAAACAGGGCTCCCCCCGGGTGGCAGGCTTTTGACGCCCGGGCACTGGTATGCCGAGAAATGCAAAATTCATACCATAAAGAAAGGCAATTCAGCGGCGTCGGATGAACTGCTGCAGCGAGAACTCATCCAGATCACGCTGCAGTGCCTTGTCGGCGCGCAGGCGCTGCTGTTGCTGGGCTTTGTTGATCAATAACGCGATGGCTTGCTGGCGCTGATGGCAGGCCTGCCATTGCTGCTGGCGTTGCTGCGCGGCCTGCTCTGCCTGTCGGATCTTGCCGATATGCTGGGTGATCGCCGCATCCAGTTTGGCGATGTAGTGGTGGAACTGCTGATACTCTCCGGCTTGCAGCACCGCGCCCTGCTTTTGCTGAGCCTGACGGACGTAATCCAGCCGGTAATCTTGCAGCTGTTGCATCTGCTGCTTGAGTGCCGCCACCGCCGAGTTGGCGCTGCGCAGGTGCAGGCTGGTTTGCTCCAGCTCCTGCTCGACCAGTGTCAGAACCTTAGCCAATTGCTTGGGATCGCTCATACGCTCGGTTACACCTTACATTGCGCGGCGATCCGCGCCAGCTGGGTCAGACTCTGCTCGTAATCCACCGGTGTTTTCATCTGCTGGCGCAAAAAGGCATTGAAGGCCGGCTGCAACGCGATGGCGCGATCCACCAAGGGATCCGATCCCCGACTGTAGGCACCAATGGCGATCAGATCCTGATTCTGACGATAGGCCGACCACAGCTGTTTCACCATCTGCGCGGCCTGCAGATGCGCCTCTTCGGTTACCGCCGGCATCACCCGGCTGATGGAGGCCTCGATGTCGATCGCCGGATAGTGACCGCTCTCAGCCAAGGCTCGCGACAGCACCACATGCCCGTCAAGGATCGCCCGGGCCGCATCGGCGATGGGATCTTGCTGATCATCGCCTTCGGTCAAAACGGTATAAAATGCGCTGATACTGCCTTGGCCCGGTCCGCCATTGCCGGCCCGCTCGACCAATTTCGGCAGCTTGGCAAAGACGGAGGGCGGGTAACCCTTGGTCGCCGGAGGCTCGCCGATCGCCAGGGCGATCTCCCGCTGCGCCTGCGCATAGCGAGTCAAGGAGTCCATCAGCAGCAAAACGTTCTTGCCACTGTCGCGGAAGTACTCCGCCACCCGCGTCGCCGTCTCACAGGCGCGCAGACGCATCAAAGGGCTGGTGTCCGCCGGAGCGGCGATCACCACGGCGCGGACGCGCCCCTCTGGCCCAAGGATCTCCTCAATAAACTCCTTCACCTCTCGACCACGCTCGCCCACCAGGCCCACCACAATGACATCGGCATTGGTGCCACGGGTCATCATCCCCAGCAGCACCGATTTACCCACACCGGAGCCAGCAAACAGGCCCATGCGCTGGCCGACACCCACCGTCAGCATGGCATTAATGGCACGCACGCCAACATCGATGGGATCGTGGATCGGCCGGCGCGCCATCGGGTTGATCAAGGGGGCATGGTGGCTGGTACGCTGCCGGGTCTTCAACGGGCCCAAGCCGTCGATCGGCTCGCCGTTACCATCGAGCACCCGGCCCAACATCTCCATGCCCACGGCCAACCCTTGGCGCTGACCCAATGGCGTGACCTTGGCTCCGGGCAGCACGCCCTTGAGCTCATCCACCGGCATCAGATAGAGGATCTGATCATCAAACCCCACCACCTCGGCCGTCAGACTGCCCGCTTCGGTTTCGATCTCACACAGTGAGCCCACCGGCGCTCGGCAACCCACCGCTTCCAAGGTTAATCCCACCACCCGCACCAGTTGGCCGGAGGCCACCACTGCAACGGGCTGGACTTGTGACTGCCAGGCCCGGACACGTTCGCCTAATCGCTGGCTGCGCAAGGCTTTCATGCCGGAACCGCTTCGGCCGTCCGCGGCGCCACCGCGTCCGGCTCTGAGCTCGCCTCGGTTGGTTGCTCAGGGACAGGCTCGGTCGTATTCGGCTCAGGCTCCGGCGCGGCCTCGGCTGTGGGACGCAAAGCGGCGATCGGGTAGGCCGGCTCCGCCACCGGCGCTCGCGGTGTCGCGGCAAAATGCTCAAGCACCTTGCGCAGCCGGTCATCGGCCAGCATCGGCACCTCACTGCGCTGGGTCTGGATCCGCAGTGAGCCCGGCTCCAGGCTCGGCTCTAGCTGCAACTGCCACTGCCGCTCGGCCAACTGCTCGGCGCCGTAGCTTTGCTCTACCAGCGTCAGATCGTCCTGATTCAGCCCGATCTGCACCTGCTGGTGCTGATTGGGCAGCGCCTGGACCCCAAGTCGCAGCGCTTCGAGCACCGCTTCGGGCGAGGTTTTCAACTCCACCTGCACTACCGCCTGAGCCAGCCGCATTGCCAAGGTCACCAGCTCACGCTCGACGGCTTCGTCGACCGCTTCGAGCGGGGCGATCATCTCATTGAGCAGGCCATCCAGACGCCCGAGCCGATGCAGGATCTCCTCATGCCCAGCCTCCAGCCCCTGCTGACGGCCCTGCTCCAACCCCTCCTGCAGGCCCTGCTCAGCGCCTTTGAGCCGGCCCTCCTGCACGCCTTGCTGAGTGCCTTCCACCTTGCCGGCATCAAACCCTTCCTGCCAGGCTTGGCGCTGAATGTCTTCGATCTCTTCGAGGGTGGGCGGTGCCGGGAGCTCCGGCTCCACGGCCTCCGGCTCAGACTCAGGCTCGGCCGCCAGCCGATGCAGCGCCGGCTCGACCGACTCCGGCTCACCGAAATCCGGCAGCGGCCAATCGGCCACCCGCGTTTTGATCACATCGGCATAGGCTGCCGTCTTGCGGTGCTGGGCCATAGCTTAGACGTACTCTTCGCCGACGCCGCCGCCGAGCATGATATCGCCGGCATCGGCCAGACGACGGGCGATCGCCAGGATCTCCTTCTGTGCCGACTCCACCTCGGAGATCCGGATCGGCCCCATCGCCGCCAGATCGTCTTTGACGATCTCGGCCTGACGCTTGGACATATTGCCGAGGATCTTGCCGCGCAGCATTTCGTCGGCCCCCTTCAGCGCCCGGATCAGGATATCCTGCTGCACCTCGCGCAGGATGGTCTGGATCCCGCGGTCATCGATGTCGGCCAAGTTCTCAAAGACAAACATCAGATCTTGGATCTGCTGGCCCAACTCCTCGTCGCTGTCGCGGATCTGCTCCATCAGCATGCTCTCGCTGCCGGTGTCCATGTAGTTCATGATGCTGGCCGCCGCCTTCAGGCCGCCCATCTTGGCCGCCTGCGCCCCGGCTTGACCCACAAACTGTTTCTCCATGATGTCATTGAGTTCTTGCAGCGCCGCCGGTTGCACCTCTTCTAGGTTGGCGATCCGCAACATCAGATCCAGCCGCGCCCGCTCATTGAACTGGCTGAGGATCTGGGCGGACTGATCCGGCTCCAGATAGGACAAGACGATGGTCTGGATCTGCGGATGCTCCCCTTGAATGATGTTGGCGACCTGGCGCGCATCCATCCACTTAAGGGCATCTAGGCCGGTCGAGCCATGGCCCATCACGATCTGATCGATCAGGTTACCGGCCTTGTCTTCGCCCAAGGCGTGGGTTAAGGCTTTACGGACGAAGTCCTGGCTATTGAGGCCGATGGAGGAGAACCGCTGGATGTGCTCAAGAAACAGGCGATGGACCGCGGACACCTTGTCCTGGGCAAAGTTCTGCATTCCCGCCATCGCCATGCCGACCTTCTGTACCTGTTTCGGCTCCAGGTTTTTCAGCACCTGGGCCGCATCGGACTCGCTCAGCGACAGCAGCAAGATGGCGGTCTTTTCCACCCCGTTCAGTTTACTGGGATCGAAGGCCAACTCGGTGGTTGCTACAGCTGTATCTGTGTTAGACATCTTCTTCTAACCAACTTTTAATCACTTGGGTCGACAGTTCCGGCTCATTGGCCACCAACGCGCGGATCGCCCGCAACATGTCGTCGTCTTTACGCAGATCCGGCAGCAAGATAGAGCCATCCTCGGCATAGCTGTAGTCGGACTTCTCCTGAGTCAGCATGCCCAAGGTATCGGCCGAGTACTGATCTTCCAGCTCCGCCAACTCGTTTTGGAATTTGGCCTTGTTCAGCTCCGCCTCGTGCTTGGCCTGATCAGGATACAGCAGGCGCTTGAGCATCGGCCGCACCACAAACAGGAACATCAGCAGGATGATCATGCCGCCCAGCGCGGCCTTGACCGCCCGCCAGAACCACGGCTGCTCGTACATGGGCAGGCTGATTGGATCCAACGCAAGCTCATCGGCAAAGGGCACCGACACCACCTCCAGCATGTCACCGCGGCCGGCATTAAAGCCGACGCTGCCCTGCAACAGGCGCTGGATATTGGCCAGCTCGGCCTCGCTGCGGGGTTGCATCACACTGCTGCCGTCGGGCTGGGTCACCGGCTTATAATCGACCGCCACCGACAGGCTGACCCGATCGATCACGCCCACCTGTTGCCGGGTATGGCTGACGGTGCTGTCCAACTCAAAGTTGCGGGTCGCTTCGCTGCGGCTGCTGCCACTGGCCAGACGCTCGCTGGCGCCACTGCCGTCCACCTGCTGCGGGATCTCGGAATCCATCGGTGGCTGATTGGTCAGTGCCCCTGGAATGCCGAGCGGCCCACCGCCATTACGATTGTCCTCGACCAGCATTTCACTGCGCACTGACGCATCTGGATTAAAGCGGCGCGAGGTCTCCTCTCGAGCCGAGAAGTCCATATTGACCGCGACCTGGGCGGTGTATTTGCCTAAGCCTAAGACCGGGATCAAGATGGCGTCGATCTTGCGCAGAAACAGCTGCTCTTGCTTGGTCTGCAGCTCCAGCTCACGCCGTGTTTGTGCCGAGACCCCATCTTGGCTACCTGAGTGCAGCAGACGGCCGTGTTGATCGGTCACCGTCACCTTAACCGGCTTGAGGCCATGCACCGCGGATGCCACGATATCCACCACGGCATCGACTTCCGACTGCTTGAGCTCGGTGCCCCGCCCAAGGGTGACCACCACGGTCGCACTGGGCTCCTGCTGCTGACGGGCAAACACATTTTGGGCCGGCAGCGCCAAGATCACCCGCGCCCGGCTGATGCTGCGCAACTCGGCCACCGCGCGCGCCAGATTCTGCTCCTGGCTTTGCTTCAGGCGCGCCTGCTCCATCCGCTGACTGACACCAAAGCCGCTGTCTTGATTAAGAAAATCGGCCTGCTGCCGCGCACTGCCCAGACCCGCTCGGGTCAGCTGCAGCCGGATCTCGGAAAAACGCTCCTCCGGCACCGATAACACGTTGCCGTTGAGTTCATATTTGATCTTCTGCTGATCGAAATAATCCAAGGTTTCGATCAGCTCGTCGGTCTCCATCGCGCCCAGCGGGCGATAGTTGGGCTCCTGGGCCCAGATCCAAACGAACACGCCGAGCGCCAACGCGATCGCCAACGCCAAGATCAGGGTGATCTGCCGCAAGACATCGACGCTGGCAAGATTTGCGATCGGACTGGATTTATTTTCTTCGATCCCACCGCCAGCCGCGCCCGTATCGGTCGCGGGCAGCTGTGCTGTACTGCCTTGTACCATCAGATCAGTTGACGAATTCGCCCCTGCCACTACAGCACCTCAAGCCGGTTATACCGGCATATTCATAATGTCTTTGTAAGCTTCGACCAGCTTATTACGTACCTGGACCGTCGCTTCGAACGCCACGCCAGCTTTTTCTTTTGCGATCATTGCATCACCCAGGCTCACCCGGGTATCGCCTAACTCAAGACGGGTTGCCAGATCATTGGACTGCATCTGCAACCCATTGACGTGATCCATGGCATTGGTGAGAAAATCGCCAAAATCGGCTTTGGGGACGGTCGGCGTCAGATTGCCAGGAACAACTCCCGCATCCTGCGCCATACTCTGCATTTCAGAGAGTAGTGACGTATTGCTGATTTCCATAACCGTTGTTTTCTCTGTTAGTTTTTTGACGGTATCGTGCTTAAGCGCCAATTTACTGCAATATGTCTGCCAATTGCAGCAAAATCATCACGCTGGGACTTCAATGCCCGCGTCACGCATTTTAGCGAGTTTGTATCGCAATGTCCGTGGGCTTAGGCCCAATTGTTCTGCCACAGCCTTTCGACTGCCGCCGCATTGCGTCAAAGTCTCCAGAATGATCTGAAATTCTTTGTATTTCAACTCACTGCCAAGATTATTCGCCTCACTCGACGGCTCGGTTGCCTCCACAGCAGGCGCAGCGCCCCCCCATACCGGGGCCAGCCCCATGCCGTCGATAAACAGATCTACCTGACTGAGCTCAGTCCCAGCACAGAGGATCAACCCTCGCTGCATCACGTTATCCAACTCACGCACATTGCCCGGCCAATCATGCTGCAACAGCAACTGCTCGGCGCAGACCGTCAACTTGGGCACCGGCCGTTGACTGCGCCGGGCATGACGCCCGAGCAGATACCGCGCCAGTGGCAAAATATCGCCGGGACGCGCCGCCAGCGCCGGCCAGCTGAGCGGGAAGACGTTGAGGCGATAGAACAGATCTTCGCGAAACTGGCCCTGCTCGACCGCCGCGCGCAGATCTCGGTTGGAGGTAGCCAGGATCCGCACATCCAATTGAATGGTCTTGCGGCCACCGAGACGCTCGACTTCACGCTCTTGCAGCACCCGCAGCAACTTGGCCTGCAGGTTCAGATCCATCTCGGTGATCTCATCCAACAAGATGGTGCCACTCTGGGCTTGTTCAAACTTGCCGGGACACGCCTGCACCGCACCGGTGAAAGCGCCCTTTTCGTAACCAAACAGGGTGGCCTCAAGCATGTTTTCCGGGATCGCGGCGCAGTTAAGCGCGACGAAGGGTCGATCGGCGCGCGCAGAGTTGTCATGGATATAGCGTGCTAACACCTCTTTGCCTGAGCCGCTGGGCCCGAGCACCATCACGGATGCGTCCGCGCGGGCTACCCGCTCTGCCAACGCCAGCAGCTGCACGCTGTGCGGATCGCCCACCACAGGTCCGGAGGGCGTCTCATCGACGGGTTGCAGATAGCGGCTGATCTGATCCAGCAGTACCTGAGGGGCGAACGGCTTAGCCAGATAATCGCTGGCACCGTGACGCATCGCGGCCACCGCCGCGTCGATGCTGCCATACGCGGTCATCAGCAGGATCGGCAGTCGACACTCTTGCGCCCGCAGGGTCTTGAGCAGGGTCATGCCATCCATCCCGGTCATCTGTACATCGGAGATCATCAGATCCACCGGATGCTTCTTCAGCTGCAACAGCGCTTCCTCACCGTTGCCGGCCTCGACGGTTCGATAACCTCCGAGCAGCAGGGTATCGACCAGGGCTTCGCGCAGGCCCAGATCATCCTCAACGATCAAGATACAACGTTTGCTCACACCACCTCTCCTTGTGTCTGTGGGGCTTGTGGGATCACCAAGGTAAAACAACTGCCCTGCTCCGGCACCGAATTGAGCTCTAACCGACCGCCATGGGCACGACAAACCGACTGAACCACAGCCAGTCCCAGTCCGGTGCCATTGGTTTTGGTGGTGTAGAACGGGCTCAGTGCTTTGGCCTGCGCCTCCTGGCTCATGCCGCTGCCATTATCAAGCAGCTGCAGCAAGGCAAAGCCGCCTTGAAACTCCACCTGCAATTGCACCGCCGTGGCGCCTGCCTCGAGGGCATTCGCCACCAGATTTTGCATGGCACTGGTTAAGGTGTCGATATTGGCGCAGATCTGACCGGTTACGGCCGTCGGCAGTAACAACTGCGCTTGGCGCTGACTCAGCATCGCCTCACAGCTTTGCTCCAACCGCGTGCACAGCTGACTCAATGCCACCGGCACCAGCTGCTGCTGATTGCCGCCACGGGCAAACAACAGCAGATCGTTGATCCGCTGCTCCAGTTCCGCCAGTCGATCCATTAATTTGCCCTGAAAACGGGTTCGGCCAGCCGCATCCAGTTCGGCATTGCCGAGGTTGGCGGCGTACAGTAACGCCGCCGAAAGGGGGGTGCGCACCTGATGTGCCAGCGAGGCGGCCATCTTGCCCAAGGCGGACAGACGCTCCAAATGAGACAGGTTGCGTTGTAACTGACGGGTTTCGGTCAGATCGGTCAGCATCACCAGCTGGCCCGGCTCGGGATCCAAAGCCCGAGTCGCCAGCTTAACGCGGCGACCATTCTTTAATGAGATCTCGTGACCGTCGTCGGCCCGGGGGGCAAACGCCCGCTGGATCACCTGGCGCCAAGGCTGCGCCAACAACGGCTCGCCCAGCAGCGCCACGGCTTGCGGATTCGCTTCGACAACCGTACCTGCGTCGTCCAGAACCAGGACGCCGGCGGGGAGGATCTGCATCAGATGATGCAGCCGACTGGTTGCCAGCTGCTCAGTGGGAGAGGGAGCGTCAGCCACACCCTGAGACATAGGTACTTCCTGTCAAAAAAACGTTGTTATCAGCCAGATGGCTCGCATTATGCAGGAAGTATACCAGAGCTAAGTGACTCAGCCCTCTTTTGACATGCCGTATTTGCGCATCTTCTCAACCAGTGTGGTGCGTCGCATTCCCAGCAACTCGGCCGCCCGGGCCACCACCGACTGACTTTGCTCCAGCGCTTGGCGGATCATGTCCACCTCCAGCTCCGCCAACATGTCCTTCAGGTTCAGTCCATCTTCCGGTAGTTCGTTGGAGAATCGCTGCTCTGGGATCTCGACCGGCTCATCGCCATTGAACAGCGCAGCCAAGGCATCACGCTCCTGATCCTCTTCCGGGTAGTCAACGGTGAACTCCGGCACATCCACATGGCGATACTTCATCGGCAGATCGTTCACGTCCACCATGGCCCCCGGACACAGGATCACCATCCGCTCAACCAGGTTGGACAGCTCACGCACGTTGCCCGACCAAGGGTGGGCCACCAATGAATCGATCGCCCGGCGGGTAAAGCGCACCGTGCCCTTACCTTCGCCCTCGATCCGACTCACCAGCTCATTGAGCAACAGCGGCACATCATCCGAGCGATCGCGCAGTGACGGCATCTCAATGGGAAACACGTTTAAGCGATAGAACAGATCCTCGCGGAAACGCCCTTCACTGATCATCTGCTCCAGATCCCGGTGAGTTGCCGCCACGATCCGCACATTTGCCTTGATCGACTTACTGCCCCCCACCCGTTCAAAGCAGCGCTCCTGCAGCACCCGCAGGATCTTAACCTGCATGTGCGCGGGCATATCCCCGATCTCGTCCAGAAACAGGGTGCCGCCCTCAGCCAGCTCAAACCGCCCCTTACGCGTGGAGATCGCCCCAGTGAATGCGCCCTTTTCATGGCCAAACAGCTCACTTTCCAGCAGCTCCGCTGGGATCGCGCCACAGTTGACCGGGATAAACGGCCCATCCCGCTGGGCGGACAGGTAGTGGATATTACGCGCGACCACCTCTTTGCCGGTGCCGGACTCGCCGGTCACCAAGACACTGGCCTCGGTTGCCGCCACTTGGCTGATCAGATGGCGTACTTGGGCAATGCTGTCACTGCGCCCCACCAGGGAGCGGAACAACTTAGTTTGATTCGGGCTGGTCGGCGCCACTTCGTGACGGACACGCTGGTAAACTTGGCAAAAGTGCAACAGCTCCGTCAGCTCACCGTACACAAACGGTTCTTGCAGCTGGCCCACCAGATTGGTGGCCTGAACACCCGTTGCGCCAATGGCCAACATGGGCTGGCGATCAAACCGGCTTAATAAAGGTAATGCACCTTCTGACAGTTGATGGTTGCCGATCAGGACCGCGCGGTAGCGGTCGGCTTTAAGGTGGGCTTCCAACTGCTCGATGGCAATCGGCTTAACCTGCTCTCCCAAAAAATTGAGGAGATACTCCAGCCTTTCCTGGCGGGAAACGTCACTATCGACGAGCAAAATGCGTTGTTCTGTCTGCATGGGTTCGCTACCAGGGTACGGCGATATCGCCCCGAAGGGTCACTCTATTCGTTGTTATTGTCGCGGAAGGCGATAACTTACACTAACGTAAGCCATTAGCGTAGCTTCATTGTAACCAGCGCCAGAATTGGCGCAATAAGCAGGTCAATTACTGATGAAATATCAGACAAAGTTCAAAGATCGCTTACTGCGTTGGTTAGCGACTGAACGGGGAGAGAACTTTAATTGGCTGTTGAGCGGCCCGAGTCGGGCCGCTCGGCTCAGCTTAGCTGGCGGCGGGGATATGATGCTGCTCGGCAGGGATGGCATCCCATCCCTCTTTAAGAGTCTTAAGCAGATCGACCACCTCCATCAGCGCGGCCTTATCGTTGTCACGATTGGCGTCGCCAAGGCGACGCACCATGTAGTCATACATGGCGGACAGGTTTTGCGCGATCTCGCCCCCTTGGACAAAATCCAACGCCGCCTGCAGGTGCGCGATGATCTCAATGGTACGGCCGATCAGCTCGCCCTTCTGGGCAATGTTGCCCTGCTCGATCGCCAAGCTGGCGCGCAGCAGTTTCTCGACGCTGCCCGCCAACAACATCTGCACCACCCGGTGAGGGCTGGCCTCCGCCGCCTGACTGCTGATGTTGACCTTGTTGTACGCTTTCAGTGAGCCTCTCATCTATCCTTTTCCCGCTTCTATTTGTTGGTATCGAAGAACTTGTTTTCGCCCCTTGCGGTAACCGCCGAGGCGCTGTTGTTGTGCGATTAACTGTTCATGGGCGCGCTTGGCCAGCGATTGCGTCAATTGCAGCTGAAATTTCAACCATTCTGGATCCTGGCCCTTGTCGGTACCCACCACAGCCACCAAACAGGCTTTGCGCTGATCCAGCGTGGTCAACAGCTCGGGCAACACCTGATCCCGCGTATCATCATCACCGTCGGCCAGTTGGGTCAGATACTGGTCGATCTGAGCGCTGAGCGCGCCCAGTTGGACCACGGCGTCGGTTTGGCTATCCATAATCGTTAACTCTGCTTGATCAAGCCCGGCAGGCTGTTGAGTGTCGAGGCAACGTAACTGCCTTGCGAGTTGAGGTTGGCCACCACCAGATCCATGGCATTGTATTGCTTGTACATGCGCTCTTCGTACGCGGCCATCTGCAGATTGAGGGTTTCCCGCTCCTTCTCCAGGCTGCGCTGTTGGCTCTCCAGCGTGTCATTACGCCCATCCAGCAAGCCGCCGGTCTGCACATAGATGTCCGTGACATCAAACATGCGAAACGCCAGGCCTTCATCCTCGGCGGAGAACAGCGCCGTCAAGCCCGCCATATCCTGCTCGATCGCCTCTTCGAGCTGATCGTCATCGATCTCCAGCGCGCCATAACGGTCAAAGCTGACCCCAAACTGCGACAAGGCTTTGCTGATCCCATTGCCCAGATCGTAACTGCTGCCCATGACATTGCGCAGCTGGCTCTCGATCGAGCGTGGCATGGAGTCCGCTTGCAGCGGGCCGGCCACCTCAGTTTCGGCGTCGTAGCTGGAGAGCTGATCCAGCGTTTCTCGCAAGCCGTTATAGGCCTCGACAAAGGCTTCAACCGATTTTTTGGCGGCACCCACATCCCGTTCGACGGTGACCCGGGTGGTTTTTATCTCACCGGTATCGGTGGCGGTGTCGGCCTCGGTCAGATTCAGGGTCAGCCCAGGTACCGCATTGTCCACCTGGTTGCTGGCCGATCTGATGGCGATCCCATCGACGGACAGCTTGGCATCTAGTGGGTCGACCACCGAGCTGATGTTGTCACTACCAAACTCCCCCTCTAAACTGCCATCACCCGTATCCTCAACGCTGATGGTCATCGAGTTTTCTAGGCCGGTCTTCTCCGAGGCAAACACCAGCTGCGGACCACCTGCACCGTTGACCACGGTGGCGGTGATCCCGGCATTGTCTTCCGCCGCATTGATCTTGGCCGCAATGTCCGCCAGGGTATCGTCGGCGTCGACATCAACGCTGAAGCTGCGCTCGGCGTCCGGCTCCACGACCCAATTGCCGTCGTCGTCTTCACGACCGCCCAGCGCAAAGGTCAGGGTGCCTTCGCCGACCGTATCCTCACCACTCTCCACCGTACCAGCACTGGCGATCTTGTGGCTTTCGGCCAACTGTTGCACCTGCACATTGTAGGTGCCCGGCACCGCCTCACTCTCCACCTCGGCGGTGAGGAAATCGTTATTACTGGTGGTCACCTTACGCTGATCAAAAGTGGCCGCGTCTTTCAGCTCCTCCACCTTCTCCTGAAAATCGCTCATCGCCGATTTCAGCGTGCCGATGGCCGAGATCTCCGTCTGGATCTTGGATTCGCGCACATCCAGCGCCACTTGACGCGGCACGTAGCTGGCATCCACCAGCGCGCTGACGATGCCATTAATATCGAGGCCGGAACCGATCCCGGCGGCGGTTAAGCCCATAACGAATTCCTTTGGCAGTTAAGCCTGAGTTTCTATCAACAGTCCGGACAGATCCGACAATCGGGCGGCAAGCTCCAGCACCTCTTCGGCGGGGACCTGCCGGATCACCTCATCGCGCTGGATGTCTTTAACCACCACCACATCCCGGCCAGTATCATCGTCCACATGGAACGACAAAGCGCGCTGATTGCCGCTGACAAACTGCTCCAGCTCGCTGGCGATCCGCTCCAACTGCTCCCGCGCCAACGCCGGATCCTGGCCGGAGGCCAGGCGCTCCGCCGCAGTGACCGCCCCCGCCGACGCGGGCTCGGCCTGATTGGCTTTGGCCGTTGCGGCGCTTGTCGTCGGCAAGGCTTGGCCGTTACCGGGCTTTGAAGCAAGGTTTGTACCAGAAATGGATGAGATCTCGGTCGTCATATCACAGCTCTCCCTAAATTGGTGATTCAGCCTGCGTCAGCGTCGGCTGATGGCAATGTTAACCTGTCCATTGAGGGCCATCCTGAGCTCCCCATATCCCTGTACCGCACCCGAGCGGACAGTGGAACGTATCAGGTTATCGGCGCCCTAACGCCAAAGCTTTAGACAAAAGCCAGCCGAAAAGCCCAACGCCAAGCAACAAAAAGGGCTGTGTCTTAAGTCATTATTGAAGCTCTAAGATCAAGTTCGAGGTTTACGCCGTTTTTAGGCCGCCTAGTGCAGCGCCGAGCGTTGGTGTGTGTAGGCAGACCGGGAGCTGAACGGAGCCCTTTTTGAAAGCGGCTGGCCGCTTTTGTATTTGAAAAAGGGCGACTTTCAGCGTGTCTGCTGGAGCACGCCATAAGCGAGGGAACAGCGAAACGCAGCGGTAGGGGGAGTGCAGAGGGGCTCGCCCCCCACTGTTTCACAAAGATGGCTTGCCGTCGCCAACGCGACTCAGTGGGTGAGGTCGATGCAACAGACTGAGATATAAACGAAAAATTCGACCAACCGTTAACTCACACACAGCCCCCAAAAGCCATCGATAACGATGGCTTCTGCTCAGGGGGTTGGCGTCAATCCCATGCCAGCTCACGGAAATGCTTGCGGCACATAGAGACATAGCTGTCATTACCGCCGATCTGGACTTGGGCGCCCTCCCGCACCGGCGCGCCGTCGCCGTCCATACGCACCACCATATTGGCTTTCCGGCCGCAGTGGCAGATGGTTTTCAGCTCCACCAACTTATCGGCCCAGGCCAACAGATAGTGCGCGCCCTCGAAAAGTTCTCCGAGAAAATCGGTACGCAGGCCGTAGCACAGTGCCGGGATATCCAGTTGATCGACGATCTTGGTGAGCTGACGGACCTGAGCCTTAGACATAAACTGAGACTCGTCCACCAACAAACAGTCAACCGGGCCTTGCGCCAATTGAGCCTCCACCAGCTGGAACAGATCATCCTCACCATTGAAGATCAACGCTTCGGACTCAAGTCCGATCCGTGAGGTCACCTTGCCCACGCCATAGCGATCATCCAGTGCCGCAGTGAGCACCAGAGGCGTCATACCGCGCTCGCGGTAGTTGTAGGCGGATTGCAGCAAAGAAGTGGACTTACCGGCATTCATCGCCGAGTAGTAGAAGTAGAGCTGTGCCAAGGATGAGTCCCCCTAAAATCGATGACGCGATCCTATAAAAAACCGGCGGTGGAAACCACCGCCGGTTGGCATTTGCGTTAGCCGATCGTTGTTTTGACGATCAAGCTTTCGCCATCACTTGACGTGCGCTAACGCCGCGCAGTACCACAATGGCAACCACCAGGGCGATAGCACTCACCACGAAGCCCACGGTCGCGGAGCCGGTGATCCCGATCGCCAGGTATCCCAGACCGGCGATCAAGGCCACGGTCAGGGCGTACGGCAGCTGAGTCGTCACGTGATCGATGTGGTGACAGCCCGCCCCGGTACCGGACAGTACAGTGGTATCGGAGATCGGCGAGCAGTGATCACCAAACACCGCTCCGGCCAATACGGCCGCCATCATCGGCAACAGCATGGCGGCATCGGCCGCCAGCGCCATATCGGCAGCGATAGGCAGCATAATGGCGAAGGTGCTCCAGCTCGAGCCCGTGGCGAAGGCACACAGGCCCGCCAGCAGGAAGATCAGCACTGGCAGCAACCACAGCGGGGTCGCGTTGCCGATCAGGCTGGCCAGGAAGGTGCCGGTTTCCAGATCGCCGATCACGCCGGCAATGGTCCAAGCAAACAGCAAGATGTAGACCGCAGGCAGCATCGACTTAACGCCGCTGATCAGCGCCTGACCGACCACCGCAGCGCGCAGGCCTTGACGCAGGCAGAAGCCCAGAGCGACCACTAAGCTCACCAAAGAAGCCATAAACAAGGCGATGGTGGTTTCCGTTTCCTCTAGGGCGCGCATCACGCTGAAGGCTTCATCGGCATCCAGGTTGGCCGCGCCAGTGGACAGGATGAAATACACCGAGGCAACCATCAAGGTCAGGATCGGCAACAACAAGCCCCAAACAGAACCGTTATCGGCGATCTCCAGCTTGTCGTCCACCCCGGGTGGGTTGCCTTTGCTGGTATCCCACAAAGCACCCGTTTCACGCGCACGCTGAGCGGCACCCACCATCGGACCGATACGGATATCGAACACGATCACGCAGGCCAGCAGCAACAGCGCAAACACCGCGTAGAGATTCATCGGGATCATCTGCAGGAAGCTGCTCAGCGCCCCAAACTCCAGTCCGCGCGCGGCGAAGATCGTCCCGATCAAGCCGACGATGTACGCGCCCCAAGAAGAGATAGGCGCCATCACACACACAGGTGCCGCGGTGGAGTCAACGCCATACGCCAGCTCTTCTCGAGACAGCTTGTGGTCGTCCGCCACCGGCTTAGCCACAGAGCCAACCGTTAAGGTATTGAAGTAATCATCAATGAAGATCACAAAGCCCAGTGCCATAGTCATCAGGCGGGCATTCTTGCGGGTACGGATCCGGGTACGGGCCCAGCTGGCGAAGGCACGAGCGGCGCCGGAGGCGTTGATCAGCGCAATGGTCATGCCCAAAACGATCAAGAAGCCCAGCAGGGGCACTTCCCAGTCGTTGATGGCGCCATCATCGATGAACAGATCTTTGATCCGGCCCGCGAGATCGGTCACGCTGTCCAGCGGCGCAAAGCCGTTGGCCATCAGCAAACCGATGACGATACCGACACCGAGGGAAAGCAGAACCCGACGGGTCATTACCGCCAGTACAATCGCCACCAGAGGGGGCAGAAGAGAAAACGCCGTATTGGCAAAGTCGAAAGTTACCATCTTTAATTTTATCGTCGTTATTTAAGATGGAGGCAACTGACACGGCACAAGCCGAGGGGGGAAATCATGGCAATGATCCACCGTCCTTTCAGTAGCGCTCCATAGTTAATCTGGATCCGTCATCCTGACAGAGAAAACTATGGCAGTGTTATGCCTATTAAGCACAACCCCAGCAGTGACAGGCGACCCTGACATCCACTTCGGCACCGACTCCTTTGGCCCAGTCTCATAGGTTATCCACCTCAACCGGGTTACTGATAGGCAGTGCGCCTCTACCTGTATATTAGGTACACACTCAGTCCATGGGACTGGTGTTGGCGGCATTCTAACCATAGTCACAGACAGCTATGCCAGAAGATACCGCCAAATCGTGAAGTAAGTCTCGTTATTTCTGCAGTTCGGCGATCAACTGCGGTAAAATTGTGTTCAGATCGCCCTGCAAAGAATAATCCGCTTCTTGCATCAAAGGCGCAGCTGCATCGACATCGATGGCGACGATGGTGCCCGCTTGCTTGATCCCCGCCAAGTGCTGACTGGCCCCGGAGATCCCCACGGCAATGTACAACCTGGGTGCGATGATCTTACCGGTCTGGCCGATCTGGTACTCATTCTCGATTAAGCCCAGATCCACTAAGGCGCGAGAGCCGCCGATCGCCGCCCCCAACAGATCCGCCAGCTGCTCGATCAGGGCGAACTGCTCCGCGGTTTCCACCCCGCGCCCGGCGCCGATCACCACCTCAGCCTGATCCAGCGCGGGCCGCTCAGACTGCAACTCTCGTCGTTGCAATAATTGGCTCAGGCCCACTTCAAGCTCAATGGCGACCGGCGTAACCGCCACCTCATTGGCGTCGCCTACCGGCGCAAAGCCCATAGGCCGAACGGTCAACATCACCCTCGGCTCCAAAGCCTGGACCGTCTCCATTACCGTACCGGCATAGCTGGGCCGTACAAAGGTGTCCGCTGCCAAGATCTGCACCACCTCGGAGATCATCGCATTGTCCAAGCTTGCCGCGATGCGGGGCAACAGATCCTTACCCACACAATCCGCCGCCATCAGTACCTGACGGTAATCGCCTTGTGCGATCCAGTCGCCCAAACCGCGGGCGGCGGCATCGGCCAACCAAGATGGCGCCCAATCCGTGGCATAGATCTGATCGATCCCCTCCAGTGTTGACAGGGCCTGCGCATCGGCCTGTCGACCCAGCATCAAGACGGAGACCGTCGAAGACAGCTGCAGCGCCGCCTGGATCAAGCGGGCAACCTCTTCGCGGCTCCCCTGACGCTCATGACATAGAACCAGCGCGCTCATGACACCACCTTTGCTTCATGTTTCAGTTTTTGTACCAATTCAGCCACACAGCCCACGCTCTGACCGCCCCGCGCCGCCATCGACGACCGCCGTGCGAGTACCCGGGTTCGCTCTGGCGCCAGCGGTGCCAACGCCGAAGCGGGCAAGCACTCAATCGGACGCCGTCGCGCTTTCATAATATTAGGTAATGTGGCGAAACCCGGCTCCGCCAAGCGCAGATCGCAGCTCACCACCGCAGGCAACGCCAGCCGAACGGTTTGCTGCTCTTGACCCAAGGTCTGACTCAAACACAGCCCAGTGTCATCCCGACTCAGGCTTTGTGCATTAGCCACATGCCCCACCCGCCAAAGTCCCGCCGTCATCTGAGCGATCTGATGATGATCACCGTCGCTCGACTGCTTACCAAACAGCGCCAGCGAGATCCCCTCCTGCTCACACTTGGCGTGCAATAAGGTGGCGATGCTCAGCGGCTCCCGTAGCGAGCTGTCGATCTGAATGGCACGATCGGCCCCCAGCGCCAGTGCATGACGCAATGCCGATTCAGCGCCATCGGTTGCCACCGTAAGCGCGATTAACTCCGATACCTGACCCTCCCGCTTCAAACACAGGGCTTGCGCCAGCGCTACCTCACTGAAGGGATCCAGCTGCCATTTGTCGATCTTAACGTCCGCGGGTTGCTCCCCCGTCAATACATCTAACGCGAATTTTTCTGCAGTCGGCTTTATTGCCACCAGGACTTTCATCTTTAAATCCTTATTCGGAGCACAGACAATGCCACCTTAAAGCCCATCGTCATCATGCCAATCACATCAACGCAGCTATTATCACACCAGAGATCCGCAACGGGAAAAGCCGGAGTAACAAGGGCGGCGCAAGATCACGGAAAAAGCGTGAACTCTTCTGTTTTTTGCCACTCTAAGACCGAGCAGACACATCTGACACCAATAAATCTCAATTATTGATGTTGTCTTAATAATAAAATCGCCTGTCCAGTTGCTTTTATTTTAAAAAGTTTTATTCTTTGGGCTAAGGTAAACGTAACACCACCAAACAGTATAAATTCAAGGATCACCACCATGGCAGATTTTCTCGAGATCTTAACTCACGGTCGCCGTCTGAAAGCGCAACTGAAAGGTTTGGCGCTGGATGAATTGCAAGAAGTTATCGGCAAAATGCAAGCCATTGCTGCCGAGCGCGAAGAAGAATTGGCCGCTGAAAATGCCGCCAACGCCGAACGTCTGGCCAAGATCGAAGAGATCCGCAAAAAGCTGGCTGAAGAAGGTATCGGCCTGGACGAATTGGGTGCCGTTGTCGGCGGTGAAGCCGCCCCGCGTAAAAAGCGCGCACCACGCCCAGCGAAATATGAGATCACCGTTGATGGCGAGCGCCTGACCTGGACCGGTCAAGGTCGTACTCCGAAAGCCATTAAAGAGCGCCTCGATGCCGGTGCCTCCCTGGAAGACTTCCTCATCAAGTAACTTCCAAATAAAAAAACGACCGCTACGGCGGTCGTTTTTTATTGGTCGCCAGCCCCCTTCGCTTATGACCGCTCTGTTTTCCCCACGCCACACCAACACATGGTCTTCTAAAGCATCAATATAACCGGCATTGTTTGCCATATGGGTATCGCAGCAGCACCATCTTTGCTCTCGCGTCGACGCGCGCTAGATGGCGTAAACACCCCACCCACCTCGCGCGTTTTTTTTGCTACCATCCATATGTTTATCTAATAATTACAACAGGATGTAGTAATGAAACGTTGGGGAGTTCCATCCAGCATGCTACTATGCGCCGTCCTAATTCCCTTGGGTTACGGCAACCCAATGCAGTATGAATTAGCGATACGCGACAAGACACCGGCTTTAACCGCACTCTCCCATGCCACCTTGGTGATCGAGCCAGGCACCATTATTGAGGACGCCACCTTATTGCTCCAAGGAGAGCGGATCCTCGGTATTGATGAAAATAATCAGATCCCCGCCGCGGCCAAGGAGATCAACTTATCCGGCTACACCATCTACCCCGGATTTATCGATAGCTATACCCAATACGGTGTAACGCTCGGCGAAAACAGCCATGCTCCAAGTCCGATATATGAGATAGAGTCCGTTGGCGCGCAACATGCCAATCCAGCCGTTCGCAGTGATATTAATTGGTTTGAACACTTTAAAGCCGAGCCAGATACGGCAAAAAATTGGCTAAAAAATGGCTTCACCAGTGTCCACTCCCACGGCCAGGATGGCATATTCCGTGGCCAGGGCTTCGTCTCATCATTGGCCACCGCCAGCAGTCACGAATTACTTTATCAATCCCACAGTGGCCACTGGTTGTCATTTGATAAAGGCAGTTCGCCACTCGAATACCCCAACTCATTAATGGGTGCCGTTGCCCTCATTCGGCAAACCTTAGCCGATAGCCAGTGGTACTCAACCCACCAACATAAACAAACGGGCAATACCCAAACCAGCCTACTCGCATTACAAAACCATAAAGATAAGTCCATTTGGTTTGCCAGCCAGCATCCGCAAGATCCCTTTATTGCCCAACAGCTGTTGGGTGAATTCGAGCTTGAACCGATATTGCTTGGCAGCGGTTTAGAGTTTGAAAACCTAAATCAAGTCTCTGACGCGCAATGGATATTGCCGCTAAAGTTTGCTGCCAAACCGAGTCTGGAACACCCGCTCGACCACGCCGATATCTCCGTTCGCCAGTTGCGCCACTGGGAACGCAGCCCAGGAAATGCCGCCGCCCTAGCGGCAGCCGAGATCCCCTTTGCCCTGACCCAACACGGGATCGAGCCGGAGCAATTTTGGCCCAGATTGCGCAAAGCCATGAGTCATGGCCTGCAGGCCGACGACGCGCTGGCGGCGCTGACAACCGTACCTGCGGCCATGCTTGGTCTGGATCAGCGACTGGGGCGTCTGGCCAAAGGTTATCAGGCCGATCTGGTGATCAGCCAGGGCGATCTGTTTACCAATGGCAGCCTGCATGGGCTGGTGTTACGCGGTGAATTTCAGCCACTCCACTCACCGTCCGAACAAGCGTATCAAGGTGAATATGAACTGGAGCTGGATCAACACCAATTGATCCTCACTTTTGAGCAAGACGCCGGAAAGCTCAGCGGCCTATTGGAGCAAGGCGAAGGCCAGATCCCGCTCACCGAGCTCAAGCTCACGCCTTTCGGATTAGGCTTTCGGGCCGATCTCACCCCACTGGGCTTCCCTGGGATCTCGCAGCTCTACCTGCAGCAACAAGCCCAAGGCCTAAGTGGCGAGATCCACTTCGCTGATGGCCAGCAGCGCAGCGTGATCGCCCGGCCACAGCCGAAACCCGTCGATCCGCCCTCGGAGGCACCGCCCGAGCCGGTGCACTACCTCAGTCGCCAGACTCAGCCTAACGTCGCCTATGGCCGAGCAGAAGCGCCACTAAGCCAAGCGTTGCATATCCGCAATGCCACGGTCTGGACCTCCACAGAAGCGGGCGTACTAACCGACAGCGACGTGTTGATCCAAAACGGTCGGATCCTCGCCATCGGCCCACAGCTTAAGACACCAAAAGGCTTCCAAACCCTGGATGCCAGCGGCAAGCACCTGACCGCCGGGATCGTCGACGAGCACTCCCATATCGCCCTGCGCGGCGGGGTCAATGAGGCCAGTGAAAACATCACTTCAGAGGTGCGGATCGGCGACGTACTTGATCCCACCGACATCCATATCTACCGGGCGCTGGCCGGCGGCGTCACCACAGCGCAACTGCTGCACGGCAGCGCCAACCCCATCGGCGGGCAAGCACAGACCATCAAGCTGCGCTGGGGCGAGAGCGCTCAGGGACTCAAGTTCCAGCAAGCGCCTGCCTCCATCAAGCTGGCACTGGGTGAGAACGTCAAGCAATCCAACTGGGGCGATCAGTTCACCGAGCGCTACCCGCAAACCCGCATGGGCGTGGACGCCCTGCTGCGCGACGCGTTTGTCGCGGCCAAAGAGTACCGCCAGGCGCAGCAGCAATACGCCCAGCTCAGACGCAGCGCCAAGCGGGACGCCGTTCCGCCCCGGCCCAATTATCGTCTAGACGCGATCGCGGAGATCTTAGAGGGGCAACGCCACATCCATGTGCACTCCTATGTGCAGTCGGAGATCCTGGCGTTGCTCGAATTGGCTCAAGAGCAGGACTTTCACGTTCAAACCTTCACCCATGTCCTCGAGGGCTACAAGCTGGCGCCTGAGCTGGCCGTGGCGGGCAGCAGCGCTTCCACCTTTGCCGACTGGTGGGCCTATAAGTTTGAGGTCTTTGACGCCATTCCCCACAACGCCTGCCTGATGACAGAGCAAGGGGTGCTGACCAGCATCAATTCCGACAGCCGCGATCTGATCCGCAGACTCAACCAAGAAGCGGCAAAATCCATGATGTACTGTGACATGAGTGCCGAGCAGGCCTGGGCAATGATCACCATTAACCCCGCCAAACAGCTGAAGATCGACCACCTAGTGGGCTCCATTGAGATCGGCAAACACGCCGATCTGGTGCTTTGGAATGCCTCTCCCCTGTCGGTCTACGCCCGGGCAGAGACCACCTGGGTTGACGGCAAGCCGTACTTCTCCCGCGTGCAAGATAGGCTGGAGCGACATGCCATCGCCGCCGAACGTCAGGCGCTGCTGCAAAAAGCCCTGGCGGACGATGAGGCCGATCCGTTCGGCCAAATACTGACGCCCGAGCCCACCCCCGGCTGGCATTGCGACACCCTCGGCCAACACAGCCATCATGTGCATTAAGGAGACACCTATGCTTGCTCGACTGCTTGTTGTATCGCTCTGGCTCGGTGCCACTGTCGCCGCCCAGGCTTCCGAACCGCCATCTCAGAATGTGGCCACAACCCTGCTCCGCGGCGCCACCGTCCACACCGGTCAACAGACGCTGCCGCACACCGATGTGTTGATAAAAGGGGAGCGGATCGTCGCACTCGGACGCAAGTTGGAGGCACCGCCACACAGCCAGATCATCGATCTGACCGGGCAGCACCTCTACCCCGCGCTGATCGCCCTCAGTGTCCAGGCCGGACTGAAAGAGATAGGCATGGTACGCAGTACCGTGGACAGCCACGAAGTGGGGCCGCTGAACCCTCAGCTCAAAGCCAGTACAGCCTTCAATCCGGACTCGGCGATCCTACCCACATTGCGAGCCAACGGGATCGGCTATATCCAGACCACCCCCCAAGGCGTGCTGTTGGCCGGACACTCTGCCCTGATCAGTCTCAGCGGCTGGAACCTGCGGGATCGCCTGATCCAAGCCGATAGCGGCCTTCACCTCTACTGGCCAACCATCAGCGCCGATCAACGCGATCCCAAACAGCACCGTCACGCCATGGCGCATTACCACCAACAGCACCAACGACTGCTCAAAGCCTTCGACGATGCCCAGCGCTATCGCCTTGCGCTCGAAGCCGGCCGCTCCCCAGTGCAAGACACCCGCTGGCATGCCATGTTGCCGGTACTGCGTGGCAAGGTGCCCTTAATGGTCCACGCCGACGACAAACGCCAGATCCTGCATGCCCTGTCACTGGCGCAGCAACACCAGCTCAAGCTGATCCTGATCGGCGGCTACGACGCCTATCAACTGCAGCATCAGCTGCAACAGGCGCAAGTACCGGTGATCTACACCCACGCCACCGGCCTGCCCAAACGGGCGGACGAACCCTACGATCTGCCTTATCAGATCCCCAGCTTGTTGCATCAAGCGGGGATCCCCTTTGCCCTCGCCTGGCCCGGCAGCTGGGACAGTCGCAGCCTGGCCTTCGCGGCCGGTCAAGCCGTAGCCTATGGCCTGCCCAAAGAGATCGCGCTCGCGGCCATCACCCAACGACCAGCCCAACTGCTTGGTCTGCAGGAACTGGGTGAGATCAAACCCGGTGCGGTCGCTAGCCTGGTGAGCAGTCGAGGCGATCTGCTGGACATGAGCACCGCAGGCGTCCATCGGATGTGGCTGGCTGGCCAACCGGTTGACTTGGATAACCGCCACAGTCGGCTTTACCGTAAGTACCAGCAGCGGCAGCGGTAACCGGGAAAGGCTGATACAATCGGGCTATTTGTGATAGCCCGATGGAGCCCCATGCGCCTGATCCCTGCCCTCTCCCTGCTGTTGCTCGCCGGCTGCAGCACCGATCTCAGTTTTTCCAGTAACCTGGATAAAGACAATTTCGACGACTATTTTGCCGCCGGCCAAGTCAAGCTACTCGATACCATCCCCCCTCAGGCCAAACGCTTAGGCTTGGTGGAGGGGCAAAGCTGCCAGAGCGGGCCGCAATATCCGATCCCGACCCCAGCTGAAGCCCGCACCGATCTGCGCAAACAAGCCGCCGCCCTCGGCGCCAATGCGGTACAGCTCCAACTGTGTACCGAGCTGGAGCCCGGTGACAACGGCTGTCTGGCCAGCATGGTGTGTTACGGCGAGGCGCTGGAGCTGCCCCAATGAGCCATTCTCTCGAGCCGATCGCGCTGTGCCGCTCACCCTACAAAGAGAAGTTTGCCATTCCACGCCAGCCCAATCTGGTGCCCGCCGCCATTGGCCGCCTAGAGCTGCAGGGCGACTGCAACCGCGCCGAGTGCCTACGCGGTCTGGAGCAGTTTTCTCACCTGTGGCTGATCTTCAGCTTCCATCAAAATCTGGCACAGGGCTGGAAGCCGATGGTGCGCCCGCCCCGCCTGGGCGGCAACGCACGGATCGGCGTATTCGCCAGCCGCGCCACCTTTCGCCCCAATGGCCTGGGCATGTCCGTGGTCAAACTGCACCGCATCGGCCAACAGGGCAAACTGCATTTTGTTGAGATCGCCGGGCTGGATCTGCTCGATGGCACCCCCATCTACGACATCAAGCCCTATATCCCCTACTCAGATGCGGTGCCCGAAGCGGCCGGTGGCTATGCCAGCGAAGCCCCCACCCCGATGCCGATGCAGATCCTGCCGCAAGCGCTCGCCGCCATGGCGGCGGCGGAGCAAGCCCACCCGGGCTTTACTCAATTGGCCGAGCAGGTGCTCGCGCAGGATCCCCGCCCCGCCTACCAGGCGAACGCAGAGCCGGATGAAGCGCGCGAGTATGGCGTCCGCCTGCACGATCGCGATCTGCGCTGGCAGGTACGCCAAGGCTGTAACTGTGTCACGGATGTGGTGGCGCTATGAGTACGCCGGAACGCAGCGAGCGGTTACGCGAACAGCACAAGCGCCGACTGGCCTGGATGCCCGGCCTCTACTATCGACTCAAGCCCAAGCACCTGAGTTGGGCAGAGCCATGGCAGCAAGCGCTGCAGCAGGCAGTAAGCGAGGTGGAAACCGTTCGCTTTGGCCAGCACTGCTTTATCGCGCCGGATCTGGCGCTGTTTGCTGAGCCCGGACGTGATATTGAGATCGGCGATCGCTGCATGTTCGCGGCGGGCAGTTTCCTCCACGGGCCGATCCAGATCGGCAACGAAGTCAGCATCAACCACGGCTGCAGCCTGGATGGTGGTCGGGCCGGGATCCGGATCGGTGATCAAACCCGCATCGCCCACGGCGTGTCGATCTACGCCTTCAATCACGGCATGGCACTGGATCAACCGGTGTATCAGCAAGGCGTCAGCTCGAAAGGGATCGTCATAGGCAAAGATGTCTGGATCGGAGCCCGGGTCGGGATCGTCGATGGCGTGACCATCGGCGATCATGCGGTGATCGGCATGGGTGCCGTCGTCACCAAAGACGTCCCACCCTATGCCAAGATCGCCGGCAACCCAGCCCGGGTGATCGGGGATCGACGCACGCCTTAGCCGTTTCTGCGCCAGCTCAGGCGGGCTGATCCAGCGGCTGGATCGCAGGGCGCCCGCCGTAACATACCACCTGGTTGCGACCGTCGGCTTTGGCTCGATACAGCGCCTGATCCGCCAGCTCCACCAGATGTTTGGCTTCCCCCTTGCCCCCAGGTACCAGCGTGGCCACGCCAATACTGACCGTCACCACACCCACGTCGCCGCCAAATTCATGCTTGATCTGCTCGGCCATCACCGCCTCACACAACCCTCGGCCTAACACGGCGGGGTTCTCACTGGATTCGGGCAGGATAACAGCGAACTCCTCACCGCCATATCGCGCCAACATATCTCGGGGCCGATTCAGCCTCTTATGCAAGGCTTTAGCAATGTTGCGCAAGGTCTGATCCCCCGCCCGGTGGCCATAGTTGTCGTTGTACGCCTTGAAGTGATCCACATCGAGCAGCATCAAACACAAGGGTTTGCCCGAGCGGGCCCCTGCTTTCCATTCCTGCTCCAACCAGAGATCAAATTGACGACGATTGGCCACCTCCGTCAAACCATCGGTCAACGACAGCCGCACCAGCTTTTGATTGGCAACATCCAACTCTTCGGTACGCTCCTGCACCAAACGCGCAATGGCTTGATTGCGTCGTAACAGTTGAAACACGGAAAAAGCGATCAATAACGTCGCGAGACATCCGCCCGCGCCAAGGAAGAACGGCAGGTAACTCATCTGCTGGGTGTAGTAATGCCGCTGTGGCCGCGCCTGTAAGCGCCAATGCCGCCCCCCGACATTGTCGATCATGATATTGACCGCATGAGACGCCATCTCATCGGAAAACTCTCCCACCGTCATCAACACATCAACATTGCCGGAATCATCGATCAACTGATAATCGATCAGGCTCTGCTCGCGACTGAAAAAGCCGGAGCGGAGCATATCTTCAATACGGAAAACCCCGGTAACGAAGCCTTGCAAGAATTCCTGGCGACGCTTCAGTGTATTGGGTAGTTGACGGTAGATCGGCAGCAACACCAACACCGCTTTCTGCGGCTCTTTATCCTGAACCAGCGCTATCGGCGGACTCGCGACCATCTCGCCACTGTCACGGGCACGAGTTAATGAGGCAAATCGACTCGGCTCGGAGCCCAGATCAAACCCAAACGCCTTTTCGTTGGTCACCATGGGTTCGACAAAGTAAACCGGATAATACCAACTGCGAGGGCGGGCAGTGATCATCCCGCCACTGTGGCGCTCGGTAAAGGTAAAGCCCGGCTGGCGATCATGCCAGTCCCGCTCCATCTGCTCGCGCTGTGCATGGGCGATCTTCGGCACCCACTCCAACGCCTTAATCTCACGATTTCGCGCTAGGATCCCCTCGGACGCCGCAGCAAACTCATCCCGGCTAACCGATTCCGAACCTAAAAACAGCACAGATAGCTGATGCAGAGTGTCAAACGAACTTCGGATCCGCCAACGGACCACGTCCGCTTGGATCTCGACATTGTGGCGCAGCTCATCCTCCAGCACTTGCCGGTCTTGCTGATATAAACGGTGTGCCAAAGACAAAAAGAGAGCACAGCCAGCAATAACGGAGAAGAGAAAAACCAGCAGACGTTGCATTGCATCCTTGCTTGCGGGGTCCCTATGTACCCAGATCCTAGGCAATTCCAACGCTTAGCGCCAACTCTTTCGTTATAACGAAATTCCGCCCCCCAAGCTCGTTGATGACGTAGACTTGTGGCGCCGGACTGATAAAATAGACGGCTGATTTTTTCCTAGGTGAATGACCGCACATGCGTACCAGCCAAACTCTGATCTCCACATTGAAGGAGACGCCATCCGACGCCGAGATCGCCAGCCATCAGCTGATGCTCCGCGCCGGGATGATCCGCAAACTGGCCTCCGGCCTCTACTCTTGGTTACCCAATGGCCTGCGCGTCCTGCGTAAGGTGGAAAACATTGTGCGCGAAGAGATGAACCGCGCCGGTGCTGTAGAGACCTTGATGCCGGTGGTTCAGCCAGCCGATCTGTGGCAAGAGACCGGTCGTTGGGACGACATGGGTGCCGAAATGCTGCGCCTGAAGGATCGTCATCAGCGTGATTTCGTGCTGGGTCCAACCCACGAAGAGGTGATCACGGATATCGTCCGTGACGAGATCAAATCCTACAAGCAGTTGCCGATCAACCTCTACCAGATCCAGACCAAGTTCCGCGATGAGCGCCGCCCACGCTTTGGCGTAATGCGCGCCCGCGAATTCACCATGAAGGACGCGTACTCCTTCCACCTGGATCAGGCCACCATGGACACCACCTATCAGTCCATGTACGCCGCTTACTGTCGCATCATTGAGCGCATCGGCCTGGCCTACCGTCCGGTTCTGGCCGACACCGGTGCCATCGGCGGCAGCCACAGCCACGAATTCCAGGTCCTGGCACAAAGTGGCGAAGACGCCATCGCCTACAGCACCGAAAGCGACTACGCCGCCAATATCGAAAAAGCCGAAGCCGCTGCGCTTGGCCAACGGGGTGAGCCGACTCAGGCCATGACCCTGGTGGATACCCCGAATGCCAAAACCATCGACGAGCTGGTTGAGCAACACGGCATCGCCATTGAGCAAACCGTGAAAACCCTGATCGTCCATGCCGCGGAAGATCAAGAGTCTGAGCTGATCGCATTGATGGTACGTGGCGATCACGAGCTCAACGAAGTCAAAGCGGAAAACCTGCCACAGGTGGCCAAGCCGCTGCAGTTTGCCAGCGAAGAAGCGATCCGCGCAGCCATCGGCGCAGGCCCTGGCTCACTGGGTCCGGTTGAGCTCAAGCTGCCACTGATCATCGATCGCTCTGTCGAAACCCTGAATGATTTCGGCGCCGGCGCCAACATCGATGGCAAGCACCACTTTGGCATCAACTGGGAGCGCGACGTCGCCCTGCCAGAAGTGGCCGATCTGCGTAACGTGATCGCCGGTGATGTCAGCCCATGCGGCCAAGGCACATTAGAGATCGCCCGCGGCATCGAAGTGGGTCACATCTTCCAGCTGGGCACCAAATACT
Source organism: Ferrimonas pelagia (assembly GCF_039543565.1). NCBI lineage: Bacteria > Pseudomonadati > Pseudomonadota > Gammaproteobacteria > Alteromonadales > Ferrimonadaceae > Ferrimonas > Ferrimonas pelagia. Next base: position 77,816 of record NZ_BAABJZ010000006.1, on the reverse strand, counting down.
CCGAGTCCATGAACGCCACCGTTCTGAACGAGCAGGGCAAAGCGGCACCGCTGATCATGGGCTGTTATGGCATTGGGGTTTCCCGCCTGGTGGCCGCTGCCATTGAGCAGAACCACGACGCACGCGGGATCATCTGGCCGGAGTCTATCGCCCCGTTCCAGGTCTCCATCATTCCGATGAACATGCACAAATCCCATCGGGTTGCCGAGTTGGCTGAAAAGCTGTACGCCGAGCTGACCGCGAAAGGCATTGAGGTGTTGTTCGACGACCGCAAAGAGCGCCCAGGCGTGATGTTTGCCGATCACGAGCTGATCGGGATCCCGCACACCATCGTCATCGGTGAGCGCGGCATTGACGCCGGCAACCTGGAATATAAGTCGCGCCACACCGGAGAAAAGCAGGATGTGGCCACTGACAGCGTGATTGAATTTATTCAAGCACAGCTGAATCAGTAAATACTCCCAGCTCCAGACAACCGGCCTATCAAGGCCGGTTTTTTTTGCCTTGGCAAAAGTGGCAGGTGACACTCCGCGAACCGATCCGCATGATGATCTCACCCTGGTATTGAAGCACTCACCATTTGGTCTGCCCGTTCGCCGGTGTTCCCACCGGCTTTTTTTCTCCCCGATACTTCACCATACTAGGATCAACATTGATTAATTAAAGAGCAGCATGGCGCAACCGGACCCAGCCAGATATGGACTTCAACTCAGCGGCGGCGGTGCGCGCGCGGCCTATCAGGTCGGAGTGCTTAAAGCGATCGCCAGCTTCTACCCGCGCAATCACGGACTCCCCTTCCCGATCCTCTGTGGCACCTCGGCTGGCGCGATCAACGCCGTCTCCTTAGCCTGCTACGCCAGTTGCTTCCATCTCGGCGTCCGCAAGCTCGAATATGTCTGGCGTCATTTTCGCACCGCCCAAGTGTACCGAGCCGATCTGGCCGGTGTGGGCCATCAGCTTCTGCGCCTACTGTACCGCCGCAGCGCCCGCCCCCCAGCCCTGTTTGATAATCGTCCATTGGCCGATCTGCTCACTCGGATCATGCCGCTGAGCCGACTCGACCGCCATATCGAGCAGGGCTATTTGCATGCCATTACCCTATCGGCGACCCGGTACTATCACCCCTGCTCGGTCAACTTTTATCAGGGAAATCCCCACATCGTACCTTGGCAACGGGCCCGGAGGGTGGGACAGCCTGGCCAGATCACCATCGACCATTTGATGGCCTCCTCGGCGATCCCCATGGTGTTCCCGTCGGTTCGGCTGGACAACGATCACTATGGCGATGGCTCGGTGCTGCAACTGTCCCCCCTCAGTCCCCCGATACACCTGGGCGCCGAGCGGATCTTGGCGATTAATCTGGACAGTCCCCATCAAACCTTGCCACTGGAGCGACGCAGGAAGGCGCCGGACAGCAGCGATCTGGCCGGTCACCTGCTCGATACCATCTTCTCTGACACCCTCAACTCGGATCTGGAGCGATTAGAGCGGATCAACCGCTCTTTGGCCCTGATCCCGGAAAAACTCAGGCTGAACCAGCCACTCAAGCAGATCGAAACCTTGGTGTTAAAGCCGTCAGAGGATATCGACGCCATCGCCCGAAGCCATTACCCCTGCCTACCCCGCGCCGTTCGTTGGATGCTCCGCACCATCGGCGTCGACGGTGACAGCGACTCCAGTCTACTGAGCTATATGATGTTTGAGGCCAACTACTGCCAAGAGCTTATCGAGCTTGGCTATCAGGATGCCATTGCCCGCAAGGGCGAACTTCGTCACTTCTTTCGGCTGTAATGCCCATCACCTTCGGTATTGAGCCTTTCCACTGACTGCCAATGGACTTGAGCCAAAACGGCGCAGCGCAACCGAATGCTTCGAAAGCGAGAGGGAATCAAACAGAAGAGCGCTGCTGATTTGGGCAAAGACTTGATGTGGTTAGCCGTTCGCGAAAGCGAGTTTGCTGGGGACAAACGTGCCCGTCATCCGCCCGTCCCTACCGATAAGCTCAGTGCTGTCACTCCCCTATCCACCCGCAGCGGGCTATAGTGCTTTGCGCTGCTACCACGCTCTGCCATAATCGCGCGGATCTTTCTCAGCTGCGAATACCATCGATGATCGACACCACCACCTTAGCCCTGTTTATCCCCACCTTCTTTGCTGTCTCCATCACCCCGGGGATGTGCATGCTGCTGGCGCTCAGCCTGGGGATGAGCATCGGCTTCAAACGCACCTTGCCCATGATGGCCGGAGAGCTACTGGGGGTGGCGATCGTATCCTTGGCGGCCGTGCTGGGGATCTCCGCCTTAATGCTCAACACCCCAATGCTGTTTGTTGCCCTGAAGGGGATCGGTGGGATGTACCTTATCTACCTCGGGGTGCAGATGTGGCGCAACCAAGGGCAACTCAATGCCTCTGCATCGGTCGATGATATCAGCGCGCGCGGCCTGTTTGCTCGCGGCCTGATCACCGCCATCGCCAACCCCAAAGGCTGGGCCTTTATGGTCGCCCTGTTGCCGCCGTTCATCGATGCCGCCCGTCCTCTGGCGCCGCAACTGAGCCTGTTGCTGCTGATCATCCTCGCCTGCGAGCTGGTGTGCATGATCCTCTACGCCAGTGGCGGTCATACCCTGCGTCGCCTGCTCAGCAGCCGCAATGTGATCCTAATGAACCGGGTGTCGGGCACATTGATGGCCGGCCTGGGCGTCTGGCTCATGCTGGGCGGCTAAGACGACATAAAACAACAAAGCCGAGCCCTTGGCTCGGCTTGGTGGCGCTTGCCCGCAACATCACCGCGGCCCTTTGATCTCCAAGCCCAACTCCTGCGCCAGGATCGCCATCTGCTCATCATTGTCCAATTTCACCGACCAACTCACGCCGCCGCCAAAACCGGTTACGACATTGGCGATCCCCACGAGCTGGATCGCATCGGCCGCCGCCTGAAAGGTGATGCGCGCCGGGCCATCCAGCCGCACCATCAGCTCATGCGGGTTGGCGATCAAGGTACCTTGCGAGAATTGAAATTTCACACTTTGCCTTTATGTTTGCGTACCGCCATGGTCAGGCGGCTGACGCAGATCAATTGCTCCCGCTCATCGCGGATCTCGATCTGCCAAACTTGGGTGGTGCCGCCCAGATGCAGTGGACTCGCCTTAGCAAAGACGGTGCCCGTACGAACCGCTTTCACATGGTTAGCATTGATATCTAACCCGACACAATAGCAGTCCTTGGGCACGCACAGGTTAGCCGCCATCGAGCCCACACTCTCCGCCAAAGCCACCGACGCGCCGCCGTGCAGCAAGCCTAGCGGCTGGTGCGTGCGGTGATCCACCGGCATGCTCATGGTCAGTGAGTGCTCATCAAACCCCACCACTTCCATCCCCAGTTGCTGCACCATGGTGCCCTCGCCGCGGGCATTAAGCAGCGAAAATTCCAATTCACGTTTCCAGATTGACATGTGAGTTCCTGCGATCGCACCTATTTTTGAACAAGCGCTCAGCATACTGCCATTGACCGCCACATTACAGGGGAATAAGACTCGGCCCCGCTACCGCCCTCAGGTATAGTGTGCGACAAAGTAAGATAGGTTACCCAAGATGAAACACACCGATTTAAGCCAATACGCCTTTAACTGGGTGTTTAACCGCGCTGACATGGCCATCAGTGACCAAGATAAAGCCGCTATCCTGCCGCTGCATCCGACCTACGCCAAACAGATCTGGCTGCAAAATGTCAGCAGCGAAGCGGTAGATCTGGATCGGCTTGAAGACAAGGACTGGCTGAGCCAGGCCGAATTGTGGCCCTTTGATCAACGCTGGGATGACGCGTTCGAATCCGACGACGTCGCGCTGCCCGCCGACATCGCCGGCTACCTAAACTGGGATCCAAAGACCATCGTCTACGTCTGCTACGATCAGGGCCACATCATCGAAACCCGCTATGACGTCTTTAAGCGTAGCTGGAAAGCCTTCCTGTTCGCCGAAGAGCAGGCGCTGGTGATCGGCCGCCGCCGCAATGAAGCCCTATGGTTTATCGATGAAACCACGGTAAAGCTCGGCAAAAAAGCCTAAACGCCAGCGGCATCTCACCTTGCCGCCGGCCGTGACAGCTCAGGAGCCGGTTAGCTGGCCCGCGCCATGCGGATGCAGTTACGCCCGGCTTTCTTCGCAGCATAAAGGGCTGTATCCGCCGCCTTGATCACCCTCTCCGGCACCGGCGCTGCCGAGCTTCGGCACGCCACGCCAAAACTCAGCGTGATCTGCACCGACTCCCCGCCGCCCTTGCCACGCTTGCGTCGCCCGCGTTCGCTGTCCTCATCGCGCCCGTGGGCACGGACCGAAAACGGATACTCCGCAATGTCCTGGCGGATCGCCTCCAGATACGCCTTACATTGCTTAGGCTGTTTGCCGGCAAACACTATGGTGAACTCCTCACCGCCGTAACGGTACACCTGAGCGCCGCCACGCACTCGACTCAGCCGGGCTGCCACCAGTTTCAACACCTCGTCGCCCACATCGTGACCATAGGTGTCGTTAAAGCTTTTGAAATGATCGATGTCGGTCATGGCCAGGGTGTAGCGACGCCCCAACCGCTGCAGTGCGAGATTCAGCGCCCGCCGCCCGGGGATCCCGGTCAGATCATCCAAAAACGCGATCTGATGACCATGCTGCAACACCAACACAAACAACACGATCCCCAGCGCCGCAAACACACTCGCGGCGATCAGCGGCCGAGCGAAGCCCAGTGCCACCAGCATCAAACTAGCGCAGATCAGCATCGCGGCCATGTCCCCACTGTGGCCTCGATAGAGATACAACAACCAAGCCGCGCAGGCGAACATCAATTGCCATAGCACCAACAGCAGAGGCGCCGGACTCATCTGCCAAAACAGAAATGCCCGCGGGCGCATCCACTCATGCAAGGCGAGGCTCAGCTCCGTCGCCTGGGTCAACCCAGCCAACAGCGCCAAACTGCCGAGAAGCAGCGCCCAAGCGAGCCAACCTTTACGATGGAAGGGACCCTGATCGGGCAAAGCAACCAGACCCAACGCGATGGCCGGCCCCAGCAACCCCATCAACCAAAACTCCAGCTCAGTCTGAGGGACACTTAGGCTCGACTGCAATCGAAGCTGTATCAAGCCGTACATCAATGAACTCAGGATCACCAGAAAACTGAGCCGCCCCTGCTGATACACCTGGCTGAGTAGCAAAGCCGCGGCCAACGTCACCCAAGGCAGCCGCTGCAACAAAAACACCTGCTCGGGGTAATACATCACGGTCAATCCCGGCAGCCACAACGCGGCAGGGCACAGCAGCAACAGTAACACCAACAAGGTACGATCAGAGACGCTCACAACGGCCAAACACCTTTCGAAAGACAGCTAAGACTACGATTTATAAACAATTATCAAAGTCTATGGCGACAAAAGAGGCTCGCAGATTAAGCCCAATCACCCCAACCTCTGGTCGCGATTGCCTACACTGATAAAGCGAACAATGACGGATATGCTCTGATGTGTCTTAAATTTGGTTTTCCCCTTCTACTTAGCACGGCCCTGCTGGTCGCCTGCAGCAGCGGCTCCTACATCCTTTCGACCCATGACGGTCGACTCATCGCCACTGACACCAAGCCCAGCTTGAACCGCTCTGCCGGCGTCTACCTCTATACCGACAGTCAGGGGCAACAACAGTCGATCCCTCAAAGTCAGGTGCAAGAGATCATCAAGCGCTAACGTCAGCCAACACAAACAAAAAAGCCCCGCGCAGGCAGGGCTTATCAGAGCGAGAGCGGAAACTTAATCCGCCAGCAGCTCGTTGGCGGTATCGACGATGTTCTCAACGGTAAAGCCGAACAGCTTAAACAGCTCACCGGCCGGCGCAGACTCACCGAAGGTGGTCATGCCGATCACGCGGCCATCCAGGCCCACGTACTTGTACCAGAAGTCGGCGATCAGCGCTTCCACCGCGATGCGGTTAGTCACATCCGAAGGCAGCACGGACTCTTTGTACGCCGCATCTTGCAGATCAAACACATCGGTCGCTGGCATGGACACCACGCGCACCGCTTTGCCCGCCGCTTCCAACTGCTCGGCTGCGGTCATCACCAGCTCAACCTCAGAGCCGGTGGCGATCAGGATCAGATCAGGCTTACCCGCGCTGTCCTTCAGGACGTAACCGCCCTTGGCCACGTTCGCCAAGGTCGCTTCGTCACGTGCCATCGGCGCTAGGCCCTGACGAGAGAAGATCAGTGAGGTCGGAGAATCCTTGCTCTCCACCGCGTGACGCCAGGCCACCGCAGACTCAACCGCATCACACGGACGCCAGGTGCTGCAGTTTGGCGTTTGACGCAAGGAGGCCACCTGCTCAACCGGCTGGTGGGTCGGGCCATCTTCACCCAAACCAATGGAGTCGTGGGTGTAGACAAAGATGGTCGGCTGCTTCATTAGTGCCGCCATGCGTACCGCGTTACGGGCGTATTCCATGAACATCAGGAAGGTCGCGCCGTACGGCTTAAAGCCGCCGTGTAGGGTCATGCCGTTCATGATGGCGCTCATACCGAACTCACGCACACCGTAGTGCAGGTAGTTGCCGGAAGCATCGTCAGCGGTAATGGACACGGAGCCAGACCAGTTGGTCAGGTTGGATGGGGTCAAGTCAGCAGAGCCGCCTAGCAGCTCAGGCAGGACCGGACCAAAGGCATTCAGGCAATCCTGCGACGCTTTACGGGTTGCCACCTTGTTGGCATTGGCTTGCAGCTCGGCAATGTAGCCTTCGACATGGGCGGTCCAGTTGTCCGGCATCTCACCGGCCAGACGACGCTTCAGCTCGACAGCCAGCTCAGGGTAGGCGGCTTGATAAGCGGCAAACTTGTCGTTCCAGCTGGACTCCAGCTCAGCGCCCGCGGCTTTACCGTCCCACGCTTCATAGATGTCCGCGGGTACTTCAAACGGCGCGTGGTGCCAACCCAGGAAGTCACGGGCGGCGGCGATCTCTTCTTCGCCCAGCGGGGCACCGTGGCAATCGTGGGAGCCAGACTTATTCGGGCTGCCGTAACCGATAACGGTCTTGGTACAGATCAGAGTCGGTTTACCGGTCTCTTGTTGCGCCGCTTCGATGGCCGCCTTGATGGCATCCGCATCGTGACCGTCAACCGCCGGGATCACGTGCCAGCCGTAAGCTTCGAAACGCTTCGGCGTATCGTCGGAGAACCAGCCTTCCACTTCACCGTCGATGGAAATGCCGTTGTCATCCCAGAAGGCGATCAACTTACCCAGGCCCAAAGTACCGGCCAGGGAGCAGGCTTCGTGGGAGATCCCCTCCATCAAACAGCCATCACCCATAAATACATAGGTGTTGTGATCCACCACATTGTGGCCATCGCGGTTGAATTGTGCCGCCAGCACCTTCTCAGCCAGCGCCATACCCACTCCGTTGGTGATCCCCTGGCCCAGTGGACCGGTGGTGGTCTCAATGCCTGGCGCATAACCGTACTCAGGGTGACCTGGCGTGCGGGAGTGCAGCTGACGGAATTGTTTGAGATCCTCGATCCCGAGATCATAGCCGGTCAGATGCAGCAAGGAGTAGATCAGCATCGAGCCGTGGCCATTGGACAAGATAAAGCGATCACGATCGGCCCATTCTGGGTTGGCCGGGTTGTGTTTGAGGAAATCACGCCACAGCACTTCGGCTATGTCGGCCATGCCCATAGGGGCACCTGGATGGCCTGACTTGGCCTTTTGTACAGCATCCATGGACAATGCACGGATAGCATTGGCAAGCTCTTTACGGGAAGACATCTCGGCTCCTGGTACAGGTAGTTACGTTGTAGGCGGGGCATATATTCCCCCCTCAGAGACACAGACGCAAATCTGTCACTGAATTTCGTTAATTAATGGTCGAAATTCATACCGCATGGAGTGTAGCCAAGCTTTCACAAACTGATAAATACCCGCTCAAATCGCGCAAATCGGGGTAAGCCGGAACCCGTGCGCCCATTAAAGCGATAGGTCACCACACTCCCCACCGCTGGCGGCGTGCGCCGCTGAGCGTCACTGAAACCTGAGCCTATCTTGAAGCGCCGCCCTTGGGGATCCTCCACCAGCAGTGAACCCATCATCCCTTCATATTTGCCCTTGCCCGGCAGTTGGGCGATCACCACCGCTTCGCTGTCCTCGTAAGCCTTATATTTCAATAGCCCCGCGCCCCGACCCGGCCGATACAGCGACTGACGATGACGCAGCATCAATCCTTCCCCCCCAGCTTCGGAGATCGCCGCCAATCGCAGATCCAACGACAGATCGCTCGCCACCGGCTCATGCCGCACCAACTCAAGATGAGGCAAGCCCCACTGCTCAACCCGCTCGGCCAGTAACCGATAGCGCTGCTCAAACGGCAAAGGCTGCGATGGCAGATCAAACAGCATAAACCGAACCGAGCGCCACGCGGCTTCATCAGGAATACGATCCCGCACCACCGCCATCAACGCCTCAAACTGGCCCCGTCCCAGCCACAGCTCGCCATCAAGGGGCTCCTTGGGCAGCTCGGCGGTAAACCAGTCCGGTGCCGCGATCGGATTGCCCGCACGGCTCAGTAATCGTTCCCCATCCCAATAGGCCCGCATGCCATCAAGCTTCTCGCTCACCAAGTAATGATCCAGCGCCAGCCCCTGCTGATAACTCTGAGCCAGGGCGATAGGCGGCTCGACCACTCCGGTCGCCCACGCCGCCTCAGCAGAAAGCAATAGTGTCGATGACAGCACAATAGAGAGCTTATCCTTCATAACAATTCCGTAGCAGTTAAGGTTCTCCAAAGGTACTCCGTCCCGGCCATTACACTGCCCCAGCCCACTCCATACAGCAGATCACACCACCTAAGAGTACAGCTTGCCTCTCCACGCTGTAAGAGATCCCCCACGGTGACGCCGAAACATCCAGCAATCGAACGGCATAACAGTGACAGCAGTCGCAAAAATGACAGTCTCAAACAAGCACTAAAAATATCGTCAAATCAGACATATATCATGACTCCGCGATAACCCAATGGAGTCACTAATGATACGATTTTTCACGCTGATCCCCTTTGTATTGGCGTTAACAGGTTGTTTCGTCGATACCAGCGACGAAGACCGAATTCCCCCTCCCTTAGCGCACCTCGCTTGGGAGATCCCCGCTGAGATCGAGGCGGGCGATTACGATGCCTCGCATACCCTGATGGCGCACTACACCGATGGCAGCCAAGCCGACGTGACCTATGAAGCGCGCTATGACAGCAGCAACAGCGAGCTGGTCTGGATCTCCGGCAGCGGCATCCATAGCGACCGCTACAGCGCCGGCAGCGCAGCGCTAACCGCGCGCTACCGCGGCGGCGAAGCCCGCGCAATGATGATCGTTCATCCGCACCTGGAAGGGATCGAGCTGGAGCTGCCACGGGATCTGTTCCACGGCACCGAGTACACCCCGATCGTCACCGCCAACTACGCCGACGGCAGTGCAGCAGATGTCACCGAGCAGACCCAATTCCGCTCCGATGACACCACTGTTGTCGAGTTTATCGAAGGCGTATTGCACACCCACGAGGTGGGTAGCGCCTACGTTTACGCTGAGTTTGGTGAGTACTCCGAAGCACAATACGTCTACGTCAACCCTGAATTGACCGATCTCACCTGGCAGGCGCCACAGCGTCTGGAGCAGGGTGAGCAGTACAGTCACGAGCTGACCGCCCACTTCTCCGATGGCACCAGCCAAAACGTCAACTGGGAGGCAGAATACCGCTCCGGCAACGAAGACGTTGCCACTGCCGATAGCAACTATCTGACCGCGCACAGCATTGGCGAGACCAGCCTGACCGCCAACTACGGCGAGCGCGAAGCCAGCCTCAGCATCGAAGTGGTGGAAGCCTTGGTGATCGATCGCATCGAGATGGAGCTGCATCCAGATCTGCTGGTCGGTGGTCAATACCCTGCCACCACCACCGTGTTCTACACCGACGGTAGCCAGGACCAGCTGCATGAGGGCGTTCACTACAGCAGCTCCCCATCCTGGACGGCTCGCTTCTACGGCAATGTACTGCACGCGAATGATGACGGTGAAGTCACCTTGACCGCCTCCTATGGCGGACATGAGCACAGCTTCGAACGCACCATCAACGAAGGGGGCCCAGTCAATCCACTGCCACCAGAGCCGGTCGCCACTCAGTTGATCTGGCTGGCCCCAGCCAAGATGGAAGTTGGTACCGAGGAAGGCCACCAGCTGCGTGCCCTGTACGACAACGGCTTTGCCCGTAGCGTCACCCAAGACGCTCAGCTCGACACCAGCAATAGCAGCGTTGCATCCTTCACCGTAGAAGGGATCAACGCCCTAGCCGAAGGGGAAAGCACCCTGACCGCCAGCTATGGTGAGCTGACCGCAGAGCACACCTTGACCGTAACCCAGAGTGCTGCGCTGGACAGCATCAGCCTGATGCTGCCTGAAGAGATGGAAGCCAACCGTCAGTATAGCGCCAGCGTGATCGCCCGTTATGCTGATGGTATAGAAGTCAACGTCAGCCAGCGTGCCGAATTTAGCTCCAGCAATGACAACCTTGCCAGCTTTGAAGGCCGCATTCTTCGCACCCACGAGATGGGCAATGTCACCCTGACCGCCAGCTTCGAAGGCCAAACCGCCAGCGTCGCCCGCACCATCGCCGAAGAGGTGCTGCTGGAAGGGATCCGTTTCGAGGCACCTGAGCTCCTGTACACCGGCCACAGCTACACCACTCAAGTGATCGCCAAGTACAGCGACGGCTCCGAGTCTGCGGTTCTGACCGGTGCCACCACGTCGTCCAGCGACACAGAAGTCGCTAACTTTACCGGACTGGAACTGCACGCCAATACGGCTGGCAGCGTAACCCTGATCGCCGAGTATCAGGACTTCAGCGACGCGTTAGAGCGCGCAGTTGAAATCGACCCAGCCACCATTGTTACCGACATCAAACTGTCTCTCAGCGAAGGGCCTTACTACGCGGGCCATAGCTACGCACTGAGCCTGATCGCCAGCTACGCCGATGACAGCACCCAGGATGTCACCGAGCAAGCCCAGTGGCGTATGCCAGAGAGTGAGCACGGCCACATCGACGGCCGTACCCTGCACCTGCAGCAAGAAGGTCAGCTGACCATCGGTGCCCACTTTGAGGGCTTTACTGACAGCACCAGCATCACCATCGACACCGATCCCGCCACCATCCTCACTGGCGTGGAAGTGCAGCTGGATGGCGACGCACCCCATTTCGTTAACCAAAGCCACACCTTGAGCCTGATCGCCACCTACGCCGACGACAGCACTCAGGATCTGGCCGAAGAAGCAAATTGGACCCTGTCCGACGAAACCCTAGCCAGCCGAGAAGGCACCACCTTGAGCCTGCTTAAGGCTGGCGAACTGACCATCACCGGCGCCACCCAAGGCTTTGACCACAGCCTGAGCATCAACATCCGTGAGCCCGGTGTGGCCAAGCTGACCATCTATGGGGATCAACTGGCCAAGCCAGCGGGCGCCCATTATAGCTGGCAGGTCTGGGCCGACATGTCCGACGGCAGCGAAGTTGAGGTTACTGATCGGGTCAACTGGAGCTATCTGGGCAACAGTCCGGAGAACTGCTGTGAAGAGCTAGAAGGCGAAGGGATCCTGTTTGCCAGTGGCGGCCAATTCCGCACCCTGTTACCCGCCACCTACCTGATCACCGCCGAACTGGACGATGTCCAAGCGGAACGTGTGCTCTGGGTTAAAGATCCAACCGTGGTCGAGATCTACCCAGTCGCCAGTTACAGCGAAGGTGATGAAGCCGTTCAGCACGAGCTGCGCGATCTGACCTTCAGCATGCCGGAAGGCGAAAGCTTCACCATGCAGCTGTATCAGCGCATGAGTAATGATGTGGTAACTGCCATTGAGGGTGGCCAGATCAGTTGGAGTGAAGGTACTGCTTCCGACAGCGACAGTGGCGTAAGGCCCCTGGCCCATATCGGGTCTGGTTGTAACGATGACTGCAGCAATTCGCAGCGTGGCTGGGGTACCTTCGAGGCTCGTCGCAATGGCACCGCCTCCGTCACCATTACAACCCCGACTGGCCAACAACTGCCTCCGGGCACGAGTGGGAACGCCCTCACTTTAAAAACCGATATTGAGGTCACCCATAACCCCAATGTCTATAAGTGGGTCAAAACCGCCACCTGGGAGCGCCCGACAGATAACACCTGGTATCCTCGTGGTGAAGCGGTCACCGATGACAGCATCCTGATGCTGTTTGATGTCCGCAATGGCAGCACTCGCATCGGCATCTATTTGGTGGAGTTTGATGGGGAGTCCTTCTCCGACGCACAGTGGGTGCTCGGGGTCGGGCATGAGATGGGTAGTGCTCAGCCTCATCGCCAATGGGCCAACGCCGACAAAGCGGTCTTTGTTACCGGTACATCCGACGCAGATGAACAACTCTGGCTGTACGATCGTAACTCTCAAGAACTCAAAGAGATCGTCCGCCCGCAAGAGGAGTACGGATCAACCCGCTTTATCAGCGAGCAAAACCATCCCTTTGTCACCGAAAAAGGCACTATCTTCACTTGGGTCCGCCCCGGCTCCAGTCATTCGGACAGTGGCAAAGTCGTTCTGCTGCAGTTCAATGAAGAGAGTGGCGATTGGGTCAAAACCGATACCATTCATACAGATGATATTAGCACCGACTCGACGAGCTACTGGGCACATACCTATATGCGCCTTCATGCCGGTGCGCCCAATAAGCTGGTTCGATACCTAAATCGTTCTCAAACAAACAACTGGCCTCAAATGACCGTAATGGACATGGATTCCGGTACAGTGGAACAGGTGATCATTCCGGAGCGCCCGCTGGTGGCTCAGGATAGTGTCAACAGCTTTACGCTGACTGGGAACAATCCCATCACAGCAGCCGCAGTTGATGGGGAGCGCAATTACATCCTGAACTGGCATGATCTGGCGTCAGTACCGGACGAGATCCCGGTCGGCATGCCTAATACCAGCTCTCAAACCCTGCTCCCTTCCGGCAAGACTCCGGACGGACGTTACTTTACGCACGTAAGAGATTTCCAGGACGAGAACAAGGCCTACTGGTACGCCAATCTGCAAAAACGCTATGGAGAATGGTTCACAGAATGGGCCCTGGTAAATATTGATACCGATAATCCAGGTTCTTCCAACGTAGGACTTTACAGAAACTTCGGCCTTACGGCTTCTCGCACCTATACCCATATTGCGGCCGATCACCTGCTGCAAGAAAATCCCCACGTGCCGGGTGAGTTGGTGCATGTAAATACCGTAGGCTTGCAAACGTACAGCGATGACCAATGGTCCCTCAATCGCAGCACAGCAAGGCTGACTTCCAGCTACCAACTGGAACGAATGGGCGATGAGCTAATTTTGATTGAAAACTCCAGTTCAAGCCGCTCTAGCCGCTTTTTCTGGAAGCTGCAGATGCGTAACCCGGATGCGGTAGAGTAAATCGTCTCTTAAGGTGGTGTTCACACCGCCTTAAAACGCTCGCGATGACTCTCGCTATCTAAACCAAAGGCCGCCCCATCGGGGGCGGCCTTTTCTATTGCAGCAGCGACGCCCGCAAACAGGACTACCGGACCGTACCGCTATCCATGCCCTTGGTTATCGCTTAGCCTTCACTCTCGCTACGAAAGATCGAACCAACGAGCCAGCCCTCGGTTGCGAGGCATCAAAAAGGCCGTGTCCCATGGGACACGGCCTTTCTCATTTTGCAGGCGTTTAGCGGCGCTTGTACTGGTTATGAGATCGCTGTTCGCTCTTGGGCTCTAGAACCTAGAACCTAGAACCTGCTTTTCAGCTCTTAGAACCTAGAACCTAGAACCTAGCACCTAGCACCTGCTCTTCTGCCTTAGAACGCCAACTGCAGCCCGGCAAACATGCCGTTAAAGTCGTACTCCAAGCTATCTAACTCGGCACCGACGTAGCCGGACATGTCGGTCAGCTCGGCTTCAATCGCGCGGTAGCCACCGAACAAGGTGATGCGAAACGCCGAGTCCGGATTCATCCGGTAGGCGACGCCGGCGCTGAAATCGGAGTAGCTAGAGTCGCCGCCAATGCCGTTGTACTCCAAGTATAGGTTCACGTTGGTATGCGGTACATAGAAGTAACTGGCCACGTAAGGTGCGACAAACTGCTCGCTGTAGGACCCATGATCCCAGCGGTGCCCGTCGTTCCAGTTAAAGCGCCCTTCAAAGCTGCGGAAGGACGCCCCCAGATCAAATCGGAACCACTCACCATTGAACACACGGTAATAGGCGGACAACTCATACACGTCCGCTTCGTTGCTGAGGTAGTTGTATCCTGGTACGACATTGTCCATGCCGTAGCCGGACTCATCGTCGAAGGAGTAGTAACTCACCTTTACGTTAGGCAACAGCGGAATGTCATGCTCAAATCGCGCCGACAGATCGATCTCAAAATCACGATCCCAGTTGGGGGCCATGGCGCCGCCAAGCTCCGAACTCAGGTGGGTGTCACCTTCAAGGTTGGTCCAAGCACCGGCAAAGATAAACTCCCGGTTGTAGCGAGTGCGCTGATACGCCTCAACCTCAGGCTCTTGCACCTCTGGCTTCGCCTCAGGGGCGGGCCGATCCAGGGCAAACTCACTGTCGACAAAGGCGTCGGCAGAGACCGCCGTGCTGGCCATCAGTCCGGCCGCTAACAGGGTGTATTTCATTAGATTGTGTCGTCCATACAGTCGATTTGGCGATGATTGTGCCATGACTCATATGACAGAATGGAGTAACTGGTATAACTCACTGTAAAAATGCGATTTATTTCATAAAAAAAGGCCCTTTATGGGCCTTTTTTGAACAGCGCTCTACTCAAGGTTCGAGATAAGTATAACCCTGCAAGCCAGCTTCCAACTCGTCGAGGAAACTGGCCTTGTCCGCCGCCTCCAGCCCCTGGCTGTCCAGTCGACTGCGATAGCGCTGCAGGATCACCTGTGGATCTAGGTTGACGTACTCCATCACCTCGGCCACGGTGGTGCCCTCCACCTGCTCGACGATCTCCAGCTCACCCCCTGCATCGAGTCGCACGTCCACCACCTCGGTGTCGGCAAACAGGTTGTGCATGTCGCCGAGGATCTCCTGATAAGCCCCCACCATGAAAAATGCGATGTGGTAAGGCTTTTCCGCTTGCCATGCTGGCATCGGTAGCGTGGTTTCAATGCCCTGACCGTCGACGTATTGATCGATGGTTCCGTCGGAGTCACAGGTGATATCCAAAATAACCGCGCGCCGGTCTGGCTTCTCGTCCAGTCCTGACAGCGGCAACACCGGAAACACTTGATCGATCCCCCAGGCGTCCGGCAGCGACTGAAACAACGAGAAGTTAACGTAGAACTTGTCCGCCAGCTTCTCATTGAGATCGTCTATCAACGGCCGATGCGCGCGGTTCTTGGGCGACAGTTGCCGCGCCACGTTCCAAGAGACCTGCAGGTGGACCTGCTCAGCCCAAGCGCGTTGGCCCAGATCCAACAAGCCGTAGTTATACTTGGCATGGACATCGGCCAGATCATTGATGGTGTCGTGGTAGATCTCCCCCAGCGCCCGCACGTCGGTGTTGCTGCGCGCTTCTTCCAGGGTTTGCCACATGTTACGCAGCACCATTGGCGCACCCGCCTGCGGAGCGGGCAGATCCGACTCCGGTTGATAGGCCTCAACGCCGATCACATCGGCGATCAACACCGCATGGTGCGCGGTCATGGCGCGGCCGGATTCGGAGATCAACCGTGGATGCGGCAAGCCATACTGCTGACACACATCGCCAATGGCGTAAACCACGTTATTGGCATACTCCTGCAGCGAGTAGTTGACCGAGCAGGCGCTTTGCGAGCGCGTGCCCTCATAGTCGACCCCGAGTCCGCCCCCAACATCCACGGTGGAGATGGGAGCACCCAGCTTGCGCAGCTCCATATAGAAGCGACCACATTCAGTCAGCCCCTTTTGGATATCACGGATATTCGCGATCTGACTACCAAGGTGGAAATGCAACAGCTGCAAGCAATCCAGCCGCCCTTCGCCGCGCAAGCGCTCGACCAGGGTAAGGATCTGCATCGCCGATAGGCCAAACTTGGACTTTTCACCGCCGGAGGATTGCCACTTGCCCTTGCCCTGAGAGGCCAGACGGGCGCGAACGCCCAAGCGTGGCACCACGTCCAGCTTGCGGCTCTCTTCCATCACCAGTTCCAGCTCGGACATCTTTTCGATCACCAGATAGATCTCATAGCCCATCTGCTGTCCGATCAGTGCCAAACGCACGTACTCGCGATCCTTATAGCCATTACAGACGATCACCGACGCCGCATCCTGGGCCATCGCCAGTACCGCCATCAGCTCACCTTTGGAGCCGGCTTCCAGCCCAAGCTGCTCGCCACCGCCGGCGATCAGACCGTTAACCACGCTGCGCTGCTGATTCACCTTGATCGGGTAAACCGCCAGATAATCGCCACGATAACCGTACTCATTGATGGCAGCGCGGAAAGCACCACACAAGCCCTGCACCTGACTGTGCAAAATATCGGGAAAACGCACCAGTAACGGCAGCTTGGCGTCCCGCTCGGCAACCAATTGCTCGGTCAGCCGGGCTAAGTCGATCCGTCGCTGCGGATCGCCCCGCTCTGGGCGCACCTCAACGTTGCCATCGGTGTTAATGTGGAAATAACCACGGCCCCAATAGGGCACGTTGTATAGCTCCAGCGCGTTATCAACGGTCCAGTTCACTGCCGGCGTCTCCAATCAGTCACTAAATCAATCAATCAGGGCCAAACGGTCCACCAGATACTGTGGCATGGCGAACGCGCCGGTGTGCACAGCCGGGTTGTAGTAACGGGTCTTAAAGCCCGCTGCCGCAAAGCGCTCGGCGATCACATCGGTGGAATGCTGACGCAGTGCGGCATTGTCGGTGGCCCACGCCAGTGACATCACGCCACCGATGTAGGTCGGGACACCGGCACAATAGAAGCTGCGATCGGCGAAGAACGGCTGCAGGCGCGCCTTGGTGGTTTCCGCTTCATCCGGCTGCATGAAGGGCACACCGTTTTGCGCCACAAATACGCCACCTTCGGTCAGGCAGTTTTTGCAGCCCTTGTAAAAGTCGGACTCGAACAGGGCTTCGCCCGGGCCGATCGGATCGGTGCAATCGGAGATGATCACATCGAACTTGTCGCTGCTGTTCATCACGTACTCTTTGCCGTCGCTGATCACGATAGTCGCACGAGGATCGTCAAACGCACCGGCACTGTGGTTCGGCAGGTACTGCTTGCACATCTCGATCACTTGCTGATCGATCTCAACCTGCGTCACGTGCTCCACGCCAGGGTGGCGCAGCACCTCACGCAAGATCCCCCCGTCACCACCGCCAATGATCAACACGCGTTTGGCATTGCCGTGGGCAAACATCGGTACGTGGGTCAGCATCTCGTGATAAACGAACTCATCCGCCTCAGTGGTTTGGATCACCCCATCCAACGCCATCACCCGACCAAATCGTTTGTTTTTGAAAATGATCAGTTCCTGGTGCTCGGTCGGGGCGCGAAACAGCACCTCTTCCATCTCAAACTGCTGGCCGTAAGACGGGTACAGGGTTTCCAGGTAACGGGTATCACTCATGGCTTTTTTCTCCGCAAGCTGTGTTCAAACACAGAAATGGGGCCGCAAAACAGTGGCTGTCTCACAGCATGGTTCACAATGATGGAACCGAACAAAAAAAGTGCCGAATTGAGGGGAAGCGATGATCGCAATCATCGAGCAGGGGGAGGAACCGACAGGGACCGACTGAGGCACTGTGCCACCGCGTCAGGGATAACCACTGGATGCCGTGCAAGCGCTGCTTACACGGCTTACGCCTCGAGAACCATACCACCTCAATCCGACCAAAATCAGGCTAAAAATCCGCTAGCCCTTAGGCTAAGCCGCGCATTTATACCCACTTTGCCTAGCAAAATCCAGCGCTGTGGTTTCGGTCTACACTGTACCGAACCTGCATTTTACAGGCGAAGGTGTAACGTTTTGATCGACAGCACTGGCAAAAGCGTCAAAAATCCATAAAATAGCCGTCCAGATGTAGATGCTTCTACACGCCTTTCAGTATAGATAGACGAGAGAATTTCCTATGGCACGTCACCTGTTCACCTCTGAGTCGGTGTCCGAAGGTCATCCAGATAAAATTGCCGATCAGATCTCTGATGCGGTTTTGGATGCGATCCTGGCTCAAGATCCTAAGGCGCGCGTCGCCTGCGAAACTTATGTGAAGACCGGCATGGTTATGGTGGGTGGTGAAGTAACCACCTCGGCCTGGGTTGATATCGAAGAGATCACCCGTCAGACCGTTCGCGACATCGGCTACACCCATTCCGACATGGGCTTTGACGCCAACTCCTGTGCGGTGCTGTCCGCCATTGGTAAGCAATCGCCTGACATCAACCAAGGTGTTGATAAAGCCGATCCGCGTGAGCAGGGTGCCGGTGACCAAGGTTTGATGTTCGGTTACGCCAGCAATGAAACCGACGTGCTGATGCCAGCGCCGATCACCTACTCTCACCGTCTGGTGAAGCGTCAGGCCGAAGTGCGTAAAAACGGCACCCTGCCTTGGTTGCGCCCGGACGCCAAGTCCCAGGTGACCTTCGCCTACAACGCCGACGGTACCGTTGCCGGCATCGACGCGGTTGTGCTGTCCACCCAACACTGTGACACCGTATCCACTGCGGATCTGCGTGACGGCGTGATGGACACCATCATCAAGCCCGTGCTGCCACAAGAGTGGATCACCAAAGACACCAAGTTCCACATCAACCCAACCGGTCGCTTCGTGATCGGCGGTCCGATGGGTGACTGTGGCCTGACCGGTCGTAAGATCATCGTTGACACCTACGGCGGCATGGCCCGTCACGGTGGTGGCGCGTTCTCCGGTAAAGATCCATCAAAAGTGGATCGCTCTGCTGCCTACGCCACCCGTTACGTGGCGAAAAACATCGTCGCTGCTGGCCTGGCCGATCGCTGTGAGATCCAGGTTTCCTACGCCATCGGCGTAGCGGAGCCAACCTCCATCAGCATCGAGACCTTCGGCACCGGCAAGCTGTCTGAAGACAAGCTGATCGCTCTGGTCCGCAAGCACTTCGATCTGCGCCCTTACGGCCTGATCCAGATGCTGCACCTGGAGCGCCCGATCTACCAGCCGACCGCTTCCTACGGTCACTTCGGCCGCGTTGAGTTCCCATGGGAGCAAACCGACAAAGCCGAAGCACTGCGCGCCGACGCGGGCCTGTAAGCCCCGAACGCCGTAACAAAAAAGCCCGCGTCTCGATGAGACGCGGGCTTTTTTTGTCCCAAGCTCCGTCAACCGTTCGGGTTCACGCCGCGGCCTCGGCCAGATGACTGCGGTTACGTCGCACCAACCCCATCACCAGTGTAACCATGGTCAGATACACCACCGCAGAGCCCCCCACGACGCCATCCCAGCCCCAGTTCTGCCAGCACCACAACAGCCAGAAGCCGCCAAAACTGCCGCCCAGATAGTAATGCACTAAGTACAACGCCGTGGCGCCAGCCTTGGCATAACGTGCCTCGCGTCCGACCCAGCCATAGGCCAGAGCATGCACCAGAAAAGCACCGGCACTGAGGATCAACATCCCGAGTACCATGGTCCACAGGGTGTCTATCCGCGCCACTAGGATCCCGGCAAAGGCGATCAAGGTGCCCAATAGCATTCCCGACAGCGGGCCGTACTTTAGGCTCCAGCGACCGGACAGGGATGAGGTAAAGGTGCCGGTGATGTAACAGATAAAGATCAGCGAGGTTACCGCCACCGGCAGGCTGTGCGGCGGCGCGACCAAACGGAAGCCCATGGCGGAGAATTGGTTGACGAACAAGGCAAAATTCAAGCCACCGATCCACATCGCCAGCACCAGCCGCGGCTCACGCAGATGACGAAAGATATCCCGCAGAGAGGCTTTCAGGTTGTGACTGGGTCGAAACAGTGTGTCTTGCGGCAGCCAGCGCCAGACGCCGATCAATGCCACCGAGCTGATCCCAGCGACGACCAACAAGGTGCCACGCCAACCGAGCAGATCACCCAGACCGCCCCCCGCCAAACGGCTTAAGATCCCGCCGATGGAGTTGGCCGCAACAAAGCCGCCCACCGCCAATGCCAATGCCTTGGGGGAAAACTCCTCCGCCATATAGGCCACCGTCACCGAAGCAAATCCGGCCAAGGTGGCCCCCATCACCGCCCGCGCGGCGGCGATCTGCCAAAACGCTTGCGCCAGCGTGCCCGCCGCGCCGATCAGCGGGATCAGCGTCAAGCTGATCAGCATCACCTTACGCCGCCCTATCCGCTCCGACAGCAAGGCCCAGGGCAGCAACGCCACCGCCAACCCCAAAAAGCAGGCGGCATGGGCCCAGTTGGCCTCACTCGGCGCCAAGTCATAGCGCTGAGCCAATTGGGGCAGCAGCGGCTGCAGCAGGTACAAATTGCCAAACACCATCAAGGCGCCCAAAGCCAACGCCTTGCGCGCACAAACATAGGCTCTCGAGCCAACTTCAATCATAACGACTACTTAAACAGAACTAAGCGGAATACAGCACATAAGATAGACATAGGTTAGCAAGGGGATCCGGCAGACCGAAATTGAAGTTATCACTGTTTGAATAGGTGCATGTTATAACCGCATCAACAGGATCTTTGCTGCTGCTCACAGATCCGGTTAACTTGTCACCATACACCCTTTAGCAGGAGCCCGACGTGACGATCAAAGGATGGGGATTGGCGATCAGCCTACTTGGCGGCCAGGCAATGGCACTGCCATTGGATATCGAAGAGCAACGCCTCAACGCTCTGGCGCAGCATCAACCCGAGCTGCTCAATCGTTATCAGCCGCAACTGGACCACTTACTTAAACGCTATCGCGCCGATCCCGGCGAACTGACGGTGACCCGCAAAGTGGCTGAAGACGCCAACGCCCTTTGGCGGACTGCCGTCGAAGACGTTCAAAGCGGCGTTTGGGACGATCGGCCACTCTATTGGCACCGACTGGCGCTACGGCGCGAGCTGAAAACCGCCCCGGCCGGTTTCAGTATCGCCCCGTGGCAACGCCAGATCCTACTCAGCACCGTCGAGAATGCGTCCAGAGGCATGAGCGATATCCAATTCGATGAGTCGACGGAGATCCGTATCCTGCTGACGGGCTTCGACCCGTTTCAGCTCGATCAGCAGCTCGACCAATCCAATCCCTCGGGGCTTGCTGCGCTCGCACTCGACGGCAAGCGCTGGCAAGTCAACGGCCAATGGGCCCAGATCGAATCGGTGCTGATCCCAGTGCGATTCCAGGACTTTGATGACGGCCTGATCGAATCGCTACTCACCCCCTATCTGCGCGATAACAGCGTCGATCTGATCCTGACCGTCTCCATGGGCCGCGACCAGTTTGATCTGGAGCGATTCCCAGGACGCAACCGCAGCGCCAGCGCCCCCGATAACCGCAATGTGCACACCGGCGCCAGCAAAAGTACCCCCCTTCCGCCCAGCCTCAATGGTGCCGAGTTACACGGCCCGGAGTTTGTCGAGTTCAGCCTGCCCGCGGCCCAGATGCAGCAGGCCACCGGCCCCTATGCCATCCGCGATAATCGCACCATCCGCACCCTTAACGGCAAACGGGAGGCGCAGGCCCTTCATCAGCTCGACGGCACGGTCTCGGTCGAGGGCTCCGGCGGCGGTTATCTGTCCAATGAGATCAGCTACCGCAGCCTGTTGCTGAAACAGTTGCTTGGCAGCCCGGTGCCGATCGGTCATATCCACACCCCCAAGGTGAACGGCTTCGAGCCGGCGCACAATCGCGCCATCGTCGAACAACTGCACGCCATGATCGAACACGCCGCCCTCGCCCTATAGCGGGCCCGAGCACAACGGCCTCGACCCTTCCGGTTGCGGCGGGCGATAGACAGCCCGCCGCAGCCGAGTATACTGACGCCGTTTTTGTTTTGGAGTGGGTATGAGCCAGCGTTCCCCTGTGCAGTTGCAACAAGCCGTTCTCGATCGCGTTCAGCAGTGCTACCAACAGGCGCAGCAGCGCCTACAGCGACCCTTTCCCCTGCCTCAGATCGAGTTTCGGCTGCGCGGACAAAGTGCCGGCGTGGCGCATTTGCAACAGAACCGGATCCGCTTCAACCCCGTGCTCTTGGCTCAAAACCCCGACGCCTTTATCGACGAGGTGGTGCCCCATGAGATCGCCCACCTGCTCGTCTGGCAGTTGCATGGCCGCGTGCGCCCCCATGGCCGAGAATGGCAAAGCCTGATGCAGTCGGTGTTTGATCGCCAAGGCCGCACCTGCCACGCCTTCGATGTCAGCAGCGTCCGGCCTCAAACCTACGCCTACCGCTGCCAATGTCAGGCTCACCAATTGACCGTTCGGCGCCACAACAAGGTGCAACGAGGCCAAGCTCAATATCAGTGCCGGCGTTGCAATACTCCACTGCAGGCCTGCGACTAGCCAACACCCGCTCGACTTCCTTCGCAACTCGGTCGCCTTGACCCTGCGCCATCTCTAACTTGTTGTTTGTTCTATGCGTACCCCAATATTATTTCTGTTCGCCGCACTCAGCCTGCCGCTGTCTGCCGCTCCACAAACCTTTTCCCAAGCCAAACGCCACCTGCTTGAGCTCTATACCCAAGCGCTGCCCCAACGATCCCTCTATTGCGCCTGCCCATTTACCAATGAGGGCAAGCGTTTGATCCCAGATCTGGACGCCTGTGGCTATCAGGTGCGCAAGCAACCGGTTCGAGCCAACCGCATCGAGTGGGAGCATGTCATGCCCGCGTGGCAATTTGGTCATCAGCGACGCTGCTGGCAAACCGGCGGACGTCGCCAATGTCAGAAAGACGATGCGTTTCGTCGTATGGAGGCGGATCTGCACAACTTGCACCCCGCCATCGGCGAGGTCAATGGCGATCGCTCCAATTATCGCTTCACCGTCTGGGGTGAAGCCGCCAGCCAGTACGGCCAATGTGAGATGGTAGTGGACTTCAAAGGCCGCCGAGCCCAACCCCCGATGGACTCTCGTGGTCCGATCGCGCGCGCCTACCTGTACATGGCTGAGCAATACCGCATCGATCTCTCCGACAGCCAGGAGAAACTCTATCGCGCCTGGCATACAATGTACCCGGCACAACAAGACGAATGCCATCGTCACACGCTCATCAGTGAGCGGATGGGATGGCCCAACCCTTATATCAGTGAGCAGTGCAACGGATAACGAGCCCCACATGCGTATACCTAGGATCTATCAACCGGTTGCCCTGACAGCCGGACAACACGTAGCACTGGATGAAGACGGTGCCAATCATGTCGGCCGCGTCCTACGAATGCAGCCAGAGCAGCAACTGATCCTGTTCAACGGTGAAGACGATCAGTACCTGGCCACCATCACCGAGGCGGGCAAACGGACAGTCACGGTCCGCATCGATGAGCGGCAACAACACAGCAGCGAATCGCCACTGGATCTGCATCTGGGTCAGGTGATCTCCCGAGGCGACAAAATGGAATTCACCATTCAGAAAGCCGTTGAGCTGGGTGTTGCCTCCATCACACCACTTTGGTCGGAGCGCTGTGGCGTCAAGCTCACCGGCGATCGGCTGGATAAAAAGATCCGCCAATGGCAGAAGATCGCCATCGCCGCCTGTGAGCAATGTGGCCGCAATGTGGTGCCGCAGGTGCGCCCGGTAATGAAACTCGATGACTGGTTACGTGAGCCGTTCGATGGCTTAAAGCTGAACCTGCACCCCCGCGCCCAATACAGCATCAACACCTTGCCGCAGCCCGTCACCGCGTTACGCCTGCTGATCGGACCTGAAGGTGGCCTCTCTGGCGAAGAGATCGCCACTGCCGCTGAGCAAGCATTTACTGATATCCTGTTAGGCCCTCGCGTGCTGCGCACTGAAACTGCCGCGTTGACCGCCATAACCGCACTTCAGGTTCGCTTCGGCGATCTGGGATAAGGAGCCCTAGATGATCAAGCTTGGTATCGTGATGGATCCCATCTCGAGCATTAACATTAAAAAAGACACCAGCTTCGCCTTCCTACTGGAAGCCCAGAGCCGGGGCTACGAGTTGTTCTACATGGAGATGTCCGATCTCTACCTGCAGCAAGGCGAGCCCCGTGCCCGAATGCAGGCGCTGACCGTCGCCGAAGATCCACAGCAGTGGTACACCTTGGCCCCACCGGTAGACGCCCATTTGGCCGATCTGGATGTGGTGCTGATGCGCAAGGACCCACCGTTTGATACCGAGTATGTCTACTCGACCTACATGCTGGAGCGTGCAGAAGAGCAGGGCACCCTGATCGTTAACAAGCCGCAAAGTCTGCGGGATTGTAACGAAAAGCTGTTCACGGCCTGGTTTGCCGAGCACACCCCCACCACCCTAGTGACCCGCCGAGCCGAGCAGATCAAAGCCTTCCACGCCGAGCATGGTGACATCATCATCAAACCGCTGGATGGCATGGGCGGCGCCTCGATCTTCCGCATCAAAGCGGACGGCGACAACCTCGGGGTGATCATCGAAACCCTGACCCAACATGGCCAAGTTTACGCGATGGTTCAGAAGTTTATCCCTGAGATCAAGCAAGGGGACAAGCGCATTCTGGTGGTGGATGGCGAGCCCGTGCCCTACTGCCTGGCGCGGATCCCACAAGGCGGCGAAACCCGCGGCAACCTGGCCGCGGGTGGCTTAGGAGAAGCGCGCCCCTTGTCCGACAGCGATTGGGCCATCGCCCGCGCCGTGGCGCCTGAACTGAAAAAACGTGGATTGATCTTCGTTGGTTTGGATGTGATCGGCGATCGCCTCACCGAGATCAACGTGACCAGCCCAACCTGCGTGCGCGAGATCGATGCGGCATATCAAACCAACATCAGCGCAATGCTGATGGACGCGATTGAGCAGCGGGTAAATAAGTAGATGAAACCGTGGTTCGTGTGCGCGCTCAGCGCCCTCCTGATCACACCGCTTGCCGCCGAGCCCTGTCTGCAGGGCTCATGGCGCACAGAGGCCTGCCCCAATGTGATCTATCAGTCCATTGAAGAGCAGGAGCAACGCCGCATCTTGTGCGTATGCCTCGAGGACTTTCAGCACTTGCGCCAGCCACTCGATGCGAGCAACAACGCGCGTCTGCTACTGCAAAAGCGAGAGCTGGAGCGCCTTGCTGCCTCCTATGACATAAGCATGCCCAACGTTCAACGCGTCCTGCGACTCACGCCCGCCACAGAGGCGGTCAACAGCGACTAACGCGCCTGACGTCCCAGCAAACGTTCCTCATCATGCCACTCAAGATCGGGACCTAATCGCTCCAGCAGCGCCATGATCCGCTGCTCATCCAATGCGGCTGAATAGAGGAACCCCTGGACGCAATCACACTTGGCTTGCAACAGGAATTGGCGCTGATCGTGGCTCTCCACCCCTTCCGCAATCACTGTCCGTTTCAAATTATGCGCCAGCTCGATAACACTGGTGACGATGTTACGATCCACATCCGAGTTATCGAGATCGGAAACGAAACCGCGATCCACCTTAAGCAGGTCAAAGGGCAGTTGCTTGAGATAGCTCAGCGAAGAGTAGCCGGTTCCGAAGTCGTCAATGGCGATCTTAATCCCCATGGATTTGAGTTGATGCATAATATGCATCGCCTTATCCAAATTCTTGATCAGAACCTCTTCCGTCAGTTCGAGTACGATCCGACGTGGATCAACCTGATGCTTCTCCAACTGCAACTGCAAAAATGCCACCAACTCAGTCTGAAGATACTGGCTGGGTGACAGGTTAACGGACACATAGAATTGATCGCTCTCCAGCTTGCGACTGAAGCGGCCAAGCATCTCAAACGCCATCTCGATAACATAGTGAGCCAGCTCGATACTCTGCTCACTGCCTTCGATCTCCTTGATAAACTCCCCAGGCATCACCAAACCCCGAGTCGGGTGTTGCCAACGAACCAGGCCCTCAAATCCCACCACGCGATTTTGGGCGAGATCCAAGATCGGCTGCATCGCCAGATAGAGTTGTCGCTCGTTCAGCGCCGTACGGATATCCTGCTCCAACATTAACTTACGTGAAGCACTTTCCAGCATCTGCTCGTTAAAGACTCGATAGTTACTGCGTCCGGCCTGCTTGGCTTGATACATCGCCAGATCGGCACGCTTGAGCAGCTCCTCGGGTCTTGCCATGGGATTATCACAGAACACCACCCCAATACTGGTGGTGATGATCAGGGTATGTCGCCCCAACTGCAGCGGCTGCTGCAACGTGGTAAAGATCTGATGAATGATCCGGTGAATATCTGACTCAGACTCCAACCCACGTACGATCACGGTAAACTCATCGCCGCCAAGACGACATACGGTGTCCATGCTGCGCACGCTTTTTTGTAATCGATTGGCCACGGTTTTGAGCAGCTCATCGCCCACATCGTGACCCAGCGTGTCATTGACCCGCTTAAATTCATCCAGATCGAGGAACAGCAAGGCGATCTGCTCGTCCGTCCGCCCTATACTCCCGAGCGACTTGGCCAGCTCGTGATGAAACATGGCCCGATTCGGCAAGCCCGTCAGGGCATCCATCATGGCCATGCGCTGCAGCTCATTGGTATAACGATCAACATCGCTTTCCAATCGCTCTAGCTGATTGGCCACATCCAAGGTGGTCGATTCAAGCTGCACCAACTCATCGCGAAAACGGCCCCGATCCCGCTGTAAGCGTTCACGCAGATCATCAAATCGGCTTTGTGCCAAGAGAGGCAGGGATTGACCCAAACGTCGTATGCGCGCCAGCGGTCGCCAAAACAGCGCGATCCCCAGAGCCCCCGCCAGCATCATCGCCAACAATAGGATACCCATGAGATCACTGACAAACGCCTCTTCACTGCTCACCAGATCGTTGATGTTTCTGAACAGCAAGATCCGCTCACCCGTGTCCGCCACGATCCAACTGAAAAAAACCCAATCCTCTTGGCCTAACTCCAGCTGTCCCGGCGACTCCAGCAGCTCCGATAGCCCAACCAACGCGGAGGCCTCGCCCAACCGATGCATGTTTTCCCCGCGATTGGTTAAGCTTAAAAACGGGCGCTGCCAAGGGCTGTGGCTACCAGCGATCTCCTGCCCCAACATCGCCACCTCAACCTGGTGATTCTCCGTCAGTTGCGCCAGAACCTCTTCAAAACCCGTGGTAAACACCAGCGAATTGATCTCATCGTCAACCAGCACGGGCACCGCCACATCGATAAAACACTGTTCACTGCACCGCACGCGATTGATCGGCTCCCCGGTGCGAAAGCTTTCCTGTAACCAGCCGTCTGCGGTAATTCCCCCATTGCCGTAAACCAACAGCATATCAAGCGCATCATTAAAGACCTGTAATGACTTAAGCCCCCAATAAAGCTCAAAATCCGCCCAGCTGTCATCCAGCATGCGATCCATTCGGCCCAGCTCCAGCTGATGACTGTCATCCCCCATCATCAGCAGCATCTCTTGGCTAAAGGCGGTCAAACGCTTCTCTTCTGAACGAAGCCGGACGTGATAATCGCGCCACAAATAATCGTGTTGCTGCTCAACAACATTATCCAACTGCTGGCCGAATCGATGCACCCCAAGCAGGCCGATGACAACACTGACCAACAACAGCATCGACACCAACGCCAGAATAAACTTCCAGCGCAAACTCAAAAAGTAATGTAACCGCTTTGACTTCATCGAATCACCACCGCCACTGATAGGCCAATTGCAACATCCAAAGTTGCCAGTGTTCTTCACCCAACGACGACGATGAGATCAAAGGCGTTACCCAAGCCGTTCCTTCAACCAAATGCCACTCCACACTCACTTGCCATTGCGAATTCCATTGCCAAGACAGCGCGGCGGTTAGATCCTTACCCCACGCCCGCCACGGTTCCCTGCCTCGCTCCACAAAGCGGTCACCATCACGATCCTCTTTATCTGAATAATAGATGTCGTATCGCAGCTTTGCCGACAGGCTGTCACGGATCAGATAACCCCCTTGCAGATAGCCGCCAATGGCCGTTTGCTCTCCCCTGGCGTTGTCGGTGGTATAGCGCTGCGCCTCAGCCACCCACTCCCACCTCGCATTCATATAACGAGCTCCGGCTAGCCACGCCGTTACTTTAGAGGAGCTTGTCGTCACCACCGGTGGCCCGAATGGCGCGATCCCCGTGGTATCCGTTCGGCTGCGCTGATATGAAGCACTGAGCTCCCAACTTTCCGCCGGCACCCAGCCCAGTCGGGCGATAAAAGTGTAGTCACTGTCAATATCTTGCGTGTCGGTGCCATAGAGCTGACGGGAAAAATCATCACCAAGATCCGACTCACCGTAAGACAGGGACCAGGACAGAGGTTGCTCCCCAAGGCCATGATTGCCCTTCAGCCGAAGTCCATCCAATCGCAGGGATGCATCCCTTAAGCCTTCAGGGTAAATGGACTGGGGCAATAATATTGTGGGTCGTGAAAAAGCCGAATCTCGACCACTAGAATAGAAACCGCCGTCGCTCTTAAAGCGACCCAATTCTGCACTCACAGTGCCGTTCGCCAGAGGCGCTCGATATTCTAAATTTAAATAATCGATCCCTAGTGTCTCGTCTTCGGTCAAATTACCCATTCGTCGATAGATAGCCTGCCCCTGCAGTCGCCACTGGGGATGAAAGCGCCAAGACGCATTCGCCAACGCTTCCTGCAACTGATAGCTGGTGCTGTCGCTTCCGGTCAAAAAATCGGATCCATCGTTGTAAACAGCGGACTGGGATAGATACAGGCTACCATGTAGGCTCGCAGAGAGAGGAAAACTCCCTCCCAATGCGATCAGCAATGCAATATTACTTAATGATCGCAATGTCATACCCCTTAGCATTTACCGATGCTGGCAAGTAGCCTATCGCTCCGGGTGTCGTCTGTACCAGTTCCAACATCTGCGCAGCGGAGCTCACAACTTGTGGCCGCTCCCCAGTGCCAGAAAATACCAGTCGATCCCATTCTCGATTCAACTGAAACGGCAGCAGCTTCAACGCATCACGGCAAAATTGGACATGCACGGGATCACGAGGTGGCAATACAAATACGGTGATCGCTGTACCATCCGGCCAAAACTGCTTTTTCATTGTAAAGATCGCCCGCAGATCGGTTCGCTTTAACTGCTCGACCGAAACAGCATCCTGCACGATGATCTGCGCCGTCCGCTCTTCCGATTCAGCGACGCTAACCGCCGACAGTACCAGCAGTCCGACGGCAGTGACCCATTGCTTAATGGCTTTTATCATCCTTAATCCCTCTCCTCCCTGCTATCACGGATCAATGAAACAGCGCCCAGTTCCAGCGATAGGCTAACTGCAGCATATACAGATTACTGATCCGTTCCTGCCCAGATAAATTCGCCATTGACCCCGGATAGACCGCCGTACCATCCATCCGGTGCCACTCAGCCGATAGCTGCCAATCATCGAAAAATTGCCAACTTAATCCCAGACTCGACGCCCGGCTCCAAGCTTGCCAATTAGGCTCACCACGTGGCTCAAAGCGATCTCCGCCTTTATCATCCTTGTTTCCCCAGTAAAGATCATAACGAGCCAACACACTAAGTTGGTCCAATAGGTAATATCGAGTTTGAACATATCCGCCCTGGGAGGTGTTCTCAAATGGAAAACCCACTTCGGTCAACTCCCCGTCGACCTGCATCTCGCCATATTCAGCACTCCACTGCCAACGCTGATATTCGCCGCGCAGCCCGACTATCCAGCGCTCAATGTCATAGGTAGCATCGCGCATCGGCCGTGGATCATCAACGCTGAAGCCAGTATCTATATAAGAGGCCTTCAACTGAAGCCAGGTGCGGTACTCCCATCCTAGTGTCAATAACAGACTTTCCGTATCATCAAACTCAACACCTTGATGAAAACCAAGAAAGATATCGGCAAAGCTGTCATTCAGTGCCATCAAGCCGTAGGTAGCATTCCAGCTCAGGCTTTGCTCGCCAATAAAATGCGCGCCACTAAACTTGAGGCCATCATTGCGCAGCGCCGCATCACGCCCAAACTCCTGATAAATGGATTGAGGCAGTAAAATGCTGGGCCGACTAAATAAACTGTCACGGGAGGCATTATAAAAACCCATATCCATCTTATTACGCCCTGCCGCAGCGGCCACATTGCCAGACCAAACCGGGAATCGATATTCGGCAAATAGATAGTCGATATCGGTATTACTATCGGCAATATTCCCAGCTTGACGATAGAGCATCTGACCCGCCAAGCGCCATTGACTGCTGACCCGCCAGTTCGCATTAATGGAAGCTTCATGAAAACGAAAACTCATATCACCGGGCTGGGCAAACAGGTGACCACCATCGTTATAAGTTAGTCCCTGCGACAAATAGACAGTGCCATCCAGCTTTGCCAACGTCGGTGCCGCTAGAAACATAAAGAGTGCGAGGCCAGTCCATCGTCTCATGTTAGCCCCCTTCCTCTCCCTAGGCCCCTGCCCCCACATCCGGTATTGATGTCCCACAGCGCCACGCGGCTACGGCCACAGTCTAAGGGTGACCGACTGGCCCTGTTGACAGGTGCATTCAACTCGAAGTAATTGAAAGGTCGATAGGAGATCGGAGCAGAGTCGCTCCTGCGTGGCTGATGGCTCGCACGCTCTACATCCCCCTTGTAAGAGGCAAGCCAAGCACACCAACACCGAGATCTTCCCTGCTTGAACCGCATCCGTGCTCTCCAAAGGCAAAGCGTCGCGTTAAGTGTAGGTCAATTCTCTCCGCTTCCACGTATAATTAGCGCCAAAGTACATTCGCTTATGGCCACCTATGACCTTAACTAATCCAAGCCGCTTGGTGATGAAAAACACCGATCTCTTCACCGATTGCCATCTACTGCTGCTCAACCCGGACGCTGATCTGCTGTTACAGGAGCTGGCTTGTGTTTGTGCCAGCGTCACCGCACTGACGACGGACCTGATGCACTACCAGCGGCTCAGTCATTCACTGCCCGATAATGTCACCGTACACTTTGCCGCCGATCTGGCGAACGTAACATTACCGGCCCTTGACGTTGCCCTGATCCGCCTACCCAAGGCGCGAGAGCACCTGGCCTATTTCACCGCATTAGCCGCGTCGGTCATGCCGGCGGATGGGCCCATTCTTTGGGTTGGTGATAATAAAGGGGGGATCCGCTCTGCCGCCAAAACGGCCGCGCCTTGGTGCGACAATATCAGCAAGGTGGCATCGGGCGCCCACTGCCAGATGCTGCACGGCATCAATCGAGCGCAAAAACCGTGGAACCTGGACGACTGGTGGTTGAACCACACGGTTCCGACCCCGGATGGTGAACTGATCCTCTCCTCTCTTCCTGGTGTATTTGGCCACGGCACGCTCGATCAAGGCACCAAGCTGCTACTCGAACACCTTCCTAAGATCCCGCAGGGTCGAGTCTTGGACTTCGGTTGCGGTGATGGGATCATCGGCGCTTTCCTGGCCAAGCGAAACCCCAGCATCGATCTACTGATGGTCGATATCAACGCCATGGCGCTCGCAGCAAGTCAGCGAAGCGCCAACAAAGCCGGCGTTAATGCTGCGGTCCTCGCATCCGATGGACTCTCAGCAGTTACAGGCCAGTTTGATCTGATCGTTTCTAATCCGCCGTTTCATCAAGGGTTCGATCAGACCTTTGACACCGCACGCCAGTTCATTCGAGACGCGGTAAAGCAGCTTAAGCCAGGCGGACAGTTGATCATCGTGGCCAACCAACATCTGCCCTATGGGGACGACTTAAATCACGCTTTCGGCCGTGTGAACATCATTGGCCAAGACAATAAGTTCAAAATCTACGCAGACAGAAAATAAATGCCACTTTGGGTGTTGACCGATCGGAGAATCTCCCTATAATGCGCCCCCGTACCAACGATGAACGCAAACATGCAGATGTGGCGGAATTGGTAGACGCGCTAGCTTCAGGTGCTAGTGTTCGCAAGAACGTGGGAGTTCAAGTCTCCCCATCTGCACCATCGTTGAATACAATGTAATACCAAGCAGATGTGGCGGAATTGGTAGACGCGCTAGCTTCAGGTGCTAGTGTCCGTTAGGACGTGGGAGTTCAAGTCTCCCCATCTGCACCATGATTTTTCATGGTGGTATACAACAGATTTTTGCACGAGTGGCGGAATTGGTAGACGCGCTAGCTTCAGGTGCTAGTGTCCGTTAGGACGTGGGAGTTCAAGTCTCCCCTCGTGCACCACATTTGCAGATGTGGCGGAATTGGTAGACGCGCTAGCTTCAGGTGCTAGTGTTCGCAAGAACGTGGGAGTTCAAGTCTCCCCATCTGCACCAGATTTTGAAACCCCTGGCTCTCACGAGCCGGGGGTTTTCTGTATCTTTATCCCCGCTCTTCTCGTTATACTGGCCGAACACTGGCCACAATAAAACGCATATATGTCAGGAACCCCCACCGACACGGAGCTGTTGTTCTGGGACGCAACCACGCGCCAACTCTATATCGACTTAACGCCTGCCGAACACCACTCGCTCGATGAGGCAGCACTGGCGAAATTGTTGGCCGACAGCAACTACGCCGATCTCATGCCGCTGACCGAGCAGTGGACGGCCGCACTGTCGACACTCCAGCAGCGCAACAATGCCAAGTCGCATGAGCCTTACCGACTGACGTTAGCCGAAGCCCAAGACGGGCAATGCCAGCTCACACTCAGTGACGACCAGATGCAATTGCATGCGCAGCTGATCGCCCCCAAAGGCGGACGCCCCGCTCAGCTAGCCGATCTATTGCGCCAGTTGCAGGCAATGAATATCCGTCATGGACTGATCCGCAGCAATATCGCCCAACTCTTTCTACCTCCTCCCGCCGCTCCAGCCCGCCCTCTCATCGCCCGCGGACAAGCCCCCATCGATGGCAACGATGCACAGCACCAACGATTGGTGCCATTAGCGCATGAGCGACTGCTCCAGCCCCAAAGCAAAGATGACTCACGCGTCGATCTGCGAGATCTGGGTGAACCGATCATTGTTCATCAAGGCCAGCATCTGATGCGCAAGCAACCGGCGAGCGCAGGTCAGAACGGATATGATCTCCACGGCAAAGTGTTACTGGCGCAACCGGGTCAAGATCTGCCATTGCGTCCTGGTAACGGCACCGAACTGTCAGTCGACGATCCCGACCTACTGATCGCCAGCCAAACCGGCCAGCCGACCGCAACCGAACACGGTATGTCCGTCGAGCCTTTGATGACATTGGCTCAGGTCGACACCCGCAGCGGCCATATCCGCTATGAAGGCTCCGTCTTGATCACCGGGAGCGTAACCGAAGGCATGCAAGTCAGCGCTGGTGGCGATATCACCGTCTATGGCCTTGTGGAAGGAGGTCGCCTAAAGGCCGGGGGCGATATCACCATTAATCAAGGGGCGCTCGGCCGTCAGCGCCCTGACGGTAACCTCACCTGCCAGTTAATCGCCGATGGCGATATTCACCTGAGATACTGCCAATATGCCCAGCTGAAGGCGAAACGTTCAATCCACATCGCGCATCAATGCCTGCATAGCCATCTGCACAGCGAAGATCAGATCCATATCGGGGCCGAACACAGCAATAAGGGCGACCTGATCGGGGGCTTAACACAGGCAAACAAGGGCTTATTTGTGGTAACACTGGGCGCACGCTCCGGCGCCGAGACCCAGATCAAGTTAGGCCAATCAATCACCGCCATCAAACGGCAGCTGGAACAGGCCCAGCACACCCTTACCGATCGACAAGCCCAGCATCAACGCCTAATACTCAAGTTAAATCAGCACTATAGCTCAAAAAACGCCCCCATCAAGGCAAAACTCCAGTGCGCCATCACTCAATGCGAACAGCAACTGCAGGTGAGTCAGCAACAGCAAGAACACTACGCTCAACAGATCGCCGAAAACCAGAAAAACGCGCCGCTTCATATCCGGCTTGCGTTGCTTCCCAGAGTCAACATTGAACTGGGGGGGATCAAATACACCAATCAACATGAGCGGGGACCCAGTCGGCTCTCAGTCGTTGATGACAAGCTCCATATTGTGCCATTGAGCGAACGGGCTATGGCAACAACATCGATTGTGGCATCATGATTGCTTGTCCCCATCATCGACAATTGTCTGACGCCGAGGAGCCTCATTATGAACGAATTTTTTGCCTTTCTGCAGCGTACCGACTGGAGCGCAATGATGGCAAAATTCGCCTTGTGGCTTCTGACCGCCTCATTGGCACTGCTAATATTGCCGCTCCCCACCCTTGAATCTCTGCTGCTCAACCGCTGGGTAGAAAGTAACGGCTTTGTGCTGGGACTGAGCGCAGTACTGAGCGCCAGTTATCTGATCGCTTACCTGATCCGGATGGGCCTATACTGGCTTAATCAGCAACTCTTAAACAAGAAACGACTGAGCCAGATCCACGCCAAGATCCTGACCCTGGATGGCCAAGAGCGCGCTGTCTTACGCGAGTTCTTTTTGCAAGCCAAAGGCGTGATCCCCATGCCACTCGCTAACAATGCTGTTGCCAGCCTGCTAGAAAGTGGCGTGCTGGAGCAGACCGGTGCCACTGAGCACTACGCCATAGAGGGGCAGATCGCTCCCTTAACCATCGCCCTGCCAGCCAAGGCGCAGCTAACCCGACATCACCTTCGCCTCCCTGAAGGTCAGCTTGATGAGCAGCAAAAGGCGGCGCTGATCAGCGCGAGACCGGAGTTTATCAACGGCCCCAAGCGCAATCGGCGCCAGGCCGCGTAAACAAACCCCAACTCCGAGCCAAGGGGTAAGTACACCAAGTGATCGGCGCCATTGCAGTCATTCTCTGCGCTCCCCCAAAAAGTGGGATTAGGCACCAGAGCAGGTCCCCTTCCCCTCCGCGCCCGGCTCTGGTGCATAAACGGCTTTCCCGCTAGCGCCGGGGCAACTGTCCGCGAGCGGGCCTCAACACAGGGGACTGCGAAACGCACCGTCAAGGAAAAAGTGCGGCGCGCGCGCCATCACTTGCCGCCGCCAAGCCCACTTGGGACGACGAGGCCAAGCAATGCTTTAAGCTAAAAAACAAACGCAGTGTGCACAGTGAACGACTGCGTGCTTGACCCGATAGCTTGAGACCGAAACTCCAGACGCCAACAAGAGTCGACCACAGCACAAGCACAAAAAAAGCACCCGCTGCGGGTGCTTCTTGTATCGATAACAGCCTAGGCCGACTACAAGGCCTCTAACATCGACTGCTCCATATCGCTTTCCGTCAACTGATGCTCAACTTCGATCATGATCCGCTGGAAAGAGTCGGCACGCAGCGGGGTTTTCCAATCCAAGGTGCCAATAAAGATGGAAAAGGCCTCAAACAACTGTCGAGGTTCAAGTGCCTGTACCGCATCCCCCATAAGCGGATTGCCTAACACGCCAGATGCGCCACGCTGAAAATAGCTGAGCATGGCATGCACCGTCTTAACCTGCTCATCCGTTGCCACGAGTTCGCCTTGGATCCGTGCCCCTTCAATGACACGTAATATCGCGTTATAAAACTGATCCAAGTACATTTTTAGCTCTTGGGCACGAAAATCGCTCGCACGCTCGAGGATCTTAGGGGCCCCCCCGAGGGTGTTGATCCCCAGAGTCCAGCTGGAACGTTGGATCGAAGCCACCGCAAACATATGCATCGCGATCCAACGCTCAGCATAGAGAAGCTCACAGCTCATAAAGTAGGGCTGACGTTCAACCAATTGCTCCACGTGACGGGCAAAAATC
This sequence comes from Ferrimonas pelagia, assembly GCF_039543565.1. Lineage (NCBI taxonomy): Bacteria > Pseudomonadati > Pseudomonadota > Gammaproteobacteria > Alteromonadales > Ferrimonadaceae > Ferrimonas > Ferrimonas pelagia. The sequence goes on along the minus strand of NZ_BAABJZ010000006.1, from coordinate 41,970 downwards.
GCGATCAACAGATCCTCTTTGCTCGAGAAATGCTTATACAGAGTTCCTGCACTGCAACCGGCGCGAGGCGCCAATTCACTGAAACGAAAAGACACCATGCCTTGCTGCTGGATCAACTGCTCCGCTAAGCGGACTAACACTTGATCTCGCTGGCGAAAACGCGCTTGATTTGGCGAGCCCCAACTGGACGTGCTGCCTATCTCCATGGCTGTAACTGTCATCGGATCCCCTAACGTTTGGCTTGTCGGTAATTTCTATACCCACACTTTAAAAGGGGTTGGAGTTCAACACTGTGCACCAACGCCAACTTTTGACCTTTTCATTGCGACAATTTGGCATAACCATAGAAAACAGTGAGCAAAAGTGACCCCTTCAGCTCCTCAGAACTCCAAATAAAACCATTTGCTGTAAAACACCTTACCTTGAACACGACCCGCCTAGTCAAAATGTCCCACTCATAACTGAAATAGCCCTCAGATCTGCACCTTATCTCACCGGTTTGCTGCTTGTTTTGCTGACACGTCAACACTGCGCACTCGAAACTCACCAAACAGCCGGGCCGCTCGACCACCACAATCAGGCATCACCTCGAGAAAGCCCTAGCAGCGATCACGCCATGGAGGGCAAACGCCCATTTGAGGCGACAGTTGGGCCTCCCCAAACCGGATAGGCCCCCTAGGTACTAAGCCATGCGGACAAATATCCAAGACCGATCGCAACAGGGCCTATCGCGATCAACACCAAACACCATGGCAACAATAGTCAGCGCTTAGCGCCCACCAGAACGCAGTAATACACTAATACAAAATATAAATAATTAGCATGGCCCCCACGCTCGCTTCACTCCACGCAGAGAAACCAACACCGAACGTCGCAACCAGCCTGTCATTTGACCATCGCAACCCCACCAAAGTCGTAGGACTGAAACAAGATTTCCTCTCGATCTCCGCGCTCGTAACTGCTATTTATTAAGGAAATGATCGATGTACGGAGGATCCATGGCAGATCAACATCCCAATCCCGAAGAGGGGACTCCCGCCGAGTCTCACCAGCCCACTTGGCGCGACGGCGCTATCGGTCATCAATTGGTCGAGTTACTCGAAGGTGCAGCCGAACAAAACGGTGCTGAATCGTAACGACACAGACCACAAGACAGCAGCTGCTGTTAAAGCAGCTGCTGTTAAGCGCATTTAAAAGCTGATACCTATGTCCCAAAAGAGCGTGGGCTTTTGCAGATCGTATTGGTTCTTACCATCCTCGACGCGGTAATCCACGTGAGGCAACACCGCAAAGCCGATTGAAAATCGCCCCCAAGTGATCTCCATATTCGGTGCCAATAACGGAACAACCTTACGTTCTGTACCGAGAAAAACCTCGTCACCGTAGCGCGCCACCGTCCGGCTTCCGACCCCAAGCAGCAACCCTGCCGATATATGCTCATTAAAGGCGTATTGCCAGTTCCAGCTGGCGATATACATAGGGTTATCAAAACTGTCCCTGAGATACCCCACACCCACCTTGCAATACCAGCTCACACTGCCGTGACACTGATTTATGCGATAGTAGTACCCAATACCTTTATGAGATTCATTAAATCTTGGTGAACTCTCATAAGGCTCGTCTTCCAAATGATGAGACCAACCCCCCAATCGAAGCTGACTCGTCCATGTGTCCTGGGAGGAGAAGGCGCCTGTGCTGGCCAAATACAACAAGGCCGACAGGCAGATAGAAGCTCTGCGCATCGTGCCTACTCCCAAAACCTACTTTACGTAGGGCTATAGGACGTGGGCGATGCGAATTCACAGACAAACACAGACCGCACGTCGTTGCCATACCAAGAACCGGGTATGCTAATAACTGCAATGACGTTCCGTTTATCCTGTGTTGCGTTTCACTACGCTCCCCGACCGAGTCGCCGGGGTAAAGTCATGGGAAGCAATACTTTGTTCAATGAGGAGCAGAGCCGGAATGACCGACCCTGCCAACGCGACGAAGTGTAGTCGAAAATACCCATCAGTGATCTTCACAAGAAGATCCCCAACCGCTTGCCGCGCGAAAGCGCTTGGATGACGCAGCCAAAAGGCTCAGATCAGCCAGTAGATGGCCGTCAGGTCTAATGCGCCCACCAGTCCCATACCAACCGCAATAATGGGCCACTTGTGCTGAAGCCTCGTCATCATTTCCCTTTATGCCTGCTCACAATGAATAGTTGGTAGGCAACATTCGCACCAAGACAAAAAGGCTTATTTAACAACAGGTTGGTGGTAAGACGCTGCCAAGGTGTTGAGACGAACTACGACTTCTTGGTCAGATCACAAACAATACGATGCAAACTCTGACCGGACTGACCGTATTTGCGCTCAAACGGGGTCAGTGCTGGCCCCGCTGGCAATTCATGCCAGTGCGCCTCATGACCGGCCACCGCTAAGGCTTCACTGAACTCCTCGAGATATAAGCGCCAGTTAGAGCGCAATTCCAGTTGGCCTCCCAGTGCTAAGATCGACGAAAACAGCGGTCCGCCATGCCATCGGCGCTGTAGATGTCCAGACTTTGGCCAGGGATTCGGATACAGGATGTAATGATGAGTGGGTTGCCATCCGTCGGCTACCATCAAGCGCCATAGATCATTGAGGTTGCCACGTACCACACGGTAATTATCCACCCCCGCATGGTAATGGCTGTGTTTTTCAACCCGTGCCGCCGATTTATCCAGCCCAAGCACCAAGGCGTCGGGGTGCAGCAACGCCAAATTGGCCGTCGACTCCCCCACACCACAGCAGGAATCCAACACTAAAGGGCGCCCATCGGCCTCTTTCCAGGCTTTAAGCTCTTCAAACAGGGCCACGCTGTGATCGGCATAGGGCGCACGAAACTCGTGTGCCAAATGGCGTTTCACTGTGGGGATCAAGTTGTCATGGGGTCCAGTCTGGTTCGATTGGATCACCCGAGAATCACCGGTACTCATTAGCTTCTTAACCCAATACCTTTATCAATTAAATAGTATGCGACGCCACCTAACCCGGCGATAAAGCCCGCCAGGATCGTTAACGACAGCGCAAGACTCACATCGCTGTACCCTAAAAAACCGTAGCGAAACGCGTTAATGGTATAGACCACAGGATTGAGCTGAGACAAACTTTGCCAGACATCGGGTAACAAGGAGATGGAATAGAACACCCCGCCCAAATAGGTCAGTGGCGTCAGCACAAACGTTGGAATGATGCTGATGTCATCAAAGGTGCGGGCAAATATCGCATTGATCAGCCCGCCAAGTGCAAAGACCACCGAGGTCATCAGCAGCGTGAGCAGCAGCACAGGCATGTTGTGGATCTGAATATCTACAAATAACAGAGCCACAACCGTCACGATCGCACCGACGCAGAGGCCACGTGCCACGCCACCGGCCACGTAGCCCAAAATGATCAGCACATTTGGGACCGGCGCCACCAGCAACTCTTCGATATTACGCTGAAATTTAGCACTGAAGAACGAGCTGGCAACGTTGGCATAGGAGTTGGTGATCACCGACATCATGATCAAGCCCGGCATGATGAACTCCATATAACTGAAGCCCCCCATCTGCCCAATACGCGAGCCGATCAGATTACCGAAGATCAAAAAGTAGAGCGTCATGGTGATCGCCGGCGGAACCAGGGTCTGTACCCAGATCCGGGTAAACCGATTGACCTCCTTGCGAACCAAAGCCGTAAAGGCGATCCAATAGGGGTGACTCATCACAGCTTATCTCCCTGCCGACCGTTCTCGACCAGCGATACAAATAGCTCTTCCAGCCGGTTGGCTTTATTGCGCATGGAGCGCACCTCAATGCCCTGCTCTGTTAACTGAGTGAAGACCTCGTTCAAACCTTTTCCCTTATCAATATCTATCTCGAGGGTATGCGCATCCAACAAGCGGCTGATCACACCGTTCAGCTTTGGCTTGGGGCCCTCATGCGCCAGATCCAGCACAAAGGTTTCCACATGCAGCTTGGCCAGCAAGGCTTTCATAGTGGTGCACTCCACCAATTGGCCTTGATCGATGATCCCAATGTGACGGCACAGCATCTCCGCTTCTTCCAGATAGTGGGTCGTCAGGATGATGGTGACCCCAGCCTGATTGATCTGTTTTAAGAATTGCCACATTGAACGGCGGATCTCGATATCGACTCCGGCCGTCGGCTCATCCAAGATCAACAGCTTTGGTTCGTGCATCAGGGCGCGCGCGATCATCAGGCGCCGCTTCATCCCGCCAGATAACTCTCGGGCACGCGCATCGCGCTTTTCCCAGAGATCCAACTGCGATAAATACTTTTCGGCCCGGCGCAGGGCCTCAGCCTTGGCAACGCCATAATATCCCGCTTGGTTAACGACGATCTGAAGCACGGTTTCAAACTGGTTGAAATTAAACTCCTGCGGCACCAATCCAATGCAGCGCTTTGCCGCATTAAGCTGGGTGGCAATGTTGTAGCCGAAGACTTCTACATCACCCGCCGTTTTGTTCACCAGAGAGCTGATGATCCCTATCGTGGTTGATTTGCCGGCCCCGTTCGGCCCAAGCAAAGCAAAAAAGTCCCCTTGTGCAACACACAGATCGATCCCTTTGAGCGCTTGTACGCCACCATCATAGGTTTTTTGCAATGCCCGAATGGATAAGGCGTTCACCTGACTGCTCATACAACTCCCCTTTCTCAATGGCGGTGATTATAAAGGCTGAACAGATGAGAAAAAACGACTAACGCAATGAGGCATTGCGATATGTTTGTTGAGCGGGAGGGGAAAGGAAAGGCGCCGTTCGGCGCCTTGAGGTGGGTCAGATCGCGTCTTCGTTCTCTTCGCCGGTGCGGATCCGGATCACCCGCGCAATGTCAGTGACGAAGATCTTGCCATCGCCGATCTTACCGGTGCGTGCCGTATCAATGATCGCTTCAATCGCCTGCTCAACCAGCTCATCGCCGATCACCAGTTCGATCTTCACCTTCGGCAGGAAATCCACCATGTATTCCGCGCCCCGGTAGAGCTCCGTATGACCCTTTTGACGACCGAAACCTTTGACTTCCTGTACCGTCATGCCGGCAATGCCGATCTCACCGAGCGCCTCTCGGACATCGTCCAACTTAAAGGGCTTGATGATCGCTTCCAATTTTTTCATCGTATTCTCTTACCAGTTCGCCTTGCCAAATCCAGAGGTGATCGGATAGCGGCGATCCTTACCAAAGGCGCGAGGGGTGACTCGAGGTCCAACCGCTCCTTGCCGACGTTTATACTCATTGATGTCCGTCAGGCGGATAACCCGACGCACATCGGCTTCCTGATGGCCTGCCGCAACGATCTCAGCCACGCCCTGATCCCGTTCCACATAACGCTCAAGGATATCATCCAACACATCATAGGGAGGCAGGCTGTCCTGATCCACTTGATCCGGCGCCAACTCCGCCGAGGGTGGGCGAGTGATCACACGCTCAGGGATCACCGATGAAAGTCGGTTTCGATAGCAAGCCAAGCGGTACACCAGCTGTTTGGGCAGATCCTTGATCACCGCAAAGCCACCGCACATATCGCCATAGAGGGTGCAATAACCTACCGCCAACTCACTCTTGTTACCCGTTGTCAGCAAGATCCGTCCCGTTTTATTGGACAGCGCCATCAGCAGCACCCCGCGGATCCGCGCCTGCAAATTCTCTTCCGTGGTGTCTTTTGCCGCATTGGCAAACATCGGCGTCAAGGCCGTCATAAAGCCATCGAACATAGGCTCGATCGGGGTAACGTCATACTCCACCCCCAAGGCCTTCGCCTGCGCCTCGGCATCTTCTAGGCTCATCGAGGAAGTGTAACGGTACGGCATCATCACCGCCTGCACCTTCTCCGCTCCGATCGCATCCGCCGCGATCGCCAGCGTCAACGCCGAGTCGATCCCACCGGACAGGCCCAGCACTGCACCAGGGAAGCCATTCTTACCGATGTAATCACGCACCGACATCACCAGTGCATTATAGATCTGCGCATCCTCCAGTGATGGTGCCACCCGCTCTCCCGCGACAGGCACACCATCGACAAAGCGCACCAAGCGGAAAGCCTCTTCAAACTGAGGCAACTCATGGCAGATCCGCCCATGTGCGTCGACCACCATCGAGTGACCATCAAACACCAATTCATCCTGGCCCCCCACCTGATTCAGGTACACCACAGGTGCACCCAACTCGGCGCTGCACGCCTCCAGAACATTCAGGCGTTCATCCAGTTTGGTCATATCAAATGGCGAAGCATTCAGGCTCAACAGCAGATCCGCGCCCTGCTCCCGGGCGGACGCGATGGGCTCTGGGTGCCAGATATCTTCGCAGATCAACAGCGCCACGCGGTGATCAGCCACCGGGATCACCGCCGTTGTATCGCCACGAGCAAAATAACGCTCTTCGTCGAAGACCCGATAATTTGGCAGTTTTTGCTTATGAGTCAGTACAATGCGTTGACCATCTTTGAATGCGGAGGCACTGTTAAACAGCTCACCATGCTCATCCAAGTACGGGTGTCCCACCACCACGGTCAGATCTTGAGAATGCTGGGCCACCTGATCCAGTACCGCATCGACGCGGGTGATCAGATCGGGCCGCAACAGCAGATCCTCCGGCGGATATCCGGTAATGGACAACTCAGAGAACAAGATCAGATCCGCCCCCGCCTCGCGAGCACGTTCAATATCCTGACAGATCAGACTGCCATTTCCCTCAATGTGACCGACCACAAAATTTCGTTGGGCCAGGGCGATGTTCAGCGTCTTACTCATAACTACAGTGGCTACCTCTTATTAGGAGGGCAAGTGTATGACAAAGCCACCACAGGATCCTAGAGGCAAGGCTGGGTCTGTGCCAAATAAGCCGCCGCTTAAGATGAGATCGCCGCTATGCTCACATCGCCAAACGAAGGGAGCGATAAAGCGAGATCACTTCGGCTCCAGCTCATCAAGGGCCTGCGCCTTGGCACTGGCGAAGCGTTGGTGACTCAACACACACTCACTGATCTTATCAACCCGCGCCGTCACAGCCCCAGTTCGGTCGCGGATCCCACGCCCGCGTAAAGCCAACATCTGCTCCGGCTTGCTCGAGAGCTGAAGCTGAAAAAAATGCACGTGCTCGACCCCCTGCGCATCGGTCACATAACACTTATGATCGATCCACGCTTCCTCTGCCTGCACGGTGAGACTCACCGACAACAAGAACCAGACGACAATCCATCTCATTACCAACACTCCTCCGGCGCTCGTTCGCCCTCGCTGTTCAAGGTCAACGTCGGACAATCGCCATCCGCCGTTAACTGAACCCCTTGTGCCGCCGCAGTCAAGCGGTAACGTCCCGCGGAGCTCACCGTTGCATCGATATGATAACGACCACTCTCAGTTACATACGGGTCTGCCGCTCCCCCCAATGCCGTCATATCCTCACTATAAGTGCGATGATCCAAATAATATTGCTCTTGCAGATTGGCCAGCTTACTCAGCTGCGCATGCGCCTCAGCACGGTAGCCCCGCCCGACGTAACGCTGATAAGAGGGATAAGCGATCGACGCCAGTATTGCCAGCACCACCACCACAATCATCAGCTCTATCAGGGTGATCCCCGCTACCTTACGCATCTCACTCGCCACCATAATGATAATAAACCCGACTCGGGATAATGTACTGCTCTGTCGCTAGCGTACCGGTCTGATCCTCGCCAGCGCCCACCCCCACCAAAAACAGCTGTGGATCCCAATCTTCAGGGACAGACTCCGGCGGCGGCGGCACCAGCACCTGAGGCGTATCCGGTAGCCGCGCGCCTAAACTGTGACGACCGAGCGCCAACCCCTCTTGCAGATTAAAGGCATACAACTGTCCTTGTCCTTCCGCCACACAGCCTTGCGCGGCCGACAGGTTGCCCGGCGTAAAGGTGGTGAAATAGGCCATTCCGGCGATCACCACCGGGGCCGACAACGCTTTTTCCTTCGCCGCCAGCGAATAAGACCAACCCAACTTTTCCCCCAACTTCAACTGCTCTGCCAACTTAGCTTCATCGTCGCTCACCGATCCGATCGGATCATCATTGACGCTGTACAGGTTTGCCAGGGTGATAGGCTCAGGTGCCGGATTGTCCGATGTCCCAAACGTTTGGGTCTTGATCCGGCGATCCTGCAACACAAACAACATGTCAGCCGTGCCGGCTCCGTTTGGATGCGCTCTATTTCCGGATCCCACGGCAACGGCATCGTAAGGAAACTCGGTTGAGGTGGTCAGCCTGGCCTCATCGGCCTGGCCTTGGTTCACTACGACCGATTCCACCAACTCAAAGCTGGTCTGCGCCACACTGACCTCAGCATGAAAACGTCTATCCACCAACGCGCTGTCGCCCCCCAGTTGCGCCAACTTAAACACACTCCAGTGCTGACGATCGCCGCTGGGTAGATCAAACCGCCAGACATTACCGCCGGTATCAGTGGCATACAAACGATCCGTCACGCCGTCCGCATCCGAATCCAGTGCTGACAGCTTTGCCGGTATAGAATCCTCGCCGGGAAATGGCGTCGTTTTCGCGTCCTTAGTGCTACCGACAAAACGGTGGATCACAGCGCCGGTTTCCGCATCCAGGATAAACACCGCGCGGCCCATGCTATCTGCCGAGCCCACCGCCTTGGTATCCTTATTAGGATCATAACCACCACCGATGATAAAGACTGGCTTGTCCCCATAACCTGGGATCCGCGTGATGACCGGCTCAGACCAGGATTGCCCCAACTCTTCGAGCCCCAACGTGGTCGCATCGACATGCCACAGCGACTTAGGGTTGTCGGGATCGCTGACATCCAGTGCATAGTAGCCACGTCCGCCGCGTCGCAAACCAAAATAGGCCCACACCCGATCACCCGTCTCAATGTTGCCATCCCGATCCGCATCGTGAATGTACGCCACCGCCGAGCCATCAATGCCGTAGACCGTGTGTCCTCCGGTTTGGTCGTTGGTCCGCAACGCTACGGTATTTCGCACCATCTCGGCGGGCAGGTAGGCCCAACTTTCTGTCAGCGTATTCCCCGCATCCCGGAACATATGCAGATAGCCTTGATTGGTGCCCATCAAGATCCGCACCCCAAATGTATCGCCATAGCCTATCGCCAGCGGCTTGGAATGCAGCGGATCGCCGATCACATCCTGCCTGCGATCCGTCACGCTCAGATCGCCATCCTCATCATCGACATCCACGCCCTGCAGCCACTGCACATAACCCGCCAGGGGCGTAGCATCGTCTAGCTCCAGTTGAGTCAACAGCGCCGACTCTCCGCCAAGCGCTTGGCTCAAACTGGCCTGCGTTAATGGCACCAGCGCTTGGCCCGCCTGGCCCTCGGTCAAAATACGACGGGTCGCTTGTAAGTAAACCGACTCGGCTGCCCCACCGACCAGTACATCGTTGCCATCGCCGCCACTGGAGGCATCGCTACAAGAAGCGCTGAGGGTCCAAAAGGTACAAGCGCCATCCTCAATATTGCCGTTGGCGTTGATCGCCTTTTGCCCCCCGGCATCCTGGATCTGCCCCGTCGCACTCACCTGCAACTTCTTCAGGTTGCCGCGCCAACGGGGACGGTCACTGGGCAAAAACATGCCGTAATAGACCGCATCCAGCGTCTGGGTTCGATCAAAGCTGTTGGCCGCGATCGACGGAGAGGTGAAGCTGGAATTAGTCGCTAAGATATCGCTGAAGATACTCTGCAGCGACGTCCGCAGTGCCAGCGCGTCAGCCGCTGCGTAATAATCCCCGCCGCCCTTGAGTGCCGTATCCGATAGGACTCCGGCCGCATCGTCTGCCCCTTTAGAGAAACCGATGGTATAGGTCACCACCTTCTGATCCCCTTGCAACTGGGCATTCAAGTCATTTTCAAACATGTATTTGGCAACCTGAGGCAGATAGTTATAACGCCCGTAGGAGCTGTTCCGCCCCAGATCGTAATAGTCCTCAGAGCCGATCCCAAACTCTGTTTTGATCGTGTCATCAAAATCATTGTCGTAGGTGGGTACGCCATCGGTGATCAAAATAACGTAAGCTTGTCGCTGACAATCCAACATAGGACTGACGTATTGCCCGGCCGCATTCACAATACTGGCATCGGCAACCGGTCGTTGATCACCGGCGCGATCGGCGCCCATCGGTGCCTTACCACTGTAATAACGATAGGCTTCAAATAACGACTCACACAGTGGGGTCCAATTCTCTGCAGGCAACCCCTTCACCGTATCAATCAGGTCCGCACGCCGCTGATCGTCCAGGGTTTCAATACCGGCCACGATCCGCCCACCGCTATCATTGGCATACCGATTGTAATTAAATACCGCCAAGCCAAAGTCGACGCCAGGGGTGCTGTTGAGCAAGGACACAATCGTGTCCTTGGCGATATCTATTCGCGAGCGACGAGTCTCCCCTGCATTTTGTAAATAACGCAAGTAATTCTCAGTAAATAGAGTCACCGACTCGGCATTTTGCAATTTAACCGATGACTCAGCGATTTCAGCAGCCTTGAGCCGCTCAGCAAGAGACAGAGCGGACGTGCTGCCATCAAACGGGGTTTTCCTGTCTATATTGGTGGCAAAGCCAGTGCCGGTGAGGTTGCTGTTGGGATGTTGCGGCGCGTTATCAATCTTGCCGCTGGCTAAGTCCTGCGCGCATTCAATGACATAATCAGGCCGCCCATTTCCTAACGAGTTCGGTAAGTTGCGCCAATATCGATTATTATTATTCGCACTTCGATTGTATTTAAACGCCCTAAATTTATCGGTATAGCTGCCCTCATAAGCCAAAATGCTCAGCGAGTTATCTTCCGGGTGTGGCAATAAACTAGAAGCACAAGCATTCTGCTCCCAGGCAAAATAGCGTGTTGTATCATCGGGATCTGGGTAATCTTTCACTTCCCCACGCACATAAAAGATACGACGACCATTATTGCCGGTGTAATCTCGATTGGGATCAAATGGTTCTGGTGTCACCTCCTCCTCGGTCTTCATCGAGCCTGAAGTATCAAACACGATCAACACCTGCGGCCGCGACGTCGCCACCACCGAGCCGCCTGCTACGTACAGTTCAGTATCATCAGCCGCCAGCGGCAATAATGCTGCAGCAACACTAAACGCCGCTCCCCACACCCCGATCTTCCGCTTCATAATCCTCCTCCTGAGGATATCAGCACCGGCTGCTCCACACCGGCCACCACGGAGAACCGTCCGCGCTGGTTCTTACCAAAGCGGATCACACTCTCCAATTGATTCTGGCGGCAAGACAGCACCCCACTGGCCGTCGCATTACGACTGCGCCGACAGACGGTCTCAACCAAGAAAGTCACCTCGTTTTCTACCCCCAATACCTCGCCTGGCTCCCCTTGCGCCGTCACGAAGATACTGTCACCACGCATTAAACGCTGAGCCTCGACAAAGCCTTCCTGACCGCCATTGGCCTGCTGCAAAGCCCCTTCACGGGCGATCCCAGCGGCAGATATCTGCATCGCTTGCCGAGTCCGAGTCGCCAAACCTAATGCCACTAGGGTCAAGATCAGCAACAGCAGGGTTGTTACAATCAACACCATGCCGTGCTGTTGGCCAGAGGTTTGTGCTCTCATCCGTTTCTCCGACTGATCAGTTGCGCATTGCGGATCATCACCGTGGTCGTCAGTCGCTTACGACGGTAACCGTCGCCGCCCTTGGTTAAGGCTCCACCGGGCATATCAAACACCCGCTCTCCACCGTCTTGGTAACTATTATCCGGCTCTAAACTGCGTAACAGCAGATGCACCCGCACGGCGAGGACCCGGGCAGACTGACGCTGATCCCAGATCGCATCATCAACCTCTGAAGTGGCCACATAGCTGTCTGTAGTGCCGTTGTTATCAAAGTCGATACCAAACTCAAGCTGCATCGCTTCAACGCCCTCGACCAAAGGCTCCGAGCCCAACAAAAAATCCTTCGAGGACAGCGCATGCCGATACAAGGTGGGGATCCCTTCTGGGCTATTTCTGACGTAATAGGCTTTATGTTGATATTCAAATATCCGCCCATTACCGATCGATGGCACGGGACTTTGATGGTGAAAAAATGCGCCCTGACTGACATTGACGTGAAAATAATAGCGCTCATCGCTGGCTACGCTCACCTCAGGCCCAACCAAGCGCTTGACCTGCAATACATCCGAACCCGACAGCGCCCCATTTTCGCAGCTGAGCTTGGCTCCCGACCCTTTGGTATACGCCCAGATCGTACGAAAGTGTCCCAACCCATTGGGGAAAGTGGCGTTATTCAATCCTGCACCGACGCAGTCCGTCCCTTCGGTTTTCTCCGGCAACTGAAGGTTAATATTCTCGATCAGATCGAGGCCTGTGAGATCAGCGAAAAAACCCGCTTGCGCAAGATCATCATGGATCAGGCGTAACGCCAACCGGCCACTTTCCTGTAATTGATTATATTGACTGGTCGACAGCACGCTGGTCGACGACATGGTGAACACGGTCAATGATGCCGCCACCACAAATAACCCCACCAACAGCGCGACCATTAATTCCGGCAGGGTTAATCCCGACTGCAGCTTCATGTGTCGATCATCATGGTGGTCGCGGTAAACTGCCGCCGATAAGGAGTTGCTACGCCACAGCTTTGCGCCTGAAGACTGTTCTGTGCCGCGCCATCCGAGGTGCCCTGAAGCCCTTGCCAAGAAACAATGACTTCTACCTCAGCGCCTGAAACAAAGATACAGCCCACGGCGTCTTGCGGCGCGCCCAGCCGCTCCTCGCCACTGAGCTCAGCGTGCCCCGCTAGCAATCTATCCCATTGATACTTATCCCACAGCATCATTTCAGTATCTGAGCAACGACTGACCACACCGGCGGCCATGCCACAACTTTTCTCGGGTAACGTATGGGCGCCTTCGCCGTATTGGCTGCCGGCATATTGATCCATCAGCCGCGAATTCATCCGCATCCGCTCTAACACATCATTGGCCATGGCGGCGGCCTGAGCATAGTAAAACGCCTCATAGCTGCCCCGCTTGGCAACGATGTGCAGTTGAAACACGCCCAGCAACCCGATGCTCAGGATCACCGCCGCAATGATCACCTCAATGAGGGTCATGCCGCCCTGTTGAGCAGTACCTGTTATTTGCTTCATACACCCTCCATGGCTTAAAGCGACCTAATGATATTGCCCGCAAAGGCAATTAACAATATGCTAACAACAAGCTTTACTTCAGACCAGCACCAAGTCACTCAGCGGCTTGCAGGCGTCGTTGCCTTTCGGCAACACTAAAGTCCACCACGAACCTATGGACAAGTGGAATATCGCCATGGAAGGCAAAAAACAGACCGGATTAACCTTGGTCGAGCTGCTCATCGCGGTCAGCATTGCCGCGATCTTATTGGGCGTCGGCGCACCGCAATTGAGCGGCCTGATGGCCAATGCCCGTGCGGACAACGAGATCGATACCCTCTATCAAGATCTGATCTCCACCCGCTATCTCGCCATGGCATACCAAAACAACATCACGGTCTGCCCACTGGATGAAAAAGGCAGCTGCGTTAATCAATGGCAGGATGGATATACCGTCTTTGTTGACGACGGCGGGGATGGGGTCTTGGGTGAGGACGATGAGATATTGCAGCAGCGCAGTGCCATTCACCCTCAGGACGCACTCAAGGTAAGCCATAGCCAGATCCGCTTTAGTCCGGATGGTTTTACCATGAATACCGGTACCTTTATCTACTGTCCGCTCACCGCCAACAGTGACAACAGTCGTAAGCTCAGCATCTATCGCACCGGACGCGTGCGATATCACGACAACGGCAGTCACAGCTGCAGCTAACTTTCCAAACCCAATGTTGAGGCGCCCCGGTGGGCGCCTCAAGGCGTGAACAGGCTAACACCTAGAATTCACAGGAGCCCGGTGCCGACACCGCCTCACTGGACTCATACATCAAGATACAGAATTGATTTTCTGCTCCGTCCTCACCCGCAGCGGCGCTGGCAACCTGTTCGCTGGTGATCACGCCATCCAGCACCGACGCTGCGGCATTGACGATCTCAACACTGCCACTCCAAGCTCCCGGGCTGTAGCTACAAGAAAAGGAACTGCTCGCGGCCGAGCCAGAGACGGTCAACTCACAACTGACATTACCGACCGCGACAATGGCGACATCATCCCAATCACTGCTGTGGCAACCTTGATAACCGTTACCATTATTCTTCAGCTTCAAACATTCGACCCGTCCACCAAAGCCCTCAAGTGTTCCTTCGATATTCAGTTTCATCACACTCTCGCGCGCGGTCACCTCATCCTGAGGGGAAATAGCCCCCAAGCCAGTCAATCCCGAATTACTCTGACCGGATTTGACATAGGCATAATAATCCGACGTCAAACCAGCGCCTATCGACAGCAGTCCGCGGCTGTAGGTCCCGTAATAATTACTGTCAGGAGCAACGATGGTTTCCACCGGCTCAGAGGTCAGCGTGACGCCTTCGCAACTCGCCGCATCGGTACACAGCGTGCAGTCGTCCAACACCTCATCGGCCGACAACACATCCGAGTCCGAAGGGCATTGATAGAGCTGCCAATCGGCAAACAGGGTGATGTTGACCTCAGAGAAGGGCAGCGCCGCCAAATTGGTCTGCGAGCCGCCACCTGTGTAGGCGGTTTGAATAGCCTCGGTAATGGGATCCATATAGATCGCGCGGGCCATCAACTGATGCGTGCCCGGCGGCAGGGTCACCTCGCGCTTAGGGATAGTGTCGTTGACGCCATCACCATCAATATCAGCCCCCACCGCTTGCTCAACCAGCGCGCAGCCTGGCAGATTGGGGAAATTCACGGGATCATTTGCCCCATCGCAGGCCATATAGGTAGTTAACACCGATTGGATATGATCTAGGTAGGCCGTTTCCACTCGACTGTCATTCAGGTAAGTACGAGGCAGCAGTTGCAGATCGATCTGCTGCCAGTCCGGCATCATGCGATAGAAGCCGTTGATCCGCTGCATGCGACACGCCTCCAGATAGACATCCCCCTCCTCGGCCTCATCGCCATCAAGCTGATAGCGCAATGTCCCACCGTGCCGGACACTGTCCTGACTGTAATACTGGAACTGACTAAAACTGAGCGCGGAGTAGGGCTCCCCACGGCTGATCTCCAATTCCGCCAGCTCCGCCGTACCAATGGCCCCATCTTTGGCATCAAAATGACTGCGGCAACACAGCGTGCAAAGCTCCTCACCCCGATCGCTGATCTGATTGCTGGCACTCACCGCACCAACCGCCACCTTATTGCTGGCGGAGACCGTCACCGACTCGAGATAACGCAGCCAATCCTCCGACTCATTCTCACTGTTCACGTACACGCCCGCCGCCAGCTCAAACTGGCCTTCCGGCGACGCATCAAAGCTGCATCGGCAGCCGGTCGTCAGCGCATCTTGCTGCGCCAATCGCACCACCTCCCCAGCCACCTCGCCATCATCGGTAAAGTTAATGGTGTCAAACTGCACCAAGACTAACTCGCCATCACGCTCGACATCGGGGATCGGCTTAAAGGTTTCCCGCTCCACCGCCAGTCGACCTCCTTCCCCATCGTCTGTGCTGCCGATCTCCAGGCCCAGTACATCCGGGGCCGCCCCCGGCTGGCTGTATACCGAAGGGCCGACGCCCCCCGCGCCACTGCTGATCGCGCCCCAGCCGCCCGGGGTCGGCAGGATCTGGGCAATATTATCATTGACCAGCACCGACTTGGCGTCACCATGCGGGGTCAACCAACCGACCGTCACCGCCACTTGCTTGAGGACCGGCTCACTGCCCATCACCGGCGTAACCATCAACACCCCGCCGCTGATATAGTGATCCGACACCGTCCATGACAGCACAAAATCATGGCCCTGATAGCGCACCGTCTCTGCAGGAAATACCAGGTTAACACCGTCGGCAAGCCGGCCACCGGCATTGGTGGCGATATCAGAAAAATCAAAGCTGCCACTGGCAGCGGACGAGCTGTAGCTGCGCAGATCGTCAACCTTGGCTTGCGCCAACTTGAGCGCGACCTCTCGCAGGCTGGTGTCGGCGCCACTGCGCAACAAGCCCCCTTGTAGACGTGACAACCCCACAACGGCAGCGGAGACGATCAACAACGCCACCATTACCTCAATCAAGCCAAATCCCGCAGCATTACGCTTCATCATTCCACCCTGAAATCCCGCCAACTGCCCGGCACCATGGTCAGCACAGGAAACGGCGGACTGGCGATCGCCTCTGAGACCTCTGCATCCCAAGTCACGCCGAAGTTGCCCGACGAGATCTTCACATTGTTATGGTTGGCCATCAGCGCTCCATACACAGTAGCCGTGCCGTTGGCCTGCAACTGCGCCACGCCGGACTCCGAAGTCTCCAGCGAAAAGAAGAACCCATAAGATTCGTCATTGCCGTTGATCTTCAGGTTGCCATCGCGGACAAACAACACCACCGGCGCCGCAGCGGTACCGATCCCATTCACATCACAATCCCCTTCAACCATAAACACCCCGGAGGATCCCGCATCCAAAGTGCTGCAATCTGCCAAGATATGATCCGATGGAATGATCCCCGTGGTCTTGAGCAGCTCCCACTGCTCAATAGGCACCCCCATAAAATAAAGCAGCAGATCCTCAGGAAAACCGGGATCGGACTGGGCCAGATCATCCCCCTCATTGCCCTTCTCACTGTAAGGGTTACTGGCACAGCGGTCGCGGGCAAACTCCTCCGCGCCGCAGGTTTTGCCATTGGCATTGCTCATATCGATATCATTGCCAGACCAAATGGACACCGGCACTCCTTCCCCACCGCCATTGGGATTCGCGCCGACTCGAAAGGCCCCTTGCACATCCACAAATCCGGCGGCGGACAGCGGCGGAGGATCCCCCTCGCCATGGGGCGACAACAAAAAGGATGCAGCAACAAACGCCTTAGCCTTGCTGCCGCCATCAAGGTAACTGACCTCGATCAACGGAATGGTGTCACTGTTGGGGGGCGTGCAGCTCAACTTGGCATCGATACGCTGGGTCTCGACTCCGGTGTGATCGACCAGCGCACCATCCGCGATGGTCCAGCTCTTGGTCTCATCACAATCAAGCGCATCGTAAGACCACAACACGGCAGCGGCATCCAAGCCGGATTCCGCCAACGCCATGGCCAAGGCATAATTCTGCTCATTGGCCGAGATCCGCTTCTCCAGCAACAGTACCTTGGCCGCATACAGGCTGATCCCCGCCAGCACCAAAGACACCACCAAAGAGACGGTCAGGGTAATGAATCCATTCGCACGCCCTTGCCTCATTTCCCCTCCCTATACGCCACTTAAGGCATCACTGCGCAATCGAACCCGTTGCGTCAACGCCAGCGCCGCCTGGGCTCGATTGGCCGGATGAGCCACCAGTCGGATCTCAACGGTTCTGCGCAACTGATTGGTGCCCCCAGTGATGGCGGGATCCAAGGTGAACTCTAGCACCGTCACCTCGATATCCGGCGAGGTGATCGCCTCCCAGCTGCCCGCGGCACAACTGGGATCGACCCCGCTCCAACTGCCACGCTCAACCGTCTGCGAAGCGGCGTTATAGCGATAGCCGACCGGCGCATCACTGACGTTCGGATCCGCCGCCACACTCAAGTTTCCGCGCAGAATAATGCAGGTATAGGGGCCACCATCGGCATGGCTTCCCACCGTCCCCGTAGTCGCCGCCGTCGCCAGGATATCCAGATCCTGCGGGGTCCAGGAGATCACCCCGCCACTGCTGATCGCCGTCAGCGGGATAAACTCGTACCCACTACTCTCGTTGTCCTCATAGTGCGTGAGCGCCTCACTGTCGTAGCCAGTACGGCGCAGATCCCGCGCCATCGTCGTCATCAGGGTTTGCAACTCCTGATTGAGTCGAGATACCTCTAAGGTCACGCCATTGGTTTGAATGCTGGCACTGAAAAAGCCAAGCACACCCGAGACCACCAGCAATCCCAACACCATGGCCACCATCAACTCAACCAAAGAGAAACCGGTTTGATCTACAGCGCGCATTCGGACTCCTCGCAGCGATTGACACCCAACAAACCGTCGCGATCAGATGGGGTGCAGATCTTGACCTGACCGAGCGCTCGACTCACCACACAAACGCTTTTACTGTCCGACAGGATCAACTCCCCGGCACCGGCCGTTAACCCGGCTCGCCGGTTGGTCACCTGAAGCACATTGCTGGCGTAATCGTGGCTGAGGCTCAACTCCGGATAGCCCTCACTGTCGATCCCACGCACGCCGCCATCGCCCTCGATCGCACAGGCCGAACTTTGTTTATCACAGCTGACGCAGGTCGATGGCGTATCCGTCACCCGCACACACCAGTTACCGCTACTCGGGGTGATGAACTTGATGCTGAGCGTATCGAGATCCCGCTTAAGTGCCTCACTCTTACCTAAGTGAACCGTCTCAAGCAGCTGAAACGCCGCACCACGCAGAGCAAGCTGCTGACGCAGCTCAAGAAAGGAGGGAACACCGACCGCGAGTAACAGGGTCGCGACCGCCAAAGCGATCAGCAGCTCTATCAAGGTAAAACCATTGCGGGTCGCATTGACGTCCATATCGCCATCCTAGAGGGGGCACCGAGCCATCCGGAAAAGTGAATTAGTGTTATTGTTCTCGAGATTAACTTACACTTCAGAATACAAGGTTAGAACGAAAAAACCCCACGAGCAAAACACGTTACCTAACAAGGAGTGTTGCTATGAGGCCTACCGCTGCCACTTCCGGCTTTACCCTGATCGAAGTGATGATCACCGTCGCCATCATCGCCATCCTCGCAGGGATCGCGTACCCCTCCTATCAAGATCAAGTGCGCTCCAGCCGACGGGTCGCCGCGATGGAAACCCTGATCAAGATGCAGCTGGCGCAAGAGGAGTATCACCTGGAAAACGGCCAGTATGGCAGCGCCACCGATCTGGGCAGCTATGTCTTAGATCACTACAGCGTCAGCGTCACCACCAGCACCAGTGGCTATACCCTGAGTGTCACCGCAAAAACGGGCTCCAGCCAGGTCAAAGACAGCGAAGGTAGCACCAGCTGCGCCACACTCAAGCTGGATCAAAACGATGCTCAGACGCCAGCTGAGTGCTGGTAAAAACAAAAACGCCACCCGTTTGGGTGGCGTTTTTCATTGCAACTCTGTCCGGCTTAACGCAGCTCGGCAGGAACGTGGAACACCACGTTCTCCTCGCGCCCGGCCGCTTCCTCAACGGTAGCAACGCCCTGCGCCTTGAGCGCATCGATTACCCCTTGCACCAGCACCTCAGGCGCCGATGCGCCCGCGGTAACGCCGATGGTCGAAGCGTTTTCCAACCATTGGGCACGAATGTCCTCGGCGCCGTCGATCAGATATGCCTGGGTGCCCGACTTCTGCGCCAGCTCACGCAGTCGATTGGAGTTAGAGGAGTTCTTAGAGCCCACCACCAACACCAAGTCACTCCGCTGCGCCAACTCACGCACCGCATCCTGCCGGTTTTGGGTGGCGTAACAGATATCATCCTTACGCGGCCCCTCCACCTGAGGAAAACGCACCTTCAGCGCCGCGATAACCTCGGCGGTATCGTCCATCGACAAGGTCGTCTGAGTCACAAAGGTCAGGTTAGCCTCATCCTTCACCACCAATTGGGCCACATCCTCCGGCGACTCCACCAGGTAGATCCCACCGGTGTCGCTGTTGTATTGCCCCATGGTGCCTTCCACCTCAGGGTGGCCGGCATGACCGATCAGCACACACTCGGTGCCTTTACGGCTGGCTCGGGTGACTTGCATATGCACCTTGGTGACCAAGGGACAGGTCGCATCAAACACCTTGAGGCCACGCTGCTTCGCCTCTTCTCGCACCGCTTGGCTCACGCCGTGGGCCGAAAAGATCACAATGCTGTTGTCCGGCACCTGCTCCAACTCGTCGACGAACACCGCGCCGCGCTGACGCAAGCCATCGACCACGTAGCGGTTGTGCACCACCTCGTGTCGCACATAGATGGGCTTTTCAAACAGCTCCAGCGCGCGTTCAACGATGCTGATCGCCCGATCAACCCCAGCGCAAAAGCCGCGCGGATTCGCCATCAAAACCTTCATCATGACTCCTTGACGAGCACGTCGAGGATCTCCACATCGAAGATCACCGTCTGTCCGGCCAGTGGGTGGTTGAAATCGACCGTCACCGAATCGCCTTCCACCGCACGGATCACGCCCGGATACTGGTTACCATCAGCGGCGGTAAACGCCATGATGGTGCCCTCGGACAGATCCGCATCGGCGGCAAACTGGGTGCGATCCATGTGCTTGACGTTATCAGGGTTGGACAAGCCAAAGGCCTGATCCGGATCCAGCATAAAGCGCTTCTTCTCACCCTTTTTCATGCCAAGCAGTGCCACTTCCATCGCCCCGCTCAGGCTGCCATCACCCATGGTCAGGCGAGCGGGCTTACCGTGGGCGCGCGTGCTGTCGGCGACCGTGCCATCAGTCAGCTCGACATTAAAGTGCATAAAGATCTGGGCGCCTGGCCCGACTACGACATCACTCATTTCGCTTGTTTCCCTTGCTCAGACTGCTTCGCTTGACCGTCTTTGGGTTGCAAAAAAGCGTCCAGGATCATCAGACCGGCACCAATGCAGATGGCACTGTCCGCAATGTTAAACGCTGGAAAGTGCCAGTTACCGACATAGAAGTCGATGAAATCCACCACATAGCCGTAAGCCACACGATCGATCAAGTTGCCAATCGCCCCGCCGAGGATCAAAGCGTAAGCGTTATTGAGCAGGCGGTTATCGGCACGCTCGGCGCGTAACATAGCCACCAATCCGATAGAGATCACAGTGGCAAACACCGCAAAACCCCAACGCTGCCAACCACCGGCATCCGCCAGGAAACTGAACGCCGCGCCCTCGTTGTGGATATAAAAGATGTTCAGGTACGGCATCACCGGAACGGCTTCCATATAGGTCAACGAGGTTTTGGCCCAGATCTTGGTCACCTGATCCAGGATCAGCGCGATCGCGCTGACCCAGATCCAAACGCAGCCACTTTGCATCCATGCGGCAGGACGCTTCGCCCAGGCTTCCTTAAGCATATTGGCGTGCTTCCCCGTCGCCATCGATGTTGGTGACACAGCGACCACACAGGGTTGGGTGTGCTTCGATGCTGCCAACATCGGAGCGGTGGTGCCAGCAACGCTCGCACTTAACCGCTTCGGTCGGAACCAGCTTCACCAACAAGCCCTCGATCTCGGTGCCCTTGGCGCCATCGGCATCGGCCAGTGACTTCACTGTAACGTTGGAGGTGATCAGCGCAAAGCGCAGCTCCTCGCCCAACTGCTCCAGCAGAGCTTTGAGCTCGCCATCGGCGTACAGGGTCACATCCGCCGCCAGACGATTCTTGATGCCATCGGCCTTGGCTTGTTCCAACTGCTTGTTCAGCTCGGCCAAAACGTCAACCAACTGCTGCCACTGCGCGTCGGACAGCGCGGCATTGTCGCCCATTGGCGCCAGACCGTCATACCAGAACTCAGTGAAGACAAACTCGCCGTGCTCGCCTGGCAACTCGTTCCAGATCTCATCGGCGGTAAAGCTCATGATCGGCGCCATCCAGCGCACCATCGCTTCGGTGATCAGGAACAGCGCACTCTGACAGGAGCGGCGGGCATGGCCGTCGCCTTTGGCGGTGTACTGGCGATCTTTAATGATGTCCAGGTAGAAGCTGCCCAGCTCAACCGAGCAGAACTGCATCAGACGCTGGGTCACGCCGTGGAAGTTGTACTCATCATAAGCGGCAACGATCTCTTCTTGCAGCGCGTGGGCACGGGCAACCACCCAGCGATCCAGCGCCACCATGTCATCCAGCTCAACCATATCGGTGGCCGGGTTGAAGCCACTCATGTTGGCCAACAGGAAGCGAGAGGTATTGCGGATCCGGCGGTACGCGTCGGCGCTGCGCTTGAGGATCTCGTCGGACACGGTCATCTCATTGGTGTAATCGGTCGAGGCCACCCACAGACGCAGGATATCGGCGCCCAGCTTGTTCACCACCTGCTGCGGGCTCATCACGTTACCGATGGACTTGGACATCTTGCGGCCCTTGCCATCCACGGTAAAGCCATGGGTCAGCACCTGACGGTACGGGGCTTTATCTTTCATCGCCGTCGCGGAGATCAAAGAGGACATGAACCAACCACGGTGCTGATCCGAGCCTTCCAGATACAAGTCCGCCTGGAAACCGCGGAACTCTTCGCGCGCATCCACCACCGAGTGGTGAGTCACGCCGGAATCGAACCACACATCCAAGGTATCGGTCACTTTGCTGTAGTGCTCGGCTTCCTCACCCAGCAGTTCGCTGCTGTCCAGATCCCACCAAGCCTGAATGCCATCCTGCTCGACGCGCTTGGCCACTTCTTCCATCAGCGCAACGCTGCGTGGGTGCAGGGCTTGGGTCTCGTTGTGTACGAACAGAGCGATAGGCACGCCCCAGGTACGCTGACGGGAGATACACCAATCCGGGCGGTTGGCCACCATGGTGTCGATCCGGGCCTGACCCCATTCTGGGATCCACTGCACCTTCTCGATCTCCTCACGGGAGCGGGCACGCAATGACGCCTGATCCATCGAGATAAACCACTGCGGTGTGGCACGGAAGATGATTGGGGTCTTGTGGCGCCAGCAATGTGGGTAGCTGTGACGCAGCGCTTCGTGGTGCAGCAGCGCGCCTTTTTCTTGCAGGACTTCAACGATAGGGCCGTTGGCCTTAAACACGTGCTGACCGGCAAACAATGGGGTGTCTGGCAGGTAAACGCCGTTGTTACCTACAGGGTTGGCCACTTCCAGGTTGTACTGGTTGCCCACCACGAAATCTTCCTGGCCGTGGCCAGGGGCGGTGTGGACACAACCGGTACCAGACTCGGTAGTGACGTGATCGCCCAGCACCACTGGCACCAGCATGTCGTAGAACGGGTGCTGGAACTGCTGCAGCTCCAACGCCTTGCCCTGACAGTAACCCAGGTTATGGA
Organism: Ferrimonas pelagia; assembly: GCF_039543565.1. NCBI lineage: Bacteria > Pseudomonadati > Pseudomonadota > Gammaproteobacteria > Alteromonadales > Ferrimonadaceae > Ferrimonas > Ferrimonas pelagia. Next base: position 18,904 of record NZ_BAABJZ010000006.1, on the reverse strand, counting down.
ACTGCTCGATACCGGCACGATCCATCACATCTTTCACCAGATCGGCGGCCAAAATGAGGCGCTCAGGCTGCTCGCCTTCCACCTGAACCAGGGCGTACTGCACACTCTCGTGCAGCGCGATACCGCGGTTGGCTGGCAGGGTCCACGGGGTCGTGGTCCAGATCACCGCAGAGATCGGGCCTTGACCCTGATGGCCTTCGGCGCAATCAAACTTATCGGCGACCAGCTTGGCATCGTCCGCTTTGAAGCGCACATCGATGGCGGGCGAGGTCTTGTCCTCATATTCCACCTCGGCTTCGGCCAGGGCAGAACCACAATCTGTACACCAGTGCACCGGCTTGGCGCCCTTGTGCAGGTGGCCGTTATCGATGATCTTGGCCAGCGAGCGGATGATGTTGGCTTCGGTGTCAAAATCCATGGTCAAGTAAGGCTTATCCCACTCACCCAGCACACCCAGACGGATAAAGTCGGCCTTTTGACCCTCTACCTGCGTCTTGGCGTACTCACGACACTTCTGACGGAACTCAGCCGCGGAGACCTTGTGGCCCGGCTTGCCGACCTTCTTCTCGACCTTCAGCTCGATAGGCAGACCGTGGCAATCCCAGCCTGGGATGTACGGCGCATCAAAGCCAGACAAGGTCTTGGCCTTAATGATGATGTCCTTGATGATCTTATTCACCGAGTGACCAATGTGGATATCACCGTTCGCGTACGGAGGGCCGTCGTGCAGAATAAACGGCTTGGCCCCCTGACGGCTGGCACGGATGGCTTTGTACAAAGCCTTCTCATCCCAGTTTTTGAGCATTTCAGGTTCACGCTTGGCCAAGTTACCGCGCATCGGGAACTCGGTTTCAGGCAGATTCAGAGTTGTTTTGTAATCAACCATTTAGGACACACCATCCGGAAATCAAACTGTTACTTTCGCATCTGCGAGCCGCACTCGGGCTTCTATCGCATCCGCCTGGATCTGGGCCTTCAACGCCTCAAGAGAGGCGAAGGCTTGTTCGTCCCGCAGCCAGCTCACGAGCTCAACCTGCAGGTGCTGACCGTATAGATCAGCATTAAAATCAAAAATATGCACCTCTAGCCGGCATTGAATGCCCGCCAGAGTCGGGCGTCGACCCACATTGGCCACGCCCAAATGTTCCACACCGTCCTCGGTCCGTACCCGCACCGCAAACACACCGCGTACCGGTACCACCTTGCGTTTCAACAACACATTGGCGGTGGGAAAATCGATGGTTCGGCCCAGCTTATCACCGTGCGCGACCCGACCACTGATCCGATAGGGATACCCCAGCATCCCGGCCGCCGCCGTCAAGTCACCTTGCGCCAACGCTTGGCGGATCAGGGTACTGGAGATCCGCGCCTCGCCATGCAGGCAACTGGCGGTGTCCTGCAGGGCAAAACCGTATTGCTCTGCGGCCGCTTCCAGCATGGCGTAATTCCCCTGGCGGGCCCGACCAAAGCAAAAGTCGTCTCCTACCACCAGGTAACGCACGCCGAGCTTGTCGACCAATAAGCGCCGGATAAACTCGCCGGGATCCTGATCGGCAAACGCCTGATCGAACCGAATGCACAGCACGCGTGCGACGCCCAGCTCAGCCAGACGCGCTAATTTATCGCGCAGCAGGCTCAAACGGGCCGCCGCCTGCTCACCCCGGAAAAACTCCTGCGGCTGCGGCTCAAACACCATCACGGTTGCCGGCACCCCATACGCTTCGGCCACCGCGACCAAACGTCGGATCACCGCCGCATGGCCTAAATGAACCCCGTCGAAATTCCCGATCGTCAGAACACATCCATGATGTGCATCGGACAGGTTGTGAACACCTCTGATCAACTCCATGGATCAACAGCCCGTCTTTGCATTGAAAATCGCCGGATTATACCCCAGCTGAGGGGCAGTTTCATGCGCTCTTTAATTGGCCCGGTCGGATCCCCAGAGCCAGCAGCGTCAGCAGATAGACTAAGGCCCCTAAGCCAATGAAACCAAAGAGATTGACAACCTGCTGAGGCAGCGACCAAGCCAGCCACTGCGCCTCGTCGGGACACAACCACAATAAACTGGCGGCCATTGCCACGCCGGCCAACGCCATCTTGATGATCATCACCCGACTGCTGGGCGCTAAGCGAAATACCTGCTGCGTCCGCAAGCCGCGATACAGCAGGAAGGCATTGAGCGTCGCGGACGCGGAGGTCGCCAGCGCTAAGCCGACATAACCAAACGGGATCGCCAACACCACATTAAAGCCCATGTTCGCCACCATCGCGATGATGCCGTAGCGCACCGGCGTTTTGGTATCCTGCCGGGCGAAATAACCCGGTGCCAACACCTTCACCAACATAAAGCTGAGCAGGCCAGAAGCGTAAGCCAGCAAACTCATCGCCGCCATTTGCGTGTCCGCCAGGCTAAAGGCACCGCGCATAAACAGCACCATCAACATCGGTTGCGCCAACACCATCAGGCCCAACATGGCCGGAATGCCCACCAGCAGCACCGAGCGCACCCCCCAGTCCAGGGTGCTGGCAAACTGGGTCGGATCATCATTGGCGTGGCGACGGGACAGCGCAGGCAGGATCACCGTGGCTATCGCAATACCAAACAAGCCCAGCGGAAACTCCAGTAAGCGATCAGAGTAATAGAGCCAACTGATGGAGCCGGTCATCAAGAAACTGGCAATAAAGGTGTCAAACAGCAGGTTGATCTGGCTGACCGACACACCGAACATCGCCGGGATCATTAAGGTGCGGATCTTGGTCACGCCGGGATGATGCCAGCCCCAACGCGGGCGCACCAAGGTATGGGTCTGCAGCAAAAACGGGATCTGAAACAGAAACTGGATCATCCCCCCCAGGAACACGCCCCAGGCCAAGCCCAACTCAGGCTGCGCCAACTGCGGCGACAACCACAACGCACAGGCAATAATGGCGATGTTCAAAAACACCGGGGTAAACGCCGCCACGGCGAAGCGGCCCAAGGTATTGAGGATCGCCCCGGCCAGTGCGGTAAAGGTGATAAACCACAGATAGGGGAAGGTGATCTTCAACATCAGCGCGGCCAGCAGAAATTTCTCCCCTTCCGGCTCGCCGCCTAAATAGGCCACAAACCAGCCAGTGCCAAACAGCGCCGCCAGAACCGGGGAGCCAATGACCCCCAATAAGGTCACCCCGGTGACAATCAACCCCAAGGTACCACTGACCCGCGCGATCAACTGCTGCACCTCGGTGTGATCCTGTTTCTGCTGGTACTCAGTCAGCACAGGTACAAAGGCTTGGGCAAACGCCCCCTCAGCAAACAGCCGACGCAGAAAGTTGGGGATCTTGTTGGCCAGGAAAAAAACATCGGCGGCGGCGCCGGCTCCCATCAAGTTGGCCACCACAACGTCGCGCAACAAGCCTAAAACCCGGGAGATCAGCGTCATGGCACTGACTATCATCCCGGAGCGGATCAGTTTTTTGCTCAAAAGTTACCCTGATAATGACAAAGTGGACGGGTCAAACCCGTCTCATTGAAGACTGGACTGCAAAAAAAAACCCGACGGTCTGTCACCGAGGCGGGAATGCTGCTAGAATTTCGCACCATCTTAAACTAGAAGGGTTGTGAAAGGCCAAATTTGGTCTCCAGTTCGTAGAACTGGCGCTTATTTGCTCGTCGTCGTTGACAAACTGAGCTTAACTAAGTAAATTCGCGACCCTTGTAAGAATCCAGACTGCACCGTTTTTAGGAGTTTGCACTTGGCTAACATCAAGTCTGCTAAGAAGCGTGCCATCCAGAGTGAGAAGCGTCGTCAGCACAACGCTTCCCGTCGCTCCATGATGCGCACCCTGACCAAAAAAGTAATTGCTGCTATCGCCACTGGCGACAAAGCTGTAGCTACCGAAGCTTTCCAAGCTGCCCAGCCTATCCTGGATCGCATGGCCACCAAAGGCCTGATCCACAAGAACAAAGCTGCTCGTCATAAGAGCCGCTTGGCTGCGCAAATCAAAGCTCTGTAATAGCGCTTTGAACGCAATTGTAAAAACCGACCCTCGGGTCGGTTTTTTTATGCCTGTTTTTCACCGCCGCCGCCCTCTTTTACAACCCCTTACCCTTTTTCGCCCCCGCTCGCGGTCCCAGAGCCCGCTCATCGCTTAAGCAACGCCCACCTTCCTGTTACAGTAGCCCACGATCTGGATCACAATAACAACAGGATGTTTCATGAAGCGCTCCCTTGCCGCCCTCGTGTTGGCGCTGCCCCTGTCGCTCACCGCGGCCCCCTTCTCCGAGCTCACCCTCAGCCACGCAGATAACCTGCGTCAGCACGCCATGCAGAGCGATCACGCCTATCGCGTGGTGGAAAGCCTCACCACCGAGATCGGCCCCCGCCTGCCCGGAACCCACGCCGATCAACGGGCCGTCGATTGGGCCAAGGCACGCTTTGAAGCCATGGGCTTTGATTCTGTTCGGCTGGAGCCCGTCGAAGTGCCCCACTGGGAGCGCGGCTTTGCCGATGCGCGGATCACCCTGCCCTTTCCCCAACCTCTGGTGATCACCGCACTAGGCAACTCCATCGCCACGCCCGACGGCGGGCTCGAAGCGGCCATTATCCGCTTTGCCACCCTGGCCGATCTGGAAGCGGCCGATCCCGCCGCCGTCAAAGGCAAATTCGTCTTTATCGATCATAAAATGGCGCGTTTCAAAGATGGCCGTGGCTACGGCCCCGTGGTCAAAGCGCGCGGCCGGGGCGCCGTCGCAGCCGCGCAGAAAGGGGCCGTGGGCCTGCTGCTGCGCAGCGTTAGTACCAGCGGCCATCGCTTTGCCCATACCGGCGTCATGCGCTACGTCGACGGCGTCACCAAGATCCCCGCCGTCGCCCTGTCCGGCCCCGACGCCGATCAACTGACCCGCATGCTGGCGCTGCAGTCCGACATTCAGGTGAAGCTGGAGTTGGATACGCTCGATCACGGCGTCGCCACCTCCTACAACGTGATCGGCGAGATCCACGGCAGCAGCAAGGCCGATGAGATCGTGCTGATCGGCGCCCATCTCGATTCCTGGGATGAAGGCACCGGCGCACTGGACGACGGCGCCGGCGTCGGGATCGTCACCGCCGCAGCTCAGCACATCCTGGCGCTGGAGCGCCGGCCACAACGCACCCTGCGCGTCGTGCTGTATGCCGCCGAAGAGATCGGCCTGATCGGCGCCAAAGCCTATCGAGACCGGCACAAAGACACCCTGGACAACCACTACATCGCGGCCGAAGCGGATTTTGGCGCTGGCCCCATCTATCGTATCGACTCACGCGTCAATGACAGCGCCCTCAGCGCCTTTACCCTATTGACCGAACAGTTAGCGCCACTGGGGGTGGAACGCGGTCACAACGCCAGCTGGGGCGGCCCAGACGTCTCTGTGCTGCCCGTGCTCGGCGTGCCGGTCGCGGGTCTGGCGATGGATGGCACCGACTACTTCGATTACCACCACACCCCGGATGACACCCTGGATAAGATCAAGCCTGAGGCGATCCAGCAAAGCGCCGCAGTCTACACCCTGTTTGCCTGGCTGATGGCCAACGCCGAAACCGAGCTGCGCCCCATCCCGCTGCCAAGCCAATAAACCCAAAATCCAAAACCCAAAACCCAAAACGCCGGCGCAATGCCGGCGTATTGTTCAGCTAGCAACGAGCACAGCGTCAGAGCGCCTTGACCATATAACAGGCGTCATCCCCATATTCCTTTAAGGACTTTTGGCTCATCATCTGCTCAAACCCCTGCCGCTGCCAGTACGCACTGGCGCCCTGTACAGCAACCAGAGCCATACGCGTATAACCCTCCTGCCGTGCATACTCCGCCAGAGCTTTCAGCACAGAAGCCGCGAGCCCCTGCCCTTGGGCTGCCCGACCGACCGCCATGTCATGCAGATACATCAGCCACTCAACATTTGTCTCGCGCAGCCCCATCTGACCCAGCGGCGGTGGTGCCGACGCCTGCCACGGATGCGCCAAACAGTAACCCACCATCCGCTCATCCAGCCACATGCCCCAGCAGCTCTGCGGCCCCAGCCGTTGCTTATCCTTTAACACAGTCAAAGGCTCAGTAAATGCCGCACCATAGACCTCAGCCTGCAGCAACATCACCTGTTGCCAGTCCTCATCCCGCAGCAATCGCAACTCAACATTCATCGCAGATCCCGCCCAAACACCCTAATTTGCCCAGTGTAGTCAAAGAGACAACCTCTGTGGCGGCTGGCTTTATAGCGCCACAGCACCTGGCCACAAAGCAGAGAGTTCAAACACCGCCTTAGCCGGCCCATGGGTGGGCCCGCTGTGCCGCTTCGCTGGGCAGATCCAAGCACAGCTCAGATCCCGCCGGTGCTTTGTCGCACCACCTGAACCCACCGTTTGCGGGAGAACGCCAGCGACAGCGCATTCGCCCTAACAACGTGGCTGCTCAGAGCTCGGCCATCAGATCGTTCAAGATGACGGATGAGCGGACCAAACAAAGCCCTCAATGTGGCTCTGTTGCGCAGCTCAGGATGGGTAACAAACATCAACAAACCATTGCGCCCCGTGAGCGTGGCATCGCCATGCAACTGCCCATCGCGCCAGACATCAAACAGGCACCGGGCCGCGTTCGCCTGCGCCAACGAGGCCCGGTACCGCTGGGGAGAGAGAGGGCAGCCCGCCGGCTTGGAGAGCGCCGCTAATGTCAGGCGCTCCAACACCCAATAGGCGTCCATGACGCCATCAAACTCAGCGCTGCTCTTCGCGCAAAAACACCAAGGTGTCCTCGGTCGAGTCCGCCTCAGAGAAGCGATACCCTGCGGCATCGAACGCCTCCAGCGCTTTGGGTGACTGGGGCTGCTGCTCAATGATGAAGCGCGCCATCAGGCCACGGGCCTTCTTGGCGTAGAAGCTGATGATCTTGTACTGACCGTTCTTGGCATCCTTAAACACCGGGGTGATGACCCGCCCTTCCAACTCACGCTTCTTCACTGCCTTGAAGTACTCATTGGAGGCCAGATTGATCACCACATTGTCGCCCTGCGCCGCCAGCGCCTGATTGAGCGCCTCGGTGATGATGCTGCCCCAGAAGCTGTAGAGATCCTTACCGCGCCCATTGGCCAGCTTGGTGCCCATCTCCAACCGATACGCCTGGATCAGATCCAGCGGCCTAAGTAGCCCATACAGGCCCGACAAGATGGCCAAGTGCTGCTGAGCATAGGCTAATTGCTCCGGCGTCAGTGTGGCCGCGTCCAGGCCGGCATAGACATCGCCGTTAAAGGCCAATACCGCCTGCTTAGCATTATCCGGCGCAAAAGGGGGCTGCCACTGGGCAAAGCGCGCGGCATTGAGCCCCGCCAGCTTATCCGACAACTTCATCAAGCTGGCCAGATCCGCCGGGGTCAATTGGCGACACGTCGTCATCAGCGCTTCGGCATCGGCCAATAAGGCGGGCTGAGTATACGCATCGACGTGCGCCGGCGTCTCAAAATCCAAATTCTTCGCCGGGGAGATCACCGCCAACATACACAGCTCCTTGCAAGGGTTACATCGAATGAAGCCTCAATATATCAGTGGCACAGACACAAAAAAACCGCGCCACTCGGTAACGAGTGGCGCGGCCTTCGATTGCCCTGTTCGCTAATTCATCGCGAACCTTGGCATATCAGGATCAACGCTCGGAAACCGGCTTGGTTGCCGCGTCTTTCCAAGTATCGCAGTGCAGCTGAGCTTCCAGCGCCGCCACGGTACCCGCGTTGAACTCTGGGGTTTCACCCGCTTCCAGCTGAGCTTCGTAGTCCTTGATGACCGCAATGGCCACCTTAGACAGCATCACCAGCGCCGCAATGTTTACCAGCGCCATCAGGCCCATGGACACGTCAGCAAAGTTCCATACCAGGTTCAGGGAGGCGACAGAGCCTGCCATCACCATGGCCAATACCGCGATGCGGAAGCCGGTCAGAACTGCCTTGCTCTTGGTCAGGAACTTGATGTTGGTTTCTGCGTAGCTGTAGTTCGCAATGATGGAGCTAAAGCAGAACAGGATGATGGCGAAGGCCAGGAAGAAGGACGCCCAAGCACCCAGCTCATTGGTCAGCGCCATCTGCAGCAGACCGATACCGCCTTGACCCTGTGGATCGTCCAGCACGCCGGACAGCAGGATGATGGCCGCAGACGCGGTACAAATAACCAGCGTATCCACAAACACACCGATCATCTGAACAAAGCCCTGAGACGCAGGGTGGTTCGGGTTCGGCGTGGCGGACGCAGCGATGTTGGCCGCAGAGCCCATACCCGCTTCGTTGGAGAACAGACCACGGGCGATACCCGCAGCGATCGCGCCCATGGCGCCGCCAGCGGCTTCTTGCAGACCGAAGGCAGACTTGAAGATCAACGCCAGTGCCGCAGGCACCTCAGTGATGTTCATCACCAGAACAATCACCGCCAGCAGCAGGTATAGAGCCGCCATCACAGGCACGATCAGCTCAGAAGCCTTGGCCACCTTCTTCAGGCCACCGAAGATGATGTAACCGGTCGCAGCAACGATCAGCAAGCCCAAGATGGCTTTGTCGATCCCCATCGCGGTGTTTACTGCGTCGGCGATGGTGTTGGACTGCGCCGCGTTAAAGGCAAAACCAAACGCGATGATCAGCAGTACGGAGAACAGGGAGCCCATCCAGCGCTTACCCAGGCCTTGCTCCATGTAGTAAGCCGGGCCACCGCGGTAGATCCCGTCGTCGCCTTTCACTTTGTAAACCTGAGCCAAGGTCGACTCAATAAAGGCGGTCGCCATACCCAGCAGGGCGATCAACCACATCCAGAAGATGGCGCCAGCGCCACCGACGGTGATGGCCACAGCCACACCCGCCATGTTACCGGTACCCACACGGGCCGCCATCGAGGTACAAAATACCTGGAACGAGGAGATCCCGTCGGTGGTGTTACGGCCTTCCTTTACCAGCTTAACGCCGTGACCGAAGCGACGGAACTGGATGAAACCAGTCAGAACGGTAAACAGCACACCGGCTGCAACCAACACATAGATCAACAAACTGCCCCACAGCAGTCCGTTCATTGCGTCGATGACGGCTTCGATAGGCGCAAAAATAGCTTCTAGCATATTGTCAGTTCTTCTTTAGGGCACTTAAGGAATTGCGTTTACGCCATTCCTTAAGTGGCTGAGTATCAACTTCCATTACCAAACGTGGCCCTTCCTGGGCAGTTACCGGCCATTTATCGCAATATTGTTCTAGTTCGCGACCAAATTCTTAGTCACTCATGCCGGCAACAGGGCGGCACATTAGCATAGAAATTTTTAAATCGCGCATGATCTACATCACAGCAAATCACGCCAATAACAAAACCACCCCCTAAAACACCCCAGCTCAACACAACCCCCCAAAACGTTTGACACCCAAAATCACAAACTGGCCACACTCAATCCCAACCAGGGAAACAACCACACAAAAAAAAGAAACATACGGCAGTACAGCATTCAACTGGCGACCGACCTGCCAGCATCTACGCTTTAGTCAGACGGCAACCTGAGACAAATGCCGCCTAACAACTTCAGGGAGTAGAGACAATGAAATTGAATGCCTGCGCGACCGCCTTAATGGCCACCCTCGTTTTTCCCCTTGCCAGTGCCGACGACACCGCCCCTTGGTATGCCGGTGTCGGCTTTGGCCAAAGCAACTGGAATGGCACCTGCCCCGCCAGCGTCACCGCCGCTCAATGTGACGACACCGATTTTGCCTGGGACCTGTTTGGCGGCTGGCAATTTTCCCGCTTTATCGGCGTCGAGCTGGGCTATACCGATCTGGGTAAGAGCCGCTGGGATAGCCAAGCACTGAGTCGCACCACAGACGGCAGTGGTGTTCGGCTGGCATTAACCGGTCGTGCGCCACTGATGGACAACCTGTTTGTTGTCGCCGAAGCCGGCGGCTTCTGGCACGATTTAAAGATCCGCAATGCCGCAGGCAGCTTCAGCGATGATGAGATCGATCCCTACCTCGGCGCCGGCCTGGACTATCGGGTCAATCAGCAACTGCAACTGGGTGTCCGCTTTCGCCACTTCCATGATATGGAGGTCACCGAGCAGTTCTCCCCCGTCGAAGCCAACTACTGGGGCCTACAATTGAGCTACCACTTTGGCGCCAGCCCAGCACCGGTCGCCGCTGCGGCCGTCGCCCCTGTCGTGGCCCCCGCCAAACCGGCCACCCCGCCTCCGCCGGTGCAACTGCCCGAGCCGGTGGTGATCCCACCCGCCACCACCGTCTACTTCGCCTTCGACTCCGCCGAGCTCAGCGGTGAAGAGCGAGACAAACTCAAGGCGATCGGCCGTTTCATGCAGGAGCAGCCCGACGCCCAAGCCCAGATAATGGGCCATACCGATGGGACGGGCAGCAACGACTACAATATAAAGCTGGGCGAGCGCCGGGCCGACAGCGTCAAACAAGCCCTTCATCACGACTGGCAGATCGACCCCGCTCGGATGAAGACCGGTACCTTAGGCGAGCGTGGCGCCAAACCGGAAGCAAACCGGCCCGACCGTCACGTCACCATCAACGTAACCCTGGAATAGTTACGTCGCGCGAGGAATAACCAAAGCCAACCACCGGTGCCATTATTTTGCGCCGGTGGTTGGCTTTACTGGGTAAATCCCCTTTAATGGGAGGACTTTTACCACCACGCACGACAACTCTGGTTCCTGCTTGTTAATGGAATGACCTTTATGGCCAATGCACTTTCGCAACTCAAATCCCTGACCACGATCGTGGCCGACACCGGCGATATCGAAGCGATCCGTCGTTACCACCCAGAAGACGCCACCACCAACCCCTCGCTGATCCTCAAAGCCGCACAGTTGCCACAATATGCAGAGCTGATCGACGAAGCCGTGGCTTGGGCCAAAGCGCAAAGCGACGAACCCGCTCAGCAACTGGAAGACGCCGCCGACAAACTGGCGGTCAATATCGGCCTGGAGATCCTCAAGATCGTGCCGGGACGGATCTCCACCGAAGTGGACGCCCGCCTGTCGTTCGACACCCAGGCCTCCATCACCAAGGCACGCAAACTGATGCGGCTGTATCAGCAAGCCGGCATTGGCCCGGAGCGGATCCTGATCAAACTGGCCTCCACCTGGGAGGGCATTCGTGCCGCCGAGCAGTTGGAGCAAGAGGGGATCAACTGCAACCTAACCCTGCTGTTCAGCTTTGCCCAGGCCCGCGCCTGTGCCGAAGCCGGCGTGTTCCTGATCTCCCCCTTCGTCGGCCGGATCCTCGACTGGTACAAAAACAAAACCGGCCAGGATTACCAGGGCGCTGACGATCCCGGCGTGATCTCCGTCAGCCAGATCTACCAGTACTACAAGCAGCACGGCTACGACACCGTCGTCATGGGCGCCAGCTTCCGCAACACCGGCGAGATCCTCGCCCTGGCCGGCTGTGATCGCCTAACCATCGGCCCGGGTCTGCTTGAAGACTTGGCCCAAGACAATCGCGAAGTGCGCCGCGCGCTCGAATACACCGGCGAGCTGAAGCCGCGCCCGGCGCCCTTGTCCGAAACTCAGTATCGCTGGGAGATGAACCAAGACGCCATGGCCGTCGAGAAGCTGGCCGAAGGGATCCGCAACTTCGCCATCGATCAGGACAAGCTGGAAGTGATGCTCCGCGAACGCCTCAGCGCCTAAACAAAGCCCAAACCCACCGCCCGGGCCTGCCCGGGCGTTTTTATGGATACCACCATGACCACACCATTGACTCAACAGCCTGCCTGGCAGGCCCTGCTGCAACAACGCCAAGCACTGGAAAGCCAATCCCTGCGTCAGGCCTTTGCCGATGATCCCGACCGCGCCGAGCGCTACCAAGTGCAAGCGGCCGAACTGTTGCTGGACTACTCCAAGAACCGCATCGACGACGCCACCTTAGCCCACTTATTCGATCTGGCCCGCGGCGCCCAGCTGGAGCAGCAGCGCGACGCCATGTTCCGCGGCGACATCATCAACCGCACCGAAGGTCGCGCCGTGCTGCACACCGCCCTGCGCAATAGTCGTCAAGACACGCTCCAGGCCGAAGGCGCCAACGTCATCCCAGAGATCAACCAGACTCTGGCCAAGATGAAAGCCTTTGTCGAAGAGGTGCACAGCGGTCAGCGCACCGGCTACACCGGCAAAGCCTTTACCGACGTCATTGCCATCGGCATTGGTGGCTCCTTCCTCGGCCCCAAAGTGGCCACCGAAGCCCTGCGCCCCTACGCCAAGTCCCTGCGCCTACACTACGTCGCCAATGTCGACGGCACCTCGCTGGTGGAAAAGCTTAAGAAGGTCGATCCAGAGACCACCCTGGTGCTGATGTCCTCTAAGTCCTTTACCACCCAGGAAACCCTGGCCAATACCGAAAGCGCCCGTGACTGGTTCCTGCAAAGCGGCGCCAGCCAACAGGATGTCGCCGCCCACTTTGTCGCCGTCAGCTCCAACGTCCCGGCTGCGGTTGAGTTTGGGATCAGCGCCGACAACATCTTCCCGATGTGGGATTGGGTCGGCGGCCGTTACTCGCTGTGGTCCGCCATCGGCTTGCCGATCGCCTTGGCCGTTGGCTTCGATCACTTCGAGCAGTTGCTGCGCGGCGCCGAAGCGATGGACAGCCACTTCCTAGAAGCCCCACTCGAGCAAAACATGCCAGTGATCATGGGCATGTTGTCACTCTGGTACAGCAACTTCTTCGACGCCCAGAGCCAGGTGATCCTGACCTACGATCATTACCTGCGTGGCCTGCCTGCCTACATCCAACAGCTGGATATGGAAAGCAACGGCAAATCCGTCGATGACGCCGGCAACCCGGTTGCGCACAGCACAGGTCCGGTGATCTGGGGCGGCGAAGGCACCAATGGCCAACACGCCTATCACCAGCTTCTGCACCAAGGCACCGCCATCATTCCTGCGGACTTTATCCTGCCGCTAAGCAGCCATAACCCGCTCGGTCGCCATCACAACATGCTCGCCGCCAACTGTCTGGCCCAAGCCCAGGCGTTGATGCAGGGCAAGAACCTGGACGAAGCCAAGGCGGAGCTCGCCGGCAAAGCGCTGTCCGAGGCCGACCTGGATCGACTCGCCCGTCACAAGGTGATGCCGGGCAATCGCCCGAGCAACACCCTAGTGATGGAGCAGCTCACCCCGGCCACACTGGGCGCGCTGATCGCCCTGTACGAGCACCGTACTTTCGTTCAGGGCGCACTGTGGAACATCAATTCATTTGACCAATGGGGCGTGGAATTAGGCAAGGTTCTGGGTAATGCAGTTCTGGCTGAAATAGAAGCGGAGTCAGCAAGTTATGCTCAAGACAGCTCCACCAATGGACTGATCAAGCTGCTACGCCAAGGCAGCCTTAAAGCGTAATTGATCTCGAGTCACCTTGTAACATTTTTGTTGCACACTCTTTTCCATCTGTGTTACTTAGTCTCTGACAACAGGGAAAACACGTTTTGGGGGAGAGTGTTATGGAACGATTGGATTACGGTTCACCGGAAGGCAGTGTCGTTGAAAAGCCCACCCGTTCGCGCAGCAACAAGAAGCGCAAATGGCGTGAGATAGAAGCGATTAAAGAACGTGCACGCCTGCGCAAAGAGCTGTCCGACATCGACTTCTGCTGTGACTTAGAAAGCGAACTGATGGATTTCTAATGCTCTGCCAACGAAAAACGCCTTGCGATCTCGCAGGGCGTTTTTTATCACGGTAACCCTCACGACTCGTCATCCGCTTCGCTTAAATACGCCCGCAGATCTTCATACTCGCGCTCACCGCCGCCACTGAACAAGGGATCGTCCATCAAGGTATCCGCCACCTGCTGCTGCAGGAGCTGCCAGTCATCCTCCTTCAATTCTTGCTCCAGTTTCGGCAAGACATGCTTCTCTTCCTGCTCCAGGTGACGTCGCTGCTGACCGGCAAAGGTTTTGAGATCGGTGATCAAACGCTCGCGTGGCACCACCGCATCGTTCAGGATCATATTTAGCGTATCCATCAACTGATCGGTGGCGATCCGCAAGGTCTCATGCTCCTGCGCCAATCGATGCACAGTGCCATCCGTCTCACCCACCTTTTCCAGATAATACTGATACAAGATATCTTCCATTGGGTGATGGCTGTTATCGGCGTAACGCTGCAGATAATCGATCACATCTCGGATCAAGGTCAGGCTGACCTCTTCGCCCCGCTCTAATCGACCCGCTTTGCGATCCAGCAAATTCAGCAGCGTCAGGATGTGCGCATGATCGGTATGGATCCTTGCCAGCATATCGTCACCTAATCGTTTTATTTTCGTTGATTAATCATAGTCCTTAAGTGAGGATGCGGTGAGACTGGCTCGAACGCCTTGATCCCGGTCAAACTCCGTTAGGTAAAAACGGCTGCCACTGGATCGGCGTCCGCGCCTGCCGTTGCAGCAGTTCATTCGCCTTAGAGAAGTGGCCACAGCCAAAGAATCCACGATAGGCCGACAACGGTGAGGGATGTGGCGCCTCCAGCACAAAATGACGCGTCCGATCGATCCCCCGCCCCTTCTTCTGCGCATGACTGCCCCACAGCAGAAACACCACCCCCTCACACTCGGCATTGACCAACGCGATCACCCGATCGGTAAACCGCTCCCACCCCAGCTTCGCGTGAGAATGTGCCTGACCCTGTGCCACCGTCAGCACCGTATTGAGCAGCAGCACCCCCTGCTCCGCCCACGACTGCAAGCAGCCGTGCTCCGGCACCACAAAGCCCTCGATATCCGTCGCCAACTCCTTATACATATTGACCAGCGACGGCGGTGTCTTCACCCCCGGCAGCACCGAGAAGCACAAGCCATGGGCCTGATCCGGCCCGTGGTAGGGATCTTGCCCCAAGATCACCACCTTGACCCGCTCCAGCGGCGTGGCGCGAAACGCCTCAAACACCTTGTCCTCAGGCGGGAAGATCGCCTGGCCATCGGCGCGCCACAGGCTCAGCTGCGTCATCATCTGGGTAAAGTAGGGGCTCGCCAGCTCAGCAGCGAGAGGGGATTGCCAGCCGGCAGGAAGAAGATAGGACATAAAAAAGCTCTGCATGGGATCCAACACGGGATCCCGCCAGCATACCCAAGCCCGCCCTGACAGGGAAGTCGAGCGAAAAAGTCGACCCTGCCGATCGGTTCTCTGCGCTTGCCGCCAACGACGCCGCCCCTTACCATCGCCCCGTTCACATCAGGAGAGCCCATGTCCCAAGCCACACGATTTATCGGCGCCCACGTCAGCGCCAGCGGCGGCGTCGAAAACGCCCCGCTCAATGCCGCCAAACTCGGCGCCAACGCCTTCGCCCTGTTCACCAAAAATCAGCGCCGCTGGGAAGCCAAGCCACTGACCGCCAGCAACATCAAACAGTTTCAGGACAACTGCGCCCGCCTCGGCTTCGCCCCGGCGCAGATCCTGCCCCACGACTCCTACCTGATCAACTTAGGCCACCCCGAGCCCGAGGCGCTTGAGCGGTCACGTTTGGCCTTCATCGACGAGATGCAGCGCTGCGAGCAGCTCGGCCTGACCCTGCTCAACTTCCACCCAGGCAGTCACCTGCGCAAGATCAGTGAAGCCGAATGTCTTGCCACCATCGCCGAGTCGATCAACCTGGCGCTGGCCGCCACCGCCGGCGTCACCGCGGTGATCGAGAACACCGCCGGCCAGGGCAGCAACCTGGGTCACAGCTTCGAGCAATTGGCCGCCATCATCGACGGCGTTGAGGACAAGTCCCGCGTCGGCGTCTGCCTGGACACCTGCCACACCTTCGCCGCCGGGTATGATCTCTCAAGCCATGCCGCCGCAGAGGCCACCTTCGCCGAGTTCGATCGCATCGTCGGCCTTGAGTACCTCAAAGGGATGCACCTCAACGGCTCCAAATCCGCGCTGGGCAGCCGGGTGGATAGACACCACTCTTTGATGGAGGGGGAGATGGGCACGGAGGTGTTTGCCTTTTTGATGAACCACCCAGCAACGGTCGGTATTCCAATGGTATTGGAGACCATCGACGACACCCTTTGGGCGGAAGAGATCAACTGGCTTCGTTCTTTGCAGAAGGCTGACGCTGCCGCATAGGTTTCGGTTTGTGCTAACCACACAGGTTGGTGTTGGCGACTGCATCGCGGACGGTTTGGTTTCTGTGCTAGTCGCACGGGCTTGGTGGTGACGGCTGCGCCGTGGACCTACGGCGGTGCCTGTGGTTTTGGCGGTGACGGCTGCGCCGTGGGCCTTCATCGGTGAACCATAATCCGTTGTCGCGTTGGCGACGGCAAGGAGAGGGGCGCTGCCCCTCCCCACTCCCCTTTATCTCCCTTCGTCGCTACGCTCCTCGAAGTCGACGGAGATCAAAAGCAGCGTTGCTGGTAGGTTCCGTGTGCCTGCGCCCGGCTTCATCTTCGCTTACGTCGTGTTCGGGCCGACACGCTTGCTACTCTTTCAAAATCAGCGCTTTGTTTTAACAGCAAAAGCGGCCAGCCGCTTTCAACAAAGCTCCGCCAAGCTCCCGGTCGCCCCTCACCCAACGACACTCAGCGCCGGTCTTGGGGGGAAGTTCAAGGCTAATAAAGCCACATCGCGGTCGTCGAGCGTAGGGCGGCATTAGCCGCGAAGCGAGCGTAATCCGCCATGAGGTGACGCATTGAAATGCGGTCCGTCTTTTCCTTGATATCGCTGCGGCTTAAGTTTTTGCGCTAACCGCACAGGTTAGGTGGTGACGGCTGCGCCGTGGGCCTACGGCGTATTGGTTATTTGGGCGGTGACGGCTGCGCCGTGGGCCTGCATCGGTGAACCATAACCTGTTGTCGCGTTGGCGACGGCAAGGAGAGGGGCGCTGCCCCTCCCCACTCCCCTTTATCTCCCTTCGTCGCTACGCTCCTCGAAGTCGACGGAGATCAAAAGCAGCGTTGCTGGTGCGGTCGCCGTGCCTGCGCCCGGCTTAATCTTCGCTTACGTCGTGTTCGGGCCGACACGCTTGGAGTCGCCCTTTTCCCAGAGCAAAAGCGGCCAGCCGCTTTCGAAAAGGGCTCCACCAAGCTCCCGGTTGTCCCTCACCCAACGACACTCAGCGCCGTTCTTGGTGGGCGTTCAAGGCTGTTTAAGCCACATCGCGGTGGTTGACAGTAGGGCGGCATTAGCCGCGAAGCGAGCGTAATCCGCCATGGTTTGGCGCATTGAAATGCGGTCCGTCTTTTCCTTGAAATCGCTGCGGCTTAAGTTTTTGCGCTAACCGCACAGGTTAGGTGGTGACGGCTGCGCCGTGGGCCTACGGCGTATTGGTTATTTGGGCGGTGACGGCTGCGCCGTGGGCCTTCGGCGGTGCCTGTGGTTTTGGTGATGACGGCTGCGCCGTGGGCCTTCATCGGTGAACCATAACCCGTTGTCGCGTTGGCGACGGCAAGGAGAGGGGCGCTGCCCCTCCCCACTCCCCTTTATCTCCCTTCGTCGCTGCGCTCCTCGAAGTCGACGGAGATCAAAAGCAGCGTTGCTGGTACGGTCTGTGTGCCTGCGCCCGGCTTCATCTTCGCTTACGTCGCGCTCGGGCCGACACGCTTGGAGTCGCCCTTTTCCCAAAGCAAAAGCGGCCAGCCGCTTTCGAAAATGGCTCCGCCAAGCTCCCGGTCGCCCCTCCCCCAACGACACTCAGCGCCGGTCTTGGGGACTAGCAACGAAATAAACGACTTTTAACAAAAGTTCAGGTTACCCCCCACTAGCGCAAAATACTAAACTTCCCGGATTGAAATGGATAGAAGTCCGCGGGCCAGTCACAAGTCATTTCACACAAAATCTTGTACTGCTCAGGAGCATCCGAGTTTACCTTTAACAGCTTCACCTCAATACTATCTCTAACCTCAGTATTATATAAAGCTCTTAAGTCTTCATTCAGATACTTTGGGTAATAGCCAATTTTCACATTACCTTTCACCTTAATGATCGCAACCGCGTTCTTATCACTCCCATTGTCTGATTCAAAATCAAACGTGAGAGCAGAGTCCGAATTAAGGTTAGAAATGTCCTCCTTGGCTAAACTTGACAAGTAAGCGACTCCACTGACAAAGAACTTAATCTTATATTTATGATCGACCGTCTCTGTTGGCAACTTAACGATTCGAAAGTTATCTGTCTTCTTTTCCCCTCCAGAAATACTAAGTAACTCTAGTGGATCATAGTCGGAATAATGCATATCAGACCAATTCAACATTGCAGCAAACTCTGGTCTGCGCTTAGGGATCAACCTATTCCTAAAAAAAAGGAAACAATTCCGAAGACAAATACCCCTTGTTTTTCACCGTCATTCTTGGAAATGCTGGGAAGTCATTATCCCTCGCACCAACAGTATAATTAAAAATATATTTATCATCATTGTGAGTCAGGCAAGCAACCGGCTCCCACATCGTGGTTTTCGGGCTTCTCCAAATAATAAAAACATCACTCATACATTTTCACCTATACTGCTCGCAATAATGGGTTAAGATTTTTCTCGACACTATCTCTCAGACCTAAGATGTTTGCTCTATTATTGAGCAACATTTCAGTGGTAAATCTCTTTGAAATATCATCCATCCTCCCCGACGGCACCATTTCCACAATTGTGCAGAGGTCATCTTCAGATAAACTATCCAATTGTGCAATCCATCGCAATCCAGCAATAGGGTTTAGTATAGCAAAAAATTCAAATGCATCTAGCGTTTTAAGTCTCTTTCCCTTTAGATAAAAATATGACCTCGCTCTTTTTACATAAGTGCAAACTTGCTGTCCAACATCCTTCGATGTCTAAATAACTGATCCTAATTGTGCTCCAGTTTCTGCAATCCATGACCACCACCCGGGAATGGTGAGGCGTTGTTCATGAAGTACTTCACCCGCCTGATTAGTTGCCACATGTGCTTGCACCGATG